>JBCKZH010000176.1:0-5413 GCA_038919385.1 Vicinamibacterales bacterium | reverse complement strand
CGGTACAGGTAACCACCGTCGTCCCGAGCGCGAACTGCGTGCCGCGCGCCGGCGTGCATGCCACCGTCGGCGTGCTCACCGCGTCGGTGGCCGTCGCCGAGACGTACGTCACGAGGGCCCCGGCGCCATTGGCGGCCTCGAACGTCTGGGTGCCCGGAGAGGTCACGACCGGCGGTGTCGTGTCGCCCACGATCACGTCGAAGAAGCTCGCGATCCTCGTCGTATTGCCGCTCGCATCTTCCGCCGTGCAGTCCACTCCCGTCGGGCCGACCGCGAACGTGCTGCCGGATGCTGGCGTGCAGGAGACCAACACCGTTCCCGCGGCCGCATCCGATGCCGTCGGCGTCGTGAAGTTTACGACGGCCCCATCCGGGCCAGTGGCTTCCGCCGGCAGATCCGGCGTGAACTCGATGTGCTGCTCCGCGTCGAACGCAGGCGGAATAGTGTCGAAGACGAGCGGCTCGATCGCCGCGCACTCCGTGGCATTTCCGACTTGGTCGGCATTCTTGCAAGCCGAGCCCGTGCAAACTTGACAGTCGGCCGCCTGCGGCGCGACCGCCAGCGTCACGTTCTTCACGGCGCCCGGAAAGCCCAGGAGATCGGTGAAGAACTGCTGGCCCATCTTGCCGTAGACGCGCAGAGTTACGAGGCCGCTCTCGCCGGGCTTGAGGTAGAACGTGGCGTCGTTGCGATCACCGGACGTCGATCCTGCCGTCGGGTCGTAGCGGTAGATGTTGGTCAGGGCCTGGTTCTGGATCGACTTCGCGTTGGCAACGCAGGCGTTGACCGAGTCGAGCTTGTAGCTCGGGCTCTCATAGAGACGCCGCGCCACGAGCTGCACCGCGACGCAGCTCACCTGCTCCTGGCAGGAGTCAGGAAACCCTCTGGTGTCGATCTTGTTGCCGCTCGCGTCGCACACCAAGCCCATGACGTCGCCGGGCTTGAGCACGTAGGTGCACGCCGGCAGGTTGAGCTTCACCTTCGCGCTGTAGGCTGACGTCGTATTCCCCGTGGGATTCGTGTACTTCCACGTCACGTCGGCCAGCGTCGCGTTGTCGAAGTCCGGGTTGTCGAAGTCCGGATTGTCGAAGTCCGGGTTGTCGAAGTCCGGGTTGCTGAGGGTCAGGTTGTCGAAGTCCGGGTTGTCGAAGTCCGGGTTGTCGAAGTCCGGGTTGTCGAAGTCCGGATTGTCGAAGTCCGGGTTGTGGAAGTCCGGGTTGCGAAAGGTCTGGCTGAGGAGTGTCTCGTTGACGAAGGTATAGTTGTCGAAATCCGGGTTGTCGAAGTCCGGATTGTCGAAGTCCGGGTTGTGCAGCTCGACGTTGTCGAAATCCGGGTTGTCGAAGTCCGGGTTGTCGAAGTCCGGATTCAGATACACCGTGTCGAACCCGACCGACAGCACGCCGAACCCTCCGAGATCGAACCCTCCGAGATCGAACACCCGGACCGGAACCTTGGTCTCCGCCGACGCCTCGCCGTCCGACTGGACGAACACCGTGCGCGACGAGCTCGACCTGCGCGGGATCGTGATGACCAGCGAAGTAATCGGGTCGTCGGCCAGCGTGTACTGGTTGAACGACGTGGTCACACCCAAGATCGCCGCGCTGGTCGGGCACGCCGCCGCCCCGGGCAGGCAGAACTGATACTGCCGATCCTCCGCCGTCGTGTTGTGGGCGACGACCACGAAGGTGCGCTGGAAGCCGGTGATCCTCTTGGCGTTGACCGGTGCCGTCACGACCAGCCCGGGTCGTAACTGCGCCGTGTAGACGTTCTGGTTGCGGATCCCGGCCTGCCCCGGGTCGCAGGCTACCGCGCCGGTCCTCGGGGTGAAGTTCTCCCAGTTGCCGTCAGTGGGCTTCCGGACGTCCCGGTTGTCGGTCCAGACGACGTGGAAGATCGGCGCTGGCCGCCCGGCGGTCGCACCCGTGTTCCACAGCCACTGGCCCTGGGAGTTCGTGACGAACTGCTGGGTGGCCAGATCGATGTAGTCGCCAATGAAGGGGAACCGGCCCTTCGAGAACAGCGGGAGGTTCGGCGGGTTGAACTGCTTCGTCACGCCGCGCACCGTCGCGTACCTCGAGACGCGCGTGCTCAGCACCGACGAGCTGGCGAAGCTGCAGTTTCCGTCCGCCAGACACTTTGCATCGACCATGGCGCCGCGCAGGTCGAGCGTGTGCCGCTTCAAGTTGGCCGCGGCCAACTGGAGACAGTGGATCACGGTGCCGACCAGCGTCTTGTCCTCCTGCTGCTGCTGGCACGCCAGGAAGTTGCTCAGGCCGCCCTCGAACACCAGGTCCTCGGAGATGACGAACCGGTCCTCCCGCAGGTCGTAATAGGCCAGCGCCAGCTTGCCGCCCGAAGACGCCATCGCCGGCATGATCTGATGACCGTCGCCCCCCGCCACGGGGTCGGCCATCACCGGCGGGCTCCAGCCCTGCACGCCGTCCACGTAGGTCGAGTAGACAATGCGGGCATCGCCACCCGGGATGCCGGGCAACTGGCCCTGGTACTCAGTCGGCGGCCTGAACCCGCGGTCCGACCAGGCGACATACACGCGGCCGGGCTGGTTCGCCGGACGTCCCTCCGCCTCGGCCGCGACAATGGCCATGGTCGGGTAGGCGTTGGTCCGGAACGTCGCGAATGTGGAGGCCTGGTCGAACGGCTGCATCCGGTAACCGTTCGGCTCGATTCGCTCGGCCTTGGTGAACTTCTGGCCGCCGTCGGTGGACTTGACGAACACGATCGCGTGGCGGCTGCCGGAATCGTCAGGCGTCGTGAACTCCCGCCAGACCACGTAGATGTGTCCGGTCCCCGGATCGACGCCGATCACCGTCCCCTGGTTCTTGGCAAACGACTCGCTCAGCTTCGACGGGTTGCTCCAGCTCGCCCCACAGTTGGTGGAGATGGAGAACCAGATCTGCGTGCGGACGTTGTTGGTGCCGCCGACGAAGTTCGTGTAGGTGACATACACCGGGCCGGCCGGAAACGTCTGTCCGTCCACCGTGCAGGTATTGCCGTTGCGCGGAATGTCGGTGGCGATCCACGGCTTGTCGAGGAACTTGCCCGACGTGCCGGCCGCGATCTGCTTCGTGCCGATGTACTTAATGGGATCGCCGCCGTCCTGGTTGTTGTTGTCGATCCATCGGGCGACGAATATCTTGCCAATCCCGTTGTCGCCGCGGTCGAACGCCAGGCCGCTCATGTAGAACATGCCGCTCGTGCCCGCGCGGACGGTCGGGTCGGCCGCGGCCGCGAGACCTTTCAAGGGCGAGGCGAGACCCTCGGGCGTGGCGTCGACCGGGTGCCCGGAGAACAACGTGCTGCCCCACGTGGCGCCGCAGTTGGTGGACTTGAAGATGCCGAGCCAGGCGTCGCCGGTCTCGGGGTCGGACGTCAACAACTGCTCGAGATTCACCGCGCGGTAGTCGTTGGCGCCGGCCAGCAGGTGGCAGGGGTTCCGCGACGACACCGCGACGGACGGCTCGTTCTGCCGCTGGAGGAATGGATCGCCGACCAGGGGCAGCGTCACGAGGCCGGTGGTGGGATCGAATGACGTCGGCCCGCCAACCATGTTGACGTTGGGGCCGACGACGACTGGATGGACCTGCGGTTGTTGCTCTGCCTCGGCCCTCAGAACCCCGCCCGTTACCAGGCAGGTGACGGCGACGACAAGGAAAGACCAACGCGACTTGGGGGGACCAAACCGACGCATGACACGCCTCCAGTTGACGACAACTTACCGTAACTACTCAGGTAGCCCCACCTTGTGATGTATCAAAGACGCGACAATCTGGTGATCGCCAATCCGGCGGCGAACAAGCCGCCAAGGATCAGGCGAACAAACGCAGTACGACTCGGCGCGAGGGGAACGAACCGGCGCATGGCGCGGCCTCCAAAACTTTGCTAATCGAACGGAGGACTACCCATGGCGAACCGACTTACAAGGAGCAAACGGTGTGACAAATAAGCGCCTTAGTGTAACCCAGCCCTGCCTTTTGCACAAAGATCAGCAAGGTCATTGTTGCTACGAATACGCATGATGGTCTCTCCTAAAGTTCACCAGGTTGCCGTTGTTTCCGTTTGGCGACGCCGCCCCGCAAAAGCGTCGTCGTCTGGCCGGTCCTAGAGCAACCCTCGTACCAACACAGACGGACCATGGGTAAACATGGGCTAACTGACTGTGTTCAAGCTATTTATCGGACAGTTTCGAGCTGACCTTAGAGGTGGAAACAGGTGAAAGTCCCTGCAAAACTGACAAAGACTGTCAGCGCGGTTTGCCAGTTTCTGTCAAGTGCCCACTCGGACCCCAAGGTCGATAACGTTTCACTTGAGGCCGTACTTCTTGGCGAGGTACCGGAACTGGCGAAAGCTGAGGCCCAGCACGTCAGCGGCTTTCGTCTGCACGCCGCCGGCGCGCTCCAGCGCCCGTTCGAGATGGGAGCGCTCGATGTCCTGTAGGTGCCGTTCGAGGTTGAAGCCTGGACCGGCCTCGCCTTGCACGCCGGCTGATGCCTTGGACGGCATAAGGGTGGCGGGCCAGCCAGCCCGCAGGTTTTCCGGCAGCGTCGCGACTTCGATGTGTTGCCGCGCTTCGAGCGCCACGGCGCGCTCGACCACGTTCTCGAGCTCGCGCACGTTGCCGGGCCACGGGTACGCTTTGAGGGCCGACATGGCCTCGGGTGAAAAGCCATCGATGGCCTTGTCCATTTCGCGCGTGTATTTGCGGAGGAAGTGCTCGGCAATGAGCGGGATGTCGTCCGCGCGATCGCGAAGCGCCGGCATCTGGAGCGGAATTACGTTGAGCCGGTAGAACAGGTCTTCCCGGAACTTCCCGTCGCCCACCATTTTCGGCAGGTCCCGGTTCGTGGCGGCGATCACGCGGATGTTGGCGGAGGACTCGTCGGTGCCGCCGACCCTTCGGTACTTGCGTTCCTGCAGGACGCGCAGCAGCTTGACCTGCATGGGCGCGGTCATCTCGCCAATCTCGTCAAGGAACACGGTGCCGCCGTCGGCCGCCTCGATCAGCCCCTTCTTGTCCTTGTCGGCGCCGGTGAATGCGCCGCGGACGTGTCCAAAGAGTTCGGATTCAAGCAGCGCCTCCGGCATGGCGCCGCAGTTCACTGCCACGAAGGGTTTGTCGCGCCGAAGTGAGAGTTGGTGAGTCGCCCGCGCCACCAGTTCCTTGCCGGTGCCGGACTCTCCGGAGATCAACACCGTGCTGTTGGTACGACACACGGTCTCGACCAGGCGGAAGACTTCGACCATCACCGGGCTGCGGCCGATGATGCCGGCAAAGCTCTGGCTCGCGTTGGTCTGCCGCAGCACCGCGTTCTCGTGCCGCAGCCGCCGCGACTCGAGCAACTGGCGCACCTGCATGGTCACCAGGTTGACGTCGCGAAACGGCTTTTCGAAC
>JBCKZH010000175.1:0-5439 GCA_038919385.1 Vicinamibacterales bacterium | reverse complement strand
AACGGTGGACGAACGCCTCCGCCGTGTCGACGAGCGAGCCGACGGTCGAGAAGTGCATCCCACGGCAGCACCAGAGGCCTCGCGTGTCGAAATCCGCCACACTCCGAAGGGCGTAGTACCTGCCGCCGTGGGAGTAGCTCGACCAGTACGCGAGCGTGCGCAGCTTGCGGAATACAGTCATGTCCACGCGCGTCCCGAGGGCGTCCTTCAACTCCTCCATCGTGGCGACCTGACGCCGCTCAAGCAGGCGAACGATGGACTCCGCAGAGAAGCTTTCCGATCGCATATGTTAGACTGACTCCTATATTGGAGTAAGTCTAACATGTATACGACAAGCACTCTAGAAGCCAACCCGGTGGTTGTTTGCCGGCGGCAGAGGGGAAAGCGCAGAGCCGCACGCTCGCACAAGGCATCACCAGTCGAGGAGATGTGTTAGAGCTACACGGATAACTGATAAGTTATTGTTGCGCGGCCCCTTACCAGCATTCACGGACCTCGAAGGTCGAATTCGTACGGCCCTAGCGGTATGACATTACGCGAAGTGCTGACCGGGGCGGTGGTGATGGCGCCCATGACCAAGGGGTCCAACCTGCCCTATCGCCGGTTGTGCGTGGAACTGGGCGCACGCATCACGATCAGCGAGATGACCGTCGCCCGGCGCCTGAAGCAGCGCAAGAAGGGCGAGTTCGCGCTCATCCGCAAGTTCGAAGGCGAGCCGTTCTTCGGCGTCCAGCTCGCCGGCACCAATCCCGAGGAGATCGGCTGGGCCGCGGCGCTGGTGGAATCGCGCGGCGCCGACCTGGTGGACCTCAATTGCGGTTGCCCGATTGATCACTTCACCCACAAAGGCATTGGCGCGGCGCTCGGTCGCCAGCCCGCCCGCATCCGGCGCATTGTCGAGTGCATGAAGACGTCGGTGACGAAAATCCCGGTCACCGTCAAGCTGCGGCTGGGCTGGAACGACGAGATGCGCAACGTACTGGACCAGGCCAAGGCAGCCGTGGACGGCGGTGCCGATGCCATCTTCGTGCACGGCCGCACGCGCAACGCGCGCTACCGGTTCGCCGCCGACTGGGATGCGATCGGCACGGTCGTCGCGGCCGTCCCGGTGCCGGTGATCGGCAATGGCGACGTGCTGTTTCCCGACGACATCGCCGCCGCACGGGCACGTTCGGGCTGCGCGGCTGTGATGAGCGCGCGAGGGGTGTTGATCAAGCCGTGGCTCTTTCGCGAAGCCAGCGAAGGGTATCTGGACCTTTCGGGCGAAGACCGCGTCGCGATCTATCGCCGCTACGCGACGCTCGCCAAGGAACACTGGGGCGCGGATGCGTACGGTCTGGAGCGCGTCATGCAGTTCGTGCGGTGGCACACGGACTTCTGGTATCGCTACGTGCGTCAGCGGCCCGACGGCAGTTTCCCTGGTCTCCAGACCCGCGAGCAGGAACAGAATGTCCGATCGCCGCTCGAAGCGTTCCTCGCGCGCCCGGACGGTGCGGCGCACGACTACTTGACGAAGTGCCTCGTCCACGACCGCGAGATCGAGCCAGCGCTGGCGCCAGAGCCGGCCGTGGTGGAGTCGCGAGAGCGGGAACTGGTCGACACCGAAGGCTGAGGCGGCCGCGGTTCGCAGGCCCACGCATTGCACTGACAGTCGCCATGGAGGCTGCCATGATTGAGGGACTGAAGTGATCTCTCAGGGATGCTTACATGACGTTGGAACTGATGCTATGATTACACCGATTACACCAATGGTTCGTACGCAGATCCAGCTGACCGACGAACAGGCACAGGGTCTCAAGACCCTGGCGGCCACTGAAGGGAGGTCCATGGCTGACCTCGTACGTGACGGCGTTGAAACGCTGTTGCGGGCGCGCGGGACCGTCGACCGAGAAGCCGTGAAGGCGCGCAGCATCGCGGCGCTGGGACGTTTCAAGTCAAACACTCGAAGCCTCGGCACCAAACACGACGAGCATCTCGCCGGAGCTTTTGAGCCGTGACGGTGTTCGTCGACACTTCTGCCCTGGTCGCCTTGCTTGATGCCAGCGAGGCCAGGCACGCGGCATGTGCCAGGGCCTGGAAGGATCTGCTGCGGGAAGACGCGTCCCTGGTCACGTCCAGTTACGTCATGGTGGAGACCTACGCGCTCGCGCAGCGTCGCTTGGGGCTTGACGCGATCCGCGTGCTGACCGCCGACTTTGTGCCACTCATCACCGTGGACTGGGTCGATGAGTTTGTGCATGGCGCCGGTCTCGCGGCCCTGCTGACGACCAACCGCCGTGACCTCAGCCTGGTCGATTGCGTCAGCTTCGAAGTCATGCGTCGGCGCGACATCACTCGGGCCCTGGCGCTCGATCCTGATTTCAAGTCGCAGGGCTTCAGCGTTGCGCCCTAGTCGCCTTCAGTTGCTCGAGCTGGCCTTCAGCGGATTGAACGGCTGGATCGACGGATCGAACAAGACTTAGGACTCGCGAGGCGGACGCGTTGCAGGGTATGCAAGTAGAGCTCGATGTCTGGGCGTTCAGGCACCTACCAGGCGTTCACCAGCGATTGCCAGGCCGAGACGCGCGGGCGATCGTCATTGAGTCGCCGCATCGTCCGACTGGCGGCATCGGACCGCGCACTGCAGGCGCCCGTGCGGAGGTAGGTCAGGGCCTCGGCGAAGGAACCCTCGGCGGAGTCGCCAAGCTGGTACGTGCTGTCGTCGGCCGCTACGCAGGTGGGCGGAATACCGTCGAAGAAGTCGCCCTCGTTGTTGACGTTCTTGATCGAGAACGACACCGGCGCCAGCACCTTCTCGCAGAACGTGAAGAGGTACTGGCCAACAGGTTTGCCATACGTGGTGCCGCCGATCACCGCGACCGGCAGATACGGCCGGAGAGAGTTGATGACGAGTTCGCTCGCCGACGCCGACGATCGCGTGGTGATCACCACCAGCCGCGACAGGTTCAGCGCCTGCTCGGGATTGGTGAAGCGCGTGGTCTTGTTCAGCGTCGGCCCGACCCGGTCGTTATGCACGTAGTTCAGCAATACCTGGCCGTTGGTGCGGACACCACCGATCAGACTGGCGAGATGCACGGCGATGTCGACCAGGCCGCCGCCGTTGTAGCGCAGGTCCAACACCAGCTCCGTCGCGCCGGCCGCTTTGAGTGCGGCGAACGCATCGTTGAGCGCCGCCTCGGATGGCCGCACGAAATTGCGGAAGAACAGGTAGCCGACCTTATGCCCGTCGACATCGAGCACTCTGGTCAAAGAGACAGTGGGAATGGTCACCAGTCGCTTGACCATGCTCGCGGTCTTGCGCTCGCCATTGGGTTTCTCGAACACGATGTCGGAGGTGACGCCGATCTCGGCCGCACCGAAGGCGCCGCCAATGGTGCCGGCGGCAACCAAGGCCGCGACCGTCTGACCGTTCACCTCGGTGATGCGATCGCCGCGCTCAAGCGTGGCTTCCAGCGCAGGGCTGGCGTCGAATACCTGCAAGACGCGCAAGTCGGTGCTGGTGGTCTGGGCCGACAGGCCATAGCCAATGAACTGGCTGTCGCTATAGAACGCGTTGTTCGACGCCGCCGACGTGATGTAGCTGTAGGTGTTGTCGATCGGCCGGTAACGAACGGCCTCGAGGTACGCCTCCGGAGAGGTGTACCTCGTCGGACTGACGTTCGACGGCAGGTATTGATACCAGTAGTAATAGTAGTTGAGCACGTCGCGAACGTACAGGTTCTGCGACGTCACCGAGCAGTTGCTCGGTCCGGTTTGCGCTGCCGCCGTCCACGGACACAGGAGCGCGAGAGTGAACGCTAGAGAGGACAAAACCCGCTGCATTGGTTACCTGAACCACCTATTATGCAATGTTTGCGCCGAGTCCGCCAGTAGCGGAAGCGTCACGATAAACCGCCCGCCCGAGTCGAACCTCAATCTGGAGCGGATTATCGGTCGAGAAGTGGCTGTGCTTCACTACATTTTCTATCATCCGTCAGGGGAAAACAAACAAATGACGATACGCCTAGGCTCGACTTTTCGCACATTAGGGTTGAACGCCGCCGCGCTGATGTTCGTGGTGACAGCAGCTTGCACAGGCAACACCGCCGTTCCAGTTGTGGGGCCAACGCCAGTACCAGCTGCAACTCCCACTCCGGTGCCGCCCGGCGGTGGGACGACGACGACGCCGCCCGGTTTCGTTGGACTGCCGAGGCCAGGTGTGTCGGCGACGATCACGATTGCTCTGGCGAGCGGTTGCGGGGGGCGTGTTGACTTCGCGCAGGTGAATGTGTGGCAGGAATTACCGCCCGGGGTACCTTCGACCGCGCCGCCGATCACGATCAAGCCGGGCGAGATCTACCGCTACACGGGGCCGAGCAATTACGTGTTCGCCACTTGGGGCAACGGTCGGAGAGGGACGCCACCGTACGGCACGGCAACGAACTTCGTGTGGAACACGGAAACCTTCACGCTGACCTCAGCGGGGTATTCGCGGACGTTCAGCTGTCCATAACGGAGACTCCGTTCCTGTCCTGGCTATTTGTCCGCTCTGACCATTTCTGACGCTCTCTCATTGTGTAACAGTTCAGGGGGTGGACCGCTGTGGCAGCAGTGATGCCGCGGCTTGGCGATGGCGATGAGAGCGAATGGCCGCGGTCAGATACGCCAGGACGTTGAGCTGTTGAAGCTGACAGGTCCGGGTGATCGTCAGGAGGCGGGCGACGGCGCGTTCACCGTCCTCGCGCCGATTGCCAACGCTGGTCTTGCGCCACGGCACCGCATGGCGCCGGGCCCGCTCGGCGAGGTTGTTCGTGGGCTCGACGCCCTCTGTTGGTAACCACGTAGAAGCGTAGAAATCTGGACTTCTCTCGCCGGGTCTGTCCGATCCGGTCTGATGATCAGGAAAAAGATGACGGCGGTGGGCGCTTGTGCGAAACCGCGTCGGCGCGGTTTTGCAAGGACCGGTGGGCGCGTCCGCGCGTCCATGGGTCCGGCAGCGTCCACGGCCTCTTCGCAGTCGCGCGGACGAGGGATCGCGTAGTCTGAACAGACTGAGGGTGAGGGCCCGGACTGAACCTCCGGACCCTCGTGACTGCCTCGGGCTCCGACACGCCGAGGCCGTCCTGTCTCTTGTGCCACGGTTTGGGCGGTACGTCCAGTGGGAGCGGACCGCCGCTGCTCCGACACCGTGGACATTCCGCTCCGCCAGAAAACCTGCCGTCACTGTCATCGGGTCTTCGCGATCGGTGTCGCCTGCGATCGCGGCCACGCGTACTGCTCGCGCGGGTGTCGCGCCGCCGGCGTGTTGGACCAAGCAGTCGAGATCAGGGCCTGGGCAAAGTCCTGAGATCACGCGTCGGGTGAGCGTGATGCGGAACGTCCTGGTAATTTCGCCGCGGATTTGCTAGGCTGTCGGGCATGGCGTTTCGGGCGGTGCCCGCCGATCCTCTCCTCTCGCCG
>JBCKZH010000174.1:0-5533 GCA_038919385.1 Vicinamibacterales bacterium | reverse complement strand
TCGTTCGGATAGAACCCGGCGATGACGAGATCGGGCGCGTAGCGAGGCCCGATTTCGTTCAGGTATGCGAGTTCCTGGCTGGTGTTGTAGCCGGGCACGCCCAGGTTCCACACCTCCCATTTTACGCCGGGCCGCCACTGTTTCAGCCGCTGCTCCAATAGGAACGGATACGTGGTTTCGTTCAACGTGCCGTGCCCGAAGGTGACCGAGTCTCCCAGGACGAGGATCCGGAATGTTCCGGGCGCCTTCTCGATCGCATACTCGCGGGTGTCTCGAAACCCGAGCGTGTTGATGCGCACGGGCACGCCGGCGAACCAGCCGTCGTAACCCGGCCTCAGTCGCTGGCCGCGGACGGGATCGCTGACGTAGAAACCCGGCGTTCCGCGCCGATCGTCCCACCGCCATCGCACCCACGCTTCGACGACCATCAAAGAAACAAGTGCGGCAATGGCGCACGCGGGCACCGCAAGGACGGCCAGCTTGTGTAGAGCGGGCCTCATCAGACTGAGCGTTGGGCCGCAGTCGCGTCGATGCGCCGGCGCCACGCGCCATTGACGATGACGGCGGCGATCCGTTCGGCGGCGTGCCCATCCCACAGTGGTGGAATGGTCGTGGGACGGCCAAGCCGGCCGGCCTCGAGAATCGCAACAGCCTCGCGGTGGAGTCGGGCGGTGTCCCGGCCAACGAGCCTGTTGGTCCCGGCCTCGATCGTCACAGGCCGTTCGGTGTTCTCACGCACCGTCAGACATGGCACGCCGAGGTATGCGGTCTCTTCCTGAACGCCACCAGAGTCCGTGACGACCAGCGACGCATGTCGCTCCACACCGACGAACTCGAGATAGCCGAGAGGTTCGATCAGGTGCAACGCCGGCCGGAGCCACCGGCTCCCGCTCAAACGCGCCCGGGTACGAGGGTGCACCGGAAACAGCACCGGCACGCGGTCCGCCAACGCGGACAGTACCTCGAGGATCCGCCCGAGCATCTCGGGGTCGTCGACGTTGGACGGCCGGTGGAGTGTGACGAGCACGAACGGCGAGCCGGCGGGGATACCGAGCGGCTGCAGCACTGGCGCTGGTTCGGCCTGAGGCAGCAGTCGCACCAGCGTGTCGATCATCACGTTACCGACGAGGTGAATCGAGGCCGGATCCGCACCTTCAGCGAGCAGGTTGGCATCGCCGTCGGCTGACGGCGTGAAGAGAAGCTGCGCGAGCCGATCCGTGACGATGCGGTTGATCTCTTCCGGCATCGACCGATCGCGGGATCGCAGGCCCGCTTCGACGTGGGCGAGTGGGATCTGCATTTTCGCGGCAACCAGCGCGGCTGCGACCGTGGAATTGACGTCGCCGTACACAACGACCAGATCGTGCGGGTCAGCCATCAGGCACTGCTCGATGCCGATCATGATCTGGCCGGTCTGGGTGGCATGGGTTCCCGATCCGACTTCGAGATTCACGTCTGGTTCGGGGATTCCGAGTTGTTGGAAAAACGCGTCAGACATGTTGGCCGCGTAATGCTGCCCGGTATGCGCGAGCTTCTGCTGGACGCCAGGCTGGCTGGCCAGGGCGGCCATGACCGGCGCAACCTTCATGAAGTTTGGTCGCGCGCCGACCACGTGAAAGATGCGGAGCGGCCTCACCGGAGCATTTTCGCCACTGCAACCGGCACGTGGCCCACACGGTCACGACTGCACATCTGGTCACGCATGCAATCCCTGTATCCCCCATACACGGGCCGATAAGTCTTGATGAACGCGTACCGGACCCGCGTTTCGAGAGGGCTGCCCACGCGCCTCATTGTACCATCCGAGCGCGCTTGCCCTGATATTGGCGTGCGCCGGCTGTCGGCCGAAGGCTGGGAGTTGAGCGCTTCAGTCATCGACCTGACGCCGGCGCTATACTCGGCGTGTGCAGTGTCCCGGCGACCTGATTGAGCGGCTTCGCGAGCATGGCTCACAACCGGGCATCGATCTCTGTGTGCTCTTCGGATCGCACGCAACGGGATGCGCGCGTCCGGGCAGCGATGTCGACGTGGCGTTGCTGCTCTCCGACGATTCCCCGGCGGCGATGAGGCATGCCGAGATCCATTTTCAGCGGGCGTTGCACGGCAAGGCCGATGTGACATTTCTCAACGTCGCGGCGCCGCAGCTTCGATTCGAGATCGCGCGATCGGGAGCCCTGGTGTTCGAGCGACAGGCGGGCATCTGGGTGCGCGAGCGCGCTCGAGCGATGGTGGATTGGTGGGACTGGGCACCCATCGCTCGCCACATCCATGCCGCGGCCATCGGCCGGTTACGCGAACAGGGGCCCGCGTGGTGAATGCAGACGTCGTCGCGCGGAAGCTTGCGAGAGCCGAGCACTGGTTGAGCGATGCCGAGGCGCGCCTATCGGCTCTATGAAGAGGCCCGCGAGGGTATTCCTGCGATTCGCGAATTCCTGGCCGCCGTGGCGCTCGAGGCCGGGTTGTAATGGTATCCTTCGGCGAGGGCCGCTCATGATCTCCGGACTCAAGCACAAGCTCGATTACGACGACCTCGCCCACATCCCCCCGGACCGCCTGCGGTACGAACTGTCGGAAGGAGACTTGCACGTGACGCCGGCACCAAGCCCCTACCACCAGTGGATCAGCAAGCACCTGCAGCGTCAGCTCGAAGCCTATTTCGAGGTCCGGGGCCTGGGCCATGTCTTCGACGCGCCCATCGACGTCATCCTCACGCACGAAGACGTCTTCGAACCGGACCTTGTGGTCGTCACCGATCGCGCGCAGATCACCAAACGGGCGATCGAGGGACCGCCGACGCTCGTGGTCGAGATCCTGTCGCCGTCAACCACGCTCTACGATCGGACGACCAAATCGCACCGATACGCCGCGCTGGGAATTGGCCACTATTGGATCGTCGACGGCGAGCAGCAGGCCCTCGAGTGCTATCGGCTTCGCGACGGCGCCTACGAAACGGTGACGCGTCTCTCGGGATCGATGCGTTTCGAACATCCCGACTTTCCGGGCCTGGCGATCGACACTACGGTGTTGTGGGCGGAGCCGTAAAAGGGCGGCCGTCTTCGGCCGAACCTTTCTGAACCTTTCTAAATCCACCCCTTCCGCCAGTAGTCGAGTAGCGCGGCGTATTCGTGCAGGATGCCGCGAATCTGTTCCAGCGACGCGCCCCAACCGTGTGTGTAGAACTGGCTCTGCGGCACGGGTGTCGGCACAACGATGACGGCTGGCGCGGCCTTTCGCCACGTGAGCACGGCGCGCCGCATGTGATACGGCGAGCTCACGAGAAGGATCCGGTTCCACCCGTGCTCGTCGAGGATGCGCTTGGTCAGCTCGACGTTCTCGTGCGTGTTCTTTGCCTGTTCCTCGAGCACGATGGCGTCGGCGGGCACGCCGTTATCGACCGCCACGGCCTTCATCACTTCGGCTTCACGAAGCGTGAAGACGTACCCGGACGAAAAAATCAGCCGCGGCGCGTATCCGGCACGATAGAGGGTGACGGCCTGCGCGACGCGCTCCTGGAAGCCGCCTCCGGCCTTGCCCGATTCTCCGACGCCCCCCGCAAACACGACGATGGCATCCGCCTGCTGCGGCGGAGCGGCCACTCGAAGCGGCGCGGCGACCCACCACAGCACGGGTGTCTGGAACAGGAGCAGGTAGGCCACCACGACCGCCAGCACGCCCTGTGCGGTCCGGCGTCGAGCCACGGCATAGAGCCGGCGCAGCCGGTCTTCCCAACCGCGAGCGTCCGCATCTTTGGCGGCCACTGCGGTGTCGATCAGCGAGAACATCGCCGGTATCCGGCGGTCCCACCCGTTCGACCTGGCAACCTGGATTCGCCGATTCACTTCCGCAGCCGTCGAAGCTGACAACGATTCCCGGATGGCCGAAGCAAAGCTTGCGGCATCGGTGCCGATGCGAACGAGATCGCCGTGCTCGGTGTTGAAGCGTCGAACCTCCGCGAGGTCCGTCGCGACAACAGGCTTGCCGAGGACGAGATACTCGTTCATCTTCGCCGGATACACGTTGGCCGTGTAATCGGTGATGCGGTACGGCACCAGGCCGACGTCGAAGCCGTGAACGTAGCGAGGCATGTCCGTATGCGGGCGTTGTCCGAACACCCGGACGTTCGGCAGCTTCTCGAGACGCGACACGTCAACCTGGGCCGGTCCAACCAGCGCGAACGTCACATCCGGCAACTGCTTCGCCGCGGCCTCCAGCAGATCCTGATCCACCCACTGGTGCAATCCGCCCACGTATCCGGCCACCGGGCGCGGCAGCGCTTTCAGATCGTCTGGCGTGTCGATGTCCTTCGCGGCAAAGGCCTCGAGGCTCACGCCGGATGGAAACAGGTGCACGTGCGTGCTGACACGGCTGGCGCGCTCGCGCAGCTTCTCGGATGTGACGAAGACGAGGTCCGCGTCGCGAAACAGCCGCTCCTCGCTCGCCACGATGCGGCGTGCCTCGGCTGAGCTCGAGGCAAAGTCGTCGACGCAGTGATAGATCGTGAGCGCCGGATTGATGCGGGCAATCACTTCCCGCGCGAGCGGTGTGGGCAGAAAGGTCCAAACGATAGGATGAGAAAACCCGGTGGCGCGCATCCATCTCGTGAGGCTGCGCATCATTACCTGGCGATTGATCCAGCCTGCAATGCGCGAGTACGGCAGCGGCAGCACCAGAGGCGAGTGCACGAACAGGTTCGGCCGCTCTTCGCGGAAGCCCTTGGTGCCGCGCCACCAGTTGCGCAGGCGATGACGCACGCGCCCCAGATCGCTGACGCGGGCCTGTCGCACGCCGGTGTTCTCGATGAAGAGCACACGGTGTCCGTCCGCCGCGAGGCGCGACATGATTTCCTGGTGGCCCTGCCAGATGAAGTCCCAGTCGATCGACGAGATGCAGAGGATGTCGTGGCGGCGGTTCATGAGGCGGCGAGGACGTGTTGGTAGGCGGTCAGCCCCTGCTCGGCCACCTGCTCCATAGTGTACCGCTCCTCGACCGTGCGCCGCGCCGCCGCGCCCATCCGCTTCGCGTCGTCTGGATTGGTCATTCTAGTTCGCGTTCACGTTGAGACTAACAGCCGCGGCGGATTCGGACCATCCGCCCAAATCGCGCTTCATCCTGAAACATGAGCCTCACGCGCCGGTCGTGGACCTCCTCGGGTTTCAAGACGGCTGCCAGCGTTTCGGGAAGTGTTTTTTCCACTCCTCCTGCACGTGCGGATTGCTCGTGGGATGACGCGTGTCGGGCGCCACTTTCCGCCAACCATGCCGGGTCAGCAGTCGATACACGACCGACGCCTTCACCGGTCTGCCCACCCTCTGCGCCAGCGCCGCCCGCACCGGCGACATGACCAGTACGCCGCCCGCCTTGGCTTGCTCCAGCCAGGGCGCCAGGAACTCCTCTTCTTCCGCGACCGTCAACAGGGCATTGCGGCGGCCACCCCAGTTTCCGCGCGTGCCCAGGACCACTGTGTTCGCTGGCGCCGCGGGTGTCCCGGCTTGCCGAAAATCAGCTTGCCACCGGGAGACGGTCGCCCGCCCCA
>JBCKZH010000173.1:0-5656 GCA_038919385.1 Vicinamibacterales bacterium | reverse complement strand
CGTGCGGTCGGGCTGCTCCACCATGCGCAGGGTGTGGCCCGGATGGCCGGGCTGGCCGCCGGTGGGCCGCGCGCTGGGCGGGCGCAGACTCTTCGGCTTGGGCTTGCTGAGACCGTCGGAGGAGGGCGGCTTGCTGCTGTTGTGGGAGTCCTCACGTCCTGGTCCGCCGACTACCACGTGGCCCCACGCGCGCCGAAGCCAACCTCGGGCCTGATCGAACAGCAACGGCTGTTCCGAAAGCTGTCCCCCGGGTGAATGCCGTCATTCGCGTCGCGGCCGAACTGCAGACGTTCTGCGAAGCCCAGCACTGGAAGTTCTGCTTCATCGGTGTCCAATCGGCGTCTAATCGGTGGCTGGTGAGTCGCGGATAATGAGCAGGTGCCAATCTCCAAGAGGGCCGGCGCACAGGTGTTGATGGTCGTCATTGCGACGGCGGTGGCGTTATGGCCACCGTCGCCGCCCCGCGTCGAGCGGTTCTACTCGCGCGTCGCCTACCCGGCCATCCAGGCCACTCTCACTCCGCTGTCCAATCGAGCGCCACTCGCCCTGTTCGACCTAACGCTCGTGTTCGCCATCGTCGTGGTCCTCGCGGGCTGGACCTACTGGCTTCGCCGCCTTCGCCGCGAGCGATCGATCGAGCCGATCGGCCGCGGTCTCTTGGCCACCCTCACGGCCGCGTCGGTGGTCTACCTCTGGTTCCTGCTGGCGTGGGGGCTGAACTACGCCCGTCCGCCACTCGAATCGCAGTTGCCGTACGACGCGTCGCGCGTCACGCCGATCGCCGTGCGTCTGCTTGCGGAGCACGCGGTGCGCGAAGCCAATCGCACGCACGCGGCCGCGCACGCGGCAGGGTTTCCCGGCATCCACGACACGCCGCGCGCGCTGATTGACGCGCTGCACCACGTCGAACGCGAACTGGGCCGCCCACGGCCCACGATCGTGGCGCGGCCCAAGACGTCGTGGCTGTCGCCCTTCTTCAGAGCGTCGGGCGTGAGCGGCATGCTGGCGCCGTTCTATCTGGAGACGCTGCTCAATCCCGATCTCACCGGACCCGAGCGCCCCATCGTGCTCGCCCACGAGTGGGCGCATCTGTCAGGCCATGCGCCGGAGTCGGACGCCAGCTTCGTCGGCTATCTGGCCGCCTTGCGCGCTGGTCCGGCGGCGGAGTACAGCGCGTGGTTGGGCCTGGTCTCCGAGTCGGTGAATCAACTGCAGCCGGTGACACAGCAGCTCGTTCTCAAGAACCTCGAGGCCGGGCCTCGCCAGGATCAGGCGGCGATTCGCGAGCGACTGAAAGCGTTGGTGCAGCCAGTTGAGCGCGTCGCGTGGTCCGCCTACGATCGGATGCTGAAATCGCAGGGCGTTGAAGAAGGTGTGCGAAGCTACAGTCGCGTGATTCAACTGCTGCTGGGCACCAACGCCCTCAAACTCGATCTCACGTCCGTCGTTCCATGATCAACACGATCGTCATTCAGGTCGATGCCGACCAGCCGGACCCTACCGCCATTGAGCAGGCGGCGAAGGCGATTCGCGACGGCCAACTCGTGGCGTTTCCGACGGAGACTGTGTACGGTCTCGGTGCCAACGCGCTCGACCCATCGGCCGTGGCGAAGATCTTCGAGGCCAAAGAGCGGCCCGCTACCGATCCGCTGATCGTCCACCTTGCGCACATCGGCCAACTATCGATGTGCGCTTCGCATGTACCGCCAGCCGCACGCAAGCTCGGCCTCGCGTTTTGGGCAGGCCCGCTCACGATCATCCTGCCGAAAAAGCCGGCGGTACCTGACAGCGTGACGGCCGGCTTGCCGAGCGTCGCGCTGCGCGTGCCGTCGCATCGGGTCGCGCGGGCGTTGATGGAGATGGCCGGGGTGCCGGTGGCGGCGCCGAGCGCCAACCGCTTCTCGCGGCCAAGCCCGACGACGGCGCAGCATGTGCTGGCGGATCTGGACGGCCGGGTGGACTTCATCCTCGATGCCGGCCCTACGGACATTGGACTCGAATCCACCATCGTCGATTTCACCGTCGACCCGCCCGTCATGCGGCGACCCGGTGGTCTGACCCTCGAACAAATTCGCACGGTGGTGCCGGAAGTCGTCACCGTGGCGCAGCAGGGGAGTGCGGACGTGGCCCAGATCGCGCCCGGCCAGCTCTCGCGCCACTACGCGCCGCAGGCCGAGTTGACCCTTTATGAGGGTGAGGTCGAGCGGATGGTCCAGCGGGTGGCGGCCGATGCCCGGACCCTGGCAGCCAAGGGTGCGCGCGTCGGCATTCTGGCGCCGCAAGAGGATCTACTGGCGCTCGCGCCTGAACTGGCGCCGCTGGCGGCGGCCGGACGGGTGGAGGTGCGGCCGTACGGTTCCCGGAGCGACCCGGCCCGAGCCGCCCACCAGTTGTTCGCCGCCCTCCGGGCCCTCGACGCGACGGGCGTCACCTATATCCTGGCGACTTCGATTGGCCGTGATGGCCTGGGGCTGGCGGTGCTCGATCGCCTCGCCCGCGCCGCCGAAGGACGTGTTCGGCGGGTCTAATTGTGTTATCATGCGCAGTTATTCGGGGGGATGGCGCAATGAGTCCAGACGGCATGGCAGACGCACCGGGTCTTCAACCCGGTCATTCGCGACGTAATTTCATCAAAGGTGTGATCGCAGCGGGCGCGACCGTCTCTGCGTCGGCATACCTGTTCCGCACCACCATCATGGGCCAGAACGATGGCATGGCGGGTGCGGTCGAACGTCTCATCACCCTCGACGTCAACGGCCAGCAGCGCCGTGTCGATGTGCTGAACAACGAGACGCTCGCCATGACGCTGCGCTACAAGCTCGGTCTCACCGGCACCAAGCTGGGATGCGACCGCGGCGAGTGCGGCGCCTGCACGGTGCTGGTGGACGATGTGCCACGGTATTCGTGTTCGGTGCTGACGCACAGCGTGCGTGGCAAGAAAATCCAGAGCATTGAAGGGCTCGCCGCGCCCGATGGCACGTTGCACCCGGTGCAGCAGGCCGTGGTCGACGGCCAGGGCTTCCAGTGTGCCTTCTGCATGTCGGGCTTCGTCATGGCCACGGTGGGCTTCCTGAAAACCAATCCTTCGCCCACGCGCGAGCAACTCGCGCATGGCATTTCCGGCAACCTGTGCCGGTGCGCCGACTACAACAAGATTCTCGACTGCATGATGGTCGCAGCCGACAAGTCGAGGGGGGCGTAACATGCAGGACAAGAAGCCGGCCGACGTGGCCGCGACGGCGCCCAAGCCGCTGGTGTTCAAGCTGCTGGGCCACAACTACGTGACCCCCGACCTGGTTGCCAAGGTGAAGGGTCAGGCGAAATACGCTGAAGACTTCCGTGCCGAAGGCATGGTGTTCATCAAGCTGATGCCGAGCCCGCGTCCGCACGCGCGCGTAATCAGCATTGACGCGTCGGCCGCACTCGCCATGCCAGGCGTGCACGGCATTCTCACCGCCAAGGATCTGCCGGCGCCTCCGCCGCCTCCGGGACCGCCACCGGCGGCCGCCGCGGCCGCGGCACGTCCCGCGGGCGCTCCTGCCGCTGGTGCGGCTCCCGCTGCGGGCGCCGCGGCACCGGCTGCAGGTGCCCCCGCGGCTGGTGCGGCCCCGGCCGCACCTCCGGCACCGCCCATGCCTCCCGAGTTCGCGCTCACCGACGAGCCGGTCTACGAGGGCGAACTCATTCTCGCGATTGCCGCCGACAGCGAAGAGCTCGCCGCCGAGGCCATCGACCGCATCGTCGTCGAGTTCGAGGCGCTGCCGTTTGTGATCGATCCGCTCGAAGGCATGCGCCCCGGAGCGCCGAATGGCCGCACGCAGGGTAACGTCTTCGTCGGCCCCAGCATGAAGACGGTGAAGTGGACCGCCGCCGACATGGCCATGGTTGACGCCGGCAAGTTCCCCGTGAACGCCGAAGCGACCGAGACGCTCACGTTTGGCGATATCGAGAAAGGCTTCGCGGAAGCTGACCTGATCGTCGAGCGCGACAGTCAGCAGCAAACCACGTCGCACCAGCCGCTCGAGTCGCGCACGGCGATGGCGTACTGGCAGAACGGCAAGTGCTACCTCCATGGTTCGACCCAGAGCGTGGCGCGCACGGTCGCCGCGGCTGCGGGCTGGATCGGCATCAAACCGGACGAGCTCGTGTTGATCAGCGAGTACTGCGGTGGCGGATTCGGCAGCAAGATTCCGGGCGCGCAGAGCATGGCGATTCCGGCGCTGATGTCGAAGAAGTTGAACGGCCGCCCGGTAATGATGCGCATCTCGCGCGCGGAAGAAACGTATATCGGCCGCGTGCGTCCTGGCTATCAGGGCTGGGTCAAGATGGGCTTCAAGAAGGACGGCCGCATCACCGCGGTCGACACCTTCATCGTCGAGGCGAGCGGCCCGTATCGCCGCCAGGGCGATCACGCGACGTCGGCCAACCTGGCGACGTTGCAGTACCAGGTCCCAAACATGCGCTTCCGCGGCATTTCGGTGGCGACCAACACGCCGCCGGGGGTTTCGCAGCGCGCCCCCGGCGGCTTGCAGTCGTCGGTGTGGTTTGAACCGGTGGTGGCCGAAGCGGCGCGCAAGCTCGGCATCGATCAGGTGGCCATCCGCAAGTTGAACGCACCGGCAGGGCCGGCGTTGTTCGGGTTGAATCCACCTAACACGCCGCCCGGCCGTCCCCGTAACAAGGTGACGAGCTGCTTCGTGAAGGAGTGCCTCGACAAGGGCGCCGAGATCTTCGGCTGGGAAGCGCGTAAGGCCAACAGCGGCAAGCGCACCGGCAGCAAGGTTCGGGGCATTGGCGTGGCGACCGGCGCGTATACTGCCGGCTCGATCGGCGTGGATGGCCTCTGCATTCTGCGTCCCGACGGCAAACTCGAAATTCACCAGGGCATTGGCAACCTCGGCACGCACTCGGTGATCGACACCGCGCGCGTGGTCGCCGAGGTCGCCAACGTGCCGTGGGAGAACTGCGAAGTGGTCTGGGGCAACACCTCGAAGGGCCTGCCGTGGAGTTCGATCCAGGCCGGCAGCCAGACGACGTATGCCCACACCCGCGCCAACTACGCGACCGGCATGGACCTGAAGAAGAAGCTGACCGAGATTGCCGCCAAGGACTTCGGCGGCACGGCGGAGCAGTACGACACCAACGCGCAGGGCGTGATTCGCAAGGGCGGCGGTCTGCGGTTGACGTGGGCGAAGGCGGCCGAGCGTGCGATTGCGCTTGGCGGGATCTACGACGGCACGGAAGTGCCCAAGGAGCTCAACGCCATGACCAAGGGCGCGGCGGCGGCGAACAAGGGCCGCGGGCTCATGGGCGTGGCGCGCGACAACCTGCCACGCGACGGTCAGACCTACGGCTTCATGGCAGGCTTCGCGGAAGTGGAAGTCGACGTCGAAACCGGCGTCTGGTCGATCATCGAATACGTGGGCGTGGCCGATGTCGGTACGGTGATTCACCCCAACAGCCTGGGCGGCCAGATTCACGGCGGCGGCATCCAGGGCATTGGCCACGTGCGCAGCCAGAAGCTGGTGTACGACCCGCACTACGGCACCGGCTTGTCGACACGCCTGTATGAGAATAAGCCGCCGACGATGCTCGACATTCCGCATACGTTGAAGTGGGCCGCGATCAACTTGCCGGACCCGACCAATCCGATCGG
>JBCKZH010000172.1:0-5669 GCA_038919385.1 Vicinamibacterales bacterium | reverse complement strand
CGAGAGGTCTTCGCGAGTGAAGACCGCGTCGGGAGCAGAGTCGGCGATCAGGAACCTGCCATTGCCCGCGTGGGCCTTGGCGTCAGTGCGTACGGCCATGGGGCGGTAACGATAGCATTGGGGTCTTCGCCCCGCAAGCATTTGACACTTGTTCGGCATCGACGATATAAGCGCGTGCATCACCCCAATGCCATCCCTGACCAGTCTCTTTGACCTCACCGGCCGTGTCGCCATCGTCACCGGAGGCTCACGCGGCCTGGGTGAGGAGATGGCCGAAGGCCTCGCGGAGGCGGGCGCCTCGTTGATGTTGTGTGCCCGTCGCGAGCAGTGGCTGACGCCGGCGCTCGACACGTTTCGTGCCCGGGGTTTCCGGGTGGAGGGCATGATCTGCGACGTCGCCAGGCAGGACCAGGTGCAGGCCGTTGTCGACAAGACTGTGGCGGTGTTCGGACAGGTCGACATTCTCGTGAACAACGCCGGCGTGAGCTGGGGCGAAGCGCCCGAGACCATGCCGCTCGACAAGTGGCAGAAGGTGATCGACGTCAACCTGACCGGCGCGTTCCTGTTCTCGCAAGCGGCGGGCCGCGAGATGTTGAAGCGGCAGTACGGGCGCATCATCAACATCGCGTCGATTGCGGGCCTGCACGGGTCGGTCAACGGCGCGCACTACGCGGGTTATGCGGCGAGCAAGGCCGGGTTGATGGGGCTGACCCGCGAACTGGCGGCGACGTGGGGCCGGAGCGGCATCCGCGTGAACGCCATCGCGCCGGGCTTCTTCCATTCCCGGCTGGCCGATCCGGCGATCGTGCATGCCGAGCCCGAGATCAAGGCCTCCAGTCCGATCCCGCGCGTGGGCGAGGCCGGCGAGTTGAAGGGCGTGGCCGTGTTCCTGGCCGCCGACGCGTCGAACTACATCACCGGCCAGACCATCGTGGTTGATGGTGGCCGGACCATCGCGTGATGACGCCACCGTCCGTTCGTCCACGCCCCTGGCTGGATCACTACGACTACTGGGTGCCCGCCCATACGAACTATCCGCGGCGGCCGCTGTACGAGATCCTGCGCCGCGCGACGGCCGAGGGGCGGGATCTGCCGTGTACCACGTTCCTGGGCGCGGACCTGACCTTCGGCGAGATCAAGGAGCGCGTCGATCGGCTCGCAACCGCGCTGGCGCGCCACGGGATCGCGAAGGGCGACCGCGTCGGCATCATGCTGCCGAACTGTCCGCCGTATGTCATCGGCGTGTTCGCCGTGCTACGCCTCGGCGCGATCGTGGTCAACATCAACCCGGCCTACACACCACCGGAGGTCGCGTTCATCCTGCGCGACTCCGGTGTCCGCATGGTGTTGACCCTCGATGGGCTGGCGCCGTCGCTCGCGGCGCTGCGGCCCGGGACGGCGCTTGAGACCATCGTGATCACGTCGCTCGGTGAGTACTCGCCCGCCGCGACGCCACCGGCCGCGGCGCCGGGCGTCGTCCGGCTGGCGGACCTGATCGCCGAGGGTTCACCGATCGACCTGCCACGCGTGCCGATTGATGCGGATGTCGATGTGGCAGTGTTGCAGTACACCGGTGGGACCACTGGCGTGCCAAAAGCGGCGATGCTGACGCATCGCAACATCTTCGCCAACACGATTCAGACCGAGCTCTGGCATTCGCGCGGCATCGAGCGCGGGCACGATCGGTTCCTGTTGGTGATTCCGTACTTTCATATCTACGGCTTGACCGTCGGCCTGATGCGCGGGGTCTGGCAAAACGCCCGGCAGATCCAGATCCCCAAGTACGATGTCGAGGTCGTGCTGGCGGCGCTGCGCGATTACCAGCCGACCTACTTCCCGGCGGTGCCCACGATCTTCGTGTCGCTGCTCAACCATCCGCGCCTGCGTGAGTTCAATCTCGATCGCGTATGCACTTACAACAGCGGGTCGGCGCCGCTGCCGGTCGAGGTGCTGGAGAAGTTCGAGCGCCTGGTCAACGTGACGCTGAACGAGGGGTACGGGCTGTCCGAGGCGTCACCCGTGACCCACTCGACGGCCCACCTGGCCCGCCGCAAGCCCGGGAGCATCGGCCTGCCGATGCCTGACACCGACGTCAAGATCGTCGACCTCGAAACCGGCACGCGCGAGTTGCCGATCGGGGAGGTAGGCGAGCTCTGCGTCTCGGGCCCGCAGGTGATGAAGGGCTACTGGAACCGCGCCGACGAAACCGCCATCGCGTTGCGGACTGATGCTGACGGCGTGGTGTGGCTGCACACGGGCGATGTCGCGCGGCTCGACCAGGACGGCTACACCTACATCGTGCAGCGCAAGAAGGACTTGATGATCGTCGATGGCTACAACGTGTATCCGTCGGAAGTGGAGGCCGCGCTCTACGCCCATCCTGCCGTGATGGAGGCCGCGGCGTTCGGGGTGCCGCATGGTTATCACGGCGAGGTGGTCAGGGCCGCTGTGGTGTTGAAGCCCGGCCAGGCGGCGTCTCCGGATGACCTGCGCGCGTTCTGCGTCGGCCGGCTCGCTGAATACAAGCGCCCGCGCGCGATCGAGATCCGCGCGAGCCTGCCGAAGTCCACTGTTGGCAAGGTGCTCTACACGACACTGCGGACCGAGGCGGCCGCCCTCAATGCTTGAACCGTCACCGCGATCGCGCGAGCTGCGCGAGCGCCTGCTCGCGTTCTTCGACCAGCACATCTACCCGAACGAGGCGCTGTTCCACGCCCAGATCGATCGACACCGCTGGCAGGTGCCCGCGATTGTCGAGGAACTCAAGGTCAAGGCGCGCGCCGAAGGGCTGTGGAACCTGTTCCTGCCCGGGAGCGCGCACGGCGCCGGCCTGACCAACCTCGAATATGCCCCGCTGTGCGAGGTGATGGGCCGCTCGCTCGCATTCGGCCCGGAGGTCTTCAATTGTTCGGCGCCCGACACCGGCAACATGGAAGTGCTGGCGCGCTACGGGTCGGCCGACCAGCAGGCGCGATGGCTCACGCCGCTGCTCGAGGGCCGCATCCGGTCGTGCTTCGCCATGACCGAACCCGACGTCGCCTCCTCGGACGCCACCAACATCCGCTCGACCATCGTCCGCGACGGCGGCGACTACGTCCTGAACGGCCGCAAGTGGTGGATCTCCGGCGCCGGCGATCCGCGCTGCCAAATCGCCATCTTCATGGGGCAGAGCAATCCCGACGCGCCGGCCCACCAGCGCCAGTCGATGATCCTGGTGCCGATGGATGCGAAGGGCGTCACGATCGAGCGCATGCTGAGTGTGTTCGGCTATGACGACGCGCCGCATGGGCACGCGGAGATGACTTACGAGGACGTGCGTGTGCCGGCCGGGAACATGTTGCTTGGCGAAGGCCGCGGCTTCGAGATCGCTCAAGGCCGGCTCGGGCCCGGCCGCATTCACCATTGCATGCGGCTGATCGGCCTCGCCGAACGCGCGTTGGAGACGATGAGCCGGCGCGTCAAGTCACGGGTGGCCTTTGGCAAGACGCTGGCTGAGCAGGGCAGCATTCGCCGCGACCTCGCCGAATCAAGAATCGATATCGATCAGGCCCGGCTCCTGACCATGCGGGCTGCGCACTTGATGGATACGGTGGGGAACAAGGCGGCCCGGCTGGAGATCGCGATGATCAAGGTGGTGGCGCCGAACGCCGCGTTGCGCGTGCTCGATCGCGCCATCCAGGCGCATGGCGCTGCCGGTGTCAGCCAGGACACGTTCCTCGCGCACGCGTGGGCCTCGGCGCGCACGCTCCGGCTCGCGGATGGCCCGGACGAAGTGCACCTGGAGAGCGTCGCGAAACTCGAACTGCGAAAAGACTAGTCGTGACCCCAAGAAGTTATGACTGTTGGAGTCAAGTTTTTCAGGCCGCAAGTTTGTCCTCCTCCAGATAGTGAGCAAGGGCGGCGTCGAGCCGATCGAAGGCGCGCTGCGCGCGGGTTGACCCCGCTGGCGTCAACGAGCAGGCCGGTCGGAGGGATCGGGTAGGCTCGGCCTGGTCCAGCCTGCTCGGTCAAATGATGTGACCAGAACCGTCGATTGCCCGTTGTGGGCGGACGGCCGTCGCGTTCAGGCAGAACGGCCGACCCTTTCTCCGCGGACGGGTTAGGATGAAACCCGCCAAGCGCCCGCGGCGGTGCGTTCCTGGCTGGATATCCTGAACCGATCGAATCAGAACCGATGGCCCTGAAGAAATCCGACCTTTATTCCTCCCTGTGGGCCTCGTGCGATGAACTGCGCGGCGGCATGGATGCCAGCCAGTACAAGGACTACGTCCTGTTCATGCTGTTCATCAAATACGTGTCCGACAAGTACGCCGACTTTGACGGCTACGACCCGCCGATCACGATTCCCAAGGGCGCCGGCTTCAAGGACATGGTCGCCCTCAAGGGCGACAGCGACATCGGCAACAAGATCAACACCCAGGTGATCCAGCCGCTGATCGACGCGAACTCACGCCTGGCCCGCACTGACTTTCCCGACTTCAACGACCCGAACAAGCTGGGCGAGGGCGCGGCCAAGGTGGAGCGGCTGTCGAACCTGGTCGCGATCTTCGAGAAGCCGGAGCTCGACTTCTCCAGGAACCGCGCCGAGCACGACGACATCCTCGGCGACGCCTACGAATACCTGATGCGGCACTTCGCCAGCGAGAGCGGCAAGAGCAAGGGGCAGTTCTACACGCCGGCCGAAGTCAGCCGCATCATGGCCAGGGTCATCGGCATCTCGCCGGAGAACAGCAAGGCCGCGACGACTGCATACGATCCCACCTGCGGCTCCGGCTCACTGCTGCTGAAGGTTGCCGCCCAGGCGGGCAAGCACATCACGCTGGAGGGGCAGGAGAAGGATGTGACGACGGCCGGCCTGGCCCGGATGAACATGATCCTGCACGACTTCCCGACAGCTAACGTGCTGTCGGGAAACACCCTGTTCGATCCCAAGTTCAAGGACGGCGAGCAACTCCGCACCTACGACTACGTCGTCGCCAATCCGCCGTTCTCGGACAAGACCTGGTCCACCGGCCTCTCGCCGGCTCAGGACAGCTTCCAGCGCTTCACCTGGGGCGTGCCGCCGAGGAAGCAGGGCGACTACGCCTACCTTCTGCACATCGTCCGCTCGATGAAGAGCACGGGCAAGGCTGCCTGCATTCTTCCGCACGGCGTGCTCTTCCGTGCAACGTCGAGGCCGTCATCCGGCAACAGCTCGTTCGCTCGGGATATCTCAAGGCCATCATCGGCCTGCCCGCGAACCTCTTCTACGGCACCGGCATCCCCGCGTGCATCCTCGTGCTCGACAAGGAGAACGCCACCGTCCGCAAGGGCGTGTTCATGATCGACGCCTCGAAGGGGTTCATCAAGGACGGCCCGAAGAACCGCTTGCGCGAGCAGGACATCCATCGCATTGTCGATGCCTTCAGCAAGCAGGATGACGGCAATCCGCGCTACGCCCGCATGGTGCCGGTCGAGGAGATTGCCGGCGCGAAGAACGACTACAACCTCAACCTGCCGCGCTACATCGACAGCACCGAGCCCGAGGACATTCAGGATATCGACGGCCACCTGCGCGGCGGTATCCCCGAGCGCGACCTCGACGCGCTTGGCGACTACTGGACGATCATGCCGGGACTGCGAGCGGTGCTCTATGAGCCGTTCGGCCGCCCCGGCTACCAACAGCTGCG
>JBCKZH010000171.1:0-5784 GCA_038919385.1 Vicinamibacterales bacterium | reverse complement strand
GTGTGGCTCATCCCACCCTCACCTCGCTACGCCGCGAGAAACTTCTCCATCGAACAGACGGTGCCTCGCGACCGCATGTCATAGACCGCGCGCCCGATCTTGTGCGCGAGAATCGAGAGCGCCTTCCCTGTGCCGTGTGTCTTCTCGAGCCGCGCCAGGAGTTTCTTCCCCTCCGCCGTGTGGCGGAGGAACAGCACCGCCGCTTCTGAGAAGGCCCACTTGAGATGCACATTCCCCATCTTCGCGCCGCTGGTGCCGAGGGTCTTGCCGCCCGACTGCTTCTGGCACTTGACGAGGCGCGCATAGGATGCGAATTCCTGGACCCGATCGAACCGCGTGATGTCGTGGATTTCGTAGAGAATCGTTAACCCGAGGACCTTTCCGATACCGGGCACCGAGCGCAGCCGGTGGAAGGCGTCGCCATCGTGGCGCTTGGCCTCGCGCACGATCGTGAGCTCCAAGTCGTTGACGAGGGCATCGTATTGATCGATTGGCCTTCCCGCCGTGAATGGCTGTCATGGCCAGGGCGTGCCCGAGCACGAACGTGATGTGTTCGGCCGCACAGAGATCCGCGAGCCAGTACCACGTGAACATGCACTCGGCCGCGACGACGAGATGGGCGCGGTACGGCGCGACCGTCTCGAGGAATGCGGCCGGGGTGGAGGGGACGTTCCGGTGCACGAGCACCTGGCCGGTGGCGTCGAGGATGCAGAGATACATCGTCTTCACGTGCAGATCGATCCCGCAGTAATACTGGTGCTGGTGGTTGTAGAATCGCATCGGTCCTCCTCCTGCGCGACATTGCGCATTTGCCCTGCGTCAGCCTACTCACAATGAGTGAGAGCAGGGGGAGGGCTGTATGAGGATCAAGCGTTTGCAGCCGACGGCGGCTGGTGCGATGATGAGCCGCCGCGGCTGAAACGCCACGTTCGGCAGACAGGAATGGCTGAAATCGTGGTGCCGTGGCCACGTGAAATCAGTGCGATACTGAACCCGTGCCGACTGTGCTGCGTTCGGGCCCGTACCGCGTGTACTTTCACACGCATGAGCCAAACGAGCCATCGCACGTCCACGTTGATCGCGACGATCAGTCAGCCAAGTTCTGGCTGAAGCCGCTGGCGCTGGCCCGCAATCTCGGCTTCAGTCCAGTTGAGCTGCGACGGATTCAGCGACTGTTGAAGGACAACGAGTCGACCCTTCTGGAGAAATGGTATGAACGATTCGGAAATTAGTCCGGGCGAACGCGTCAAAGACGTTCAGTTCACGGAGGACACGATCGCTGTCGATCTGGTTGACGGTCGCACGATCGTGGTCCCGCTAGCCTGGTACCCGAGCCTACTGGACGCCACGGCTGAACAACGTCAGAATTGGCAAATGAGCGGCGCCGGCTTCGGCATCCATTGGCCCGATATCGACGAAGACCTCAGCACAGAAGGTCTCCTCCGGGGTGCCCCTGCGGCTCCTCAGCGAGTCCGAGTGCAACGATAGCTGCCGATCATGCGTTTGCAGCCGACGAAAGCGGAGGTCAATCATGAGCCAAGCGACGAGAATGCGCCGTGACAAGGATGTGGAACCTGTGCGAGTGCTCGGACGGGGCTTGCGCGCCCAGCGGGGCGTCCACCTCACAATGCGAACAGTCCGCGAAGCCGTGGGCAAGACGCAAGTCGCTGTCGCGGAAGCCGCGCAGATGGACCAATCCGACGTGTCTCGTCTGGAGAGCCGCGAGACGTTCGGCGACTGCCAGGTATCGACCCTTGAGCGATACATCGCCGCGTTGGGTGGGCAACTTGAGTTCGTGGCCGCGTTCGGCGATAAGAGAATCACTATCACGCTTCACGCCGAGGAAGAGATGGGGAAGATGGGTTCGCCATCGTCGACGTGGAGAACACCTTACTGACCGGGAAAGTCGTCGCGCGTCAGACCGACCGTCGATCGAGAGAACGGAAATACCTCGTCAGGGGACGAAGCGCTGATGATGCAAGGGGCCTCGTGGTCGTGGTGAAGTTTGGGCCAACTGACATGCTTATTATTCTGACAGTCTATGCCGACTAATTCGACCGTCGACACCTCGCGATGCGTTGTGTGCGGAACACCTGGGATTCGGCTGCGTCGCGTCACCCGCAGTTACGGACGTGGACCCACCCTGCTCGTCATCGAGAACGTGCCGGTCTTGGTCTGTCCCCACTGTGGCGAGAGCTACGCAACGGCCGACACGCTCCACGCTCTGGAGCGCATTAAACTCGATCGCCGCAAGCTTGCCGCACCCAGGCGAGTCGCCGTTGCTCGCTTCATGCGTCGTCAGGCAGCCGGGCAGCGCGTGCTAACACGCGTTGCACCAGACGGCCGCTGACGTATCACGGGCGGCCGCTGGTGAACGCTGGCCAGATAGGGAAGGTGGTCGCACTTGAGTCGTAATCCAACGGGGGCTGTCATAGAAGCCCTGTGGGGCGCGGCTGATGCCACCTCGAGAGCCTCTTTCCGTGCGTCGTTTGCCGAAGACGTGTCGCAATTCGAGTCTGCTCTCGTCACCGCCTACGACGATTGGCTCGATTTTGAGAGGGTGTTTGCCAAAGATCGGGACAGTGCCACCGTAGTTGGCGCTCTTTGCAGCGTGGTGGCACGGTTGGCGATTTCAACCAATCTTCTGACCTTGGGTCACCTCACGATCTCGGGTGCCGCGTTCCGCCAAGCACAAGAAGCCCTTGCCTCAGCGTTCCTCTTGGCCCAGTTCGATGCGCCGTATCGGGCGCAACTCTGGGATCGGACGTTTCCGGTCCACAAGGCTGTAGGTATGTTTCGCAAGCAGGCCAAGACCGACCAATCCATTGACCCGGAAGCTGTCGAAATGCTGTTTCGATCGCGGTCAATCTTGTCATTCTTGGCCTTCCCGCCGTGAATGGCTTTCATGGCGAGGGCGTGGCCGAGCACGAAGGTGAGGCATTCGGCCGCCACGACGAGACCGGTGCGGTAGGGCCCGACCACCTCGAGGAACGCCGCTGGCGTCGAGGGCACGTTCCGGTGCACGAGCACCTGGCCGGTCGTGTCCAGGATGCAGACGTACATCGTCTTCACGTGGAGATCGATCCCGCAGTAATGCTGGTGCTGGTGGTTGTAGAATCGCATCGGTCCTCCTCCTGAGCGACATTGCGCATGTACCCTGCGTCAGCCGACTCACAATAAGTGGGAGCAGGGGGAGGGCTGTATGAGGATCAAGCGGCTGCACTTGACGGCGGCCGCGGTGGTATTCTCCCGACTCGCAACACCGTCGCGCGGCCGCCGCAAGTGAGCCGCAGGCGTTATGCGGACTGATACGACGCGACACTGAAAGCGGTACACTGACGTTCGAGGGAGCGAGCCGGATGGTGGACCTTGTCAGAACAAATCGCGAACAGATTCTTGGGCTGGCTCGAAGGCACGGTGTCGCGCGCGTCCGGGTGTTCGGCTCCATGGCGCGAGGTGATGCGGGGCCGCACAGCGACGTCGACCTACTCGTCGAGGTGGGACCCGATCCGAGCCCCTGGTTTCCCGGTGGACTTGTCGCGGAGTTGGAAGAGCTCCTGGGTCGTCGGGTCCAGATCGTGACAGAGCGAGGCCTCGACGAGTTGCTCCGCGACCGCGTGCTTGAAGAGGCCGTCCCTTTGTGAAGGGCGACCGAGTCTACTTGAAGCACATCTTGCGGTGCATTGCGCGCATCCAAGAGTACACCGTGGGCGGCCGTGAGAGCTTCTTTGCCTCGCCCCTGATTCAGGATGGCGTGATCCGGAATCTGCAAACGTTGGCCGAGTCGAGCCAACACGTGAGCGAAGGCATCAAGGCTTCGCAGTCGCCGGTCGATTGGAAGGGGCTGGCTGGGTTTCGCAACGTTCTGGTACACGACTACCTGGGTGTCGATCTCGAACTCGTCTACCGAGCAGTCGACCAGGACGTTCCCAAGCTGAAAGTCGCCTGCGAGATGGCTTTGACGGCGCTCGAACATCCGGAGTAGAAGCGAGGGGCCGCATCACGCCGCTGCAGCCGACGAGCGGCGCGGACACGTCGCGACGAATTGAGGCGACGGTGAGCGCCGCTCGCGGCTGAGCGGCAACGTTGATATGAACAGGAGAGTGCTATGAAGCTCTCGGGACAATACACGTTACTCTGCTTGTTCCTCCTCGCTTCGGCAAGTATCGGATCGCAAGAGTTGCTCAAAGAGATGCACCTCGGTTTTTCAGACTGCGCTCCTGCTCTCTTTGTCCCTCTTCGAACTAATACGACGGTAGTGCTCAGGGACATCGCTTACGCGAAGAATGGAATGCTGGACTCCTTTACGGTGGAGGTTTCTTACGCGCCGGCTGCGGGGACTTCGCTCCGTGCGACCGTCAATCATGAAAAGTGGACGGGCACATGTTCCAGCCTCGAGTACACCGTCGAAATAGCCGGTCGGAAGCAAACGAGCCAGAGTTACGATTCCTTCGACCCAACGAAGTTGCCTCGAACGGTCGGCTTTTCTCCAGAAGGCGCCGGCATCATCCTCGCCGGAGGGCCCCTTCAGGCCGATCTCAGCACAAAATTTGAATACGACGATCGGGGCCGACGGTACATCCCTCGGCAAGAGTTCGGCGTCGATGGGGTGAGTTACGAAGTTGTGTATTCGGACTACAGCTATCTGGGTCCACCGACGGGCAAGCTGAGGTCTTACACGGCGCGTATTGCCGTAAGGGCCAAATAGCCCTTTGTGCGGCCTAACAACCAAATGGAGCCGTCGCGCCCGACAGTCTGTGCGATCATGTGGCTGCGGCGGCGCGCGGCTCATTTGGCGCGTTAGGCGGACGACGGTGCAATTCTGTTCCTCGAAAGGAGGACACCACGTGCGACGTTCCATCTCGCTTGGCCTTCTCGTGTGTCTCGCGCTGGCCGATGCCGTCGATGGCCAGGTGCTGCGCCCCGAAGAGGTCAGGGGCCAAGAGTTTTCCGCGTCCGCTCAGGATGCGCGCAGGGCTGTTAACATCGAGGGCACGCTGCTGCTTCCCCGCACAGCGAACCCCGTGCGCGGGGTCATCGCAGTCCTCCGTTGGGGCGCGGGCACATGGGTTTACGACGATCCGGCCTGGCGACAGCTCGCTGATGAGTTGCACTGTGGTCTTCTCCGCCTCGGGGTCAGCAACAACGGCGGGCCTGCACAGCCTCTTGACCTACCCATCGCTGAACAATCCGTGAGGAATGCTTCGCTCGGAGGCGCCGAAGCCCTTCTGAAGATTCTGAATGAATTCGCCCGACAATCGGGTCGTCTAGAACTTCAGGACGCGAACCTGCTCCTCTGGGGACATTCAGCGGCCGGGAGCTTCGCCACGACCTTCGCCGCACTGCACCCGACACGCACCATTGCCTTCGTCCGGTACCATTCACATTCTCGCGGCTTACCGGTGGACCTGACAGCCACTGCACGTGTCCCGGCCTTGATCTTCGCTGGTGAGAGGGACACGACCGCAGGGGTCGACGACAGTGAAGTGCTCTGGAAATCGGGGCGGGCTCTCCAAGCACCTTGGACATTTGCTCTTGAACCTGGCGCCACACATGGTTCGCCCGAAGCGCTCAAGAAGGCGAACGAATTGGCGATCCCTTGGATTCGGGCTGTCATCCAACAGCGACTCACAAACAACGGCCGGGGTCTGCGCCCCGTCGATGAAACGTCAGGGTGGCGCGCAAGTCATACTGCCCGGGCGGTCGTGCCAGCAGGATCATTCCAGGGCAACAAGGCCGAAGCTAGTTGGCTTCCCGACGAGGCGAGCGCGAGAGGGTGGCGCC
>JBCKZH010000170.1:0-5907 GCA_038919385.1 Vicinamibacterales bacterium | reverse complement strand
CAAAGAAGGGCTTGAGCTGGGGATCGGCGAGCACCCGCTCGTAGAACGCGTCGACGGCCGCCTTGATGGCGGGCACGCCGCCGAGGCGCTCGAAGAGGGTGGGCGTGGTGAGCGGGGTCGCAGTGGCTGGTGGCATCGGTCTCTACTCTCTTTCGGGAAGACGTGGGGGCATCACGGCTGCCGGACGCGTGTCCGCCGGACGCGTATCCGCCACCTGTTGCGTTACCTGAACCGGGCTGGCGCTCGATACCATGAACGCCGTGATGTAGTTGGTGCTGCGCAGGACGCAGAACGCCACGCCGAGCGCGAGGTGCGCCCGGCGGGAGGCGGTGCGACCGGCCAACAACCGGCGGCCGAGGGTGATCTGGCCCAGATAGGCCAGGAGCACCAGCGTGGACACCGTCGCGTGAAACCAGATCAGCGGTCCCGCGGGTCCAAGCACGCGCTCCACGACGTGGCGGGTCACCTCGATGTAGATGACCAGGCCGAGATCGATCGCGAACGCCGTGACCATCAGCGGCACATGGATCGCGGGCCGGCGCCGCGCCATGACCCCCGCTGTGACGATCAGCACAACCAACGTCGACAGAGCGTGCAGCATGGGGTCAATTCCTCCGGTCCGTGCCCACGCTGGCATCGGCGTCGAGCGAGGTGGTCTGCTCGACATCGAGCGCGAGCAGCAGACGGTCTTTCAATTTGTAGACACCGGTGACGAGCGCGCGCGCCGCGCCGCTGATCGTGTCCGGCGGGCGCTCGAAACTGGCGTGGTCGACCTCCACCACGTCGCCGATTTCGTCGACGAGCAGGCTGACCACGCCGTCGGCGGTGAGCACCACGACATTCATCGGCCGCGCGTCGTCGCTCCGATCGGGCAGCTCGAGGCGGCGGCGCAGATCGAGGGCCGCCACGATCTGCCCGCGCAGGTTGATCAAGCCATGGACCACGCTCGGCGCCAGCGGCACGCGGGTCATGTCCTGATACCGGATGACTTCCTGAACCTTGAGCACCTCGACGCCGAAGTACAGGTCGTCGAGCACGAAGGTGCAGAACTGTCGCGCGGTGCCGGCGTGCGCCGCGGCGCCGTCGCGAGCGAGGAGAGGAGTCGCTGAAGGTGTGGACATGGGTGTCGCTCTCTTATCTACGCGGCCACGGGTTCGAGCACGCAGTCCGGGACCGCATGCCGCACGATGGCGGTCACATCGAGCAGGTCGGTGACCCGCTGCTGGATAACAGCCGCCCCGAGAATGCCGGGGCGAGTCCGGGACCGCGTGGGCGTGATCGTCTCGGTGACGATGTCGAGAATCCGGTCAACCACGAGACCGACGCTGCGGCCGTGGTCGGAGACCACAATCACCTGCCGCGGGTCGGACTCAACATCGGTCGTCCCGCCGAAGAATCGCGTCAGGCTCACGAGCGGCAGGATCTCGCCGCGGTACTGCACGACTTCCTGCCCGCCCGATCGCTCGAGGTCGCTTGCCGCGAACTCTTCGAGGCGCGCCACGAGGTGGAGCGGCATGGCCATGCGCTCGGTGCCGTTGACCTGGAAGAGCATCCACGTTTGCGCGGCGGCGGCCTCGTGTGCCACCGGCCCGCCCTCCCGGTCGGTCAGCTTCCGGTCGCGATCCTCGCTGAGGACACGGGCCTGCTGCGCCAGGCGGGTGGCGTCCAGGATGAGGGCCACGTGGCCGTCGCCCATGATCGTGGCGCCGGCGAATACCTGGACGCTCTTGAGCTGCCGGCCGAGCGGCTTGACCACGATTTCCTCGGTGTCGTTGACGGCATCGACGACCATACCAAACTGTCGGTCGTCCGCCTTCAGCACGACGATGTTGACCACATCGGGATCGCCTTTCGACACTAGGCCGAGTTCACGATGTAGATACACGAGGGGCAGCAGGTTGCCGCGGAGGCGATAGAACGTCGCCGCGCCGATCCGTTCGATGCCCGCCCGCGCCTGCTCGCCTTCGAGCCGGACGAGCTCGAGCAGGCTCACTTGTGGAATGGCGAACACTTCGCCGCCGGTCGACACCATGAGCGCAGGGATGATCGCCAGCGTGAGGGGAATCCGGATCTTGAGCGTCGTGCCATGGCCGACCGTGCTCTGAATGTCGACCGTGCCGCCGATCTTCTCGATATTGGTCTTGACGACATCCATGCCCACGCCGCGGCCCGACACGTTGGTGACTGTTTCGGCCGTCGAGAACCCGGGCAGGAAGACCAGGCGGAGCACTTCGTGATCGCTCATCCGGGCGGCCTGCTCGGCCGAGATCATCGACCGGTCGACCGCCTTGCGCCGGATCTTCTCCGGGTCGATGCCCGCGCCGTCGTCGCTGATCTCGATGTTGATCTGGCCGCCTTCGTGGAAGGCCCGGAGTTTGACCACGCCCTCTGGATTCTTGCCGGCCGCGATGCGCACGTCCGGTGCTTCGATACCGTGGTCGGCCGAATTGCGGACGACGTGGGTGAGCGGGTCTTTGATCGCCTCGATGATCGTCTTGTCGAGCTCGGTCTCCTTGCCGACCATCTCGATACGCACCTGCTTGCCGCACGCGATCGCCAGGTCGCGCACGACGCGCGGGAACTTGCTCCACACGTTATCGATGGGCTGCATGCGGGTCTTCATCACGCCCTCCTGCAGCTCGGAGGTCACCAGATTCAGCCGCTGCGTGGCGCCGACAAATGCCGAATCGGTCAGCGACGTGGTGAACTGGAGAATCTGGTTGCGGGCCAGGACGAGTTCGCCGACCAGGTTCATCAACTTGTCGAGCAGGCCAACGTCCACCCGCAGTGAGGTGTCGGCGATGGCGGGGCGCCGATCGCCGCTGACGGGCCGCTCGTCGGTCCCGTTGGCGTCCGTGATTTCCGTTTCCATGACTGGCTCCTCTTTCGCGCGTACGGGTGCGTCCGCCGCCTGCCCGGGTATCGGGTTGATTTCTGCCACAGCCACCGGCGCCACGGGGCTCGGCGCCGCCGGAGCGTCCTTCGGCCCGGCGGGTTTCTGTTCGGGCGCGTTCAGCCGGTTCAGCGTGGCGATCAGTTCGCCGTAGTCCTCGGAGGGCTCGCCGCCGGTGGCCTCGACGACGGCCAGGATGCGGCGAATGGCGTCGACCATGGCCAGCAGCCCCGTCGTGATGTTGGCGTCGAGCACCAGCGCGCCGTCGCGCATGCGGCTCAGCAGACTCTCGCCGACATGCGACACCGACTCGAGCTTGCCGAACCCCAGGAATCCGCAGGTGCCCTTGATCGTGTGAATCGTGCGGAAGATGCTCGCCAGATTCTCGCGGTCGTGCGGATCCTGCTCCAGGTCGACCAGCGACCGGTCGAGCCTGTCGAGGTTCTCAAGGCTCTCCACCAGGAACTCTTTGACCACGTCGTCGAGGGGCTGCATGCCGGTGTGCTCCAGGACCCATCCAGGTCCATCTGTGAATCGTTCGACCGCGTTACTGCACCAGCCGTGCCATGCGGGGCCGTCGCGCCAACGGCGCCGCAATCAGGCTGTTTCCCCCATTTGTGCGCCACCGTCCCGGGGACGGCTGTCGGGTGGCCGGACAACAGTGTCGCCGCACCGACATCCGGCGATGGCGACCAGCCGTTCTTTCGCGCGGCTGACGTGGTCTCGCGGCCCTTGGCGCCCGTGCGCTTCGTCTTCGCCCCGCTCACCCCGTGGTCCACATACTCGACCTCCGCTGGTGTCCACCCTCGCGCCGCGATGTCTCGCCGCAACTGGGTGAGCTTAGGGGCGATGCCGATTAGCATGTGAGACGGTATCCCGATCGGCGCCGCGGCGCCTGTCCCGAGCCACAGATTGTGAACGCGGCACATTCCATGACGGTATCCACGAAACATCTGGCGGCACAGTCCAGTCTTTTACTGGTCGTCGGCATTGTTCTCGGAGGTTTCGGTCTGACTTATCTGAGTGTCGCCAATTCCAGGCGGGACTCTCGCGCGACGGCGGAGGCGCAGTTTGAGCGGTTGGCCGAGCGCCTGACGGGTGAAGTGCGGGATCGGACCAACCTGTCAATTTACGGCCTCAAAGGCGCGAGGGGCGTTTACGCCGCAAACACGTCTGTGGGCCGGTTGGCGTTTCGCGCGTATGTCGAATCGCGCAACTTGCCGGTCGAGTTTCCCGGCGTCCGTGGCTTCGGTTTCATCCAGCGCGTGATGCGGCAAGATCTGGCGCGGTTCACCGCCGCGGAGCGCGCTGACCAAGCGCCGGACTTCACCGTTCGCACGAGCGGATCCGCGCCGGACCTCTATGTCGTCAAATTGTGGAGATTGTCCGATCGAGTGGTGAAAGCCTGCTGGCGCTGATCAACGACATTCTGGATTTCTCGAAGATCGAATCGGGCAAGCTCGATCTGGAACACGAGCCATTCAACCTCCGGGACTGCGTCGAGAGCGCCCTCGACCTCTTCGCGCACAACGCCGGTCAAAAGGGCCTCGATCTACTCTACGAAATCGCCGACGGCGTCCCCAATCACGTGCGGGGCGACAGCACGCGCCTCCGACAGATCCTCGTCAACTTGCTCGGCAACGCGCTGAAATTCACCGAGCACGGCGAAGTGGAGCTCAGCGTGAAGGCCGCCCGGCTCGACGCTGAGGCGGTCGAGTTGTCTTTCGCCGTGCGCGACACCGGCATCGGCATTCCCGCCGAAGCAGTCGGCAAGTTGTTCCAGTCCTTCAGCCAGGTCAACGCGTCAACCTCCCGCAAGTATGGAGGCAGCGGCCTTGGCCTGGCCATCAGTCAGCGCCTTGCCACGTTGATGGGTGGACGAATGTGGGCGGACAGCACGTTCGGCCATGGGACGACGTTCTTTGTTACACTTCGGGTCGGCCGCGTAGCCCAAGGCGCCAGTCGTTTCGTCGCAACCGTGCGGCCGCCGGACCTGGTAGGCAAGCGCGTGCTCGTGGTTGACGACAATGCCACCAATCGACGGATTGTCGGCACCCATGCCGAGAAGTGGGGCATGCATGTCGTTCTCGCCTCAAGCGGACCTGAGGCCCTGGCCCGCCTGCAATCTGGCGAACCATTCGACCTGGCCGTCCTCGATATGCGAATGCCGGAAATGGACGGACTCACTCTGGCCCGCGCCATCCGCGCGCTGCCCGAAGGCCGGTCGCTACGCCTCCTGATGTTGTCGTCTGTCGGCCGGTCCTCCCCCGATGTAGAACAGGGCCTGTTTGCCGCGATGCTCAGCAAGCCGGTAAAACCCTCGCATTTGTTCGACGCGATCTGCGGTATGTTCAGTGTTGGAGAACCGGAAAGTGCCGCGTCCAGTGAGCCTGAGACTCCGGCATCGGCGAAGGCCCTCCAACGGCACATCCTTCTCGCGGAGGACAATCCGGTGAACCAGAAGGTCGCACTCCATATGCTCGCCAAGCAGGGTTATCGGGCCGATACGGCGGCGAACGGCCTCGAGGTGCTGACCGCTCTTGAGCGTCAACACTACGACCTGATCTTCATGGACGTCCAGATGCCGGAAATGGACGGACTGGAAGCATGTCGTTGCCAGTGGGCAGCCCGGCATTCACGTCGGGCGGTTTCGACTCGGCACTCAGGGTGGCTTGGGGACGCAGCCTGACGCGCCGGTTGGCCCTGAGCGGTAACCTCAACGTGGCCTCCGTCAGCGACGCCCGGGAGCGCTTTCGCCAGTGGGCCACAAGCCTGTCGGTTGGCTACGATCTGTCCGAGGGGTGGGGGACTTACGCCGAAGTCTACGGGCTCAACCGAACCACTCCGGCAGGTCCCTCGGCGATCACCGCCAATGCCGGTGTCTCCCGCTCCGTGGGCCGAAACATCCAGCTCGACGCCGAGGTGGGTCGGGGCCTGACTCGCCAGGCGGCCGACTGGTTTGTTGGGTTCGGCATCGCCGTCAGGCGACCATTGAAACTCATCTCCTGAACTTG
>JBCKZH010000169.1:0-5990 GCA_038919385.1 Vicinamibacterales bacterium | reverse complement strand
TTGAGCCCGAGGTCGGCCGCATAGAACGCAGCCGCGTAGCCTCCCGGCCCCGCGCCGATAACCGCAACGTGATGCGCCACGATTAACCTCTCAGCGCCAGCGTAAAGGGCTGTTCAAGCGCCTCAGCGACCCAACGCAGGAAGCGGATGGCATCGGCACCGTCGATCGACCGGTGATCGTAGCTGAGCGACAGCGGCAGCATCTGCCGTGGCTCGAACGTCGTCCCGTTCCACACCGGCTCGAACACGCCGCGCGAGATGCCGAGAATGGCGACCTCCGGCCAGTTGACGATCGGGGTGAACGAGGTGCCACCGATGCCGCCCAGGTTCGAGATCGACATCGATCCGCCCGACATCTCGTCGAGCGTCAGCTTGCGCGCCTTGGCCTTCTCGGCCAGTTGGTTGATCTCGACCGACAGCTCGATCAGGTTCTTGCGATCGGCGTTGCGAATCACCGGCACGAGCAGGCCGTTCTCGGTGTCCACGGCAATACCGACGTTGATGTACTTCTTGTAGACGATCGCCTCGCCGGCGGCGTCAACGGAGGCGTTGAATTGGGGGAACGCCTTGAGGGCGCTGGCGATCACCTTGGCCGCAACCGCGGTCACGGTCAGGTTGCCGCCGGCCTTCTCCACCTCGCCGCGGTACTTCTTGCGGACTTGTTCGAGGTTGGTGATGTCGGCTTTGTCGAACTGGGTAACGTGAGGAATGGTGTTCCACGCGTGGCTCAGATGCTCCGCGGTCTTGCGGCGAATGCCCGACATGGCCTTGCGCTCGACCTCGCCCCACTTCGAGAAGTCGGGCAATGCCGGCCCCGCGCCGGCGGGACGCGCCGACGCCGCGGCCGCCTGGCCGCCGCTGCCGAAGCTGTTCATGACCCGCTTCGCGAATTCCTTCACATCGTCTTGCGTGATGCGGCCACCGGGACCGGTACCAGTCACCTGGCTGACGTCGACGCCGATCTCGCGAGCGAGACGACGAACCGACGGCGCCGCCGGTGCCGCAGTGACCACTGACGGCGCCGTCGGCGCGGGTGCGGCCACCGGCGCGGGCGCCGGGCGGCCCGCCGCAATGTCAACGACCGAGGCGCGTGGCCGATCGGGCGTCGCAGGTGCAGTCCCACCCGCCTCCGGCCGCGAAGACGAACCGTTTTCCATGACCAGCACAACCTGCCCCGGCTTCAGTTTGTCGCCGGGCTTGGCTTTGACTTCCTTCACCTTGCCGGCCACGTCCGACGGCACTTCGATGGTCGCCTTGTCGGTTTCGAGTTCGACGATTGGCTGATCGATGGCGATCGTGTCGCCGACCTTGACCAGCACCTTGAGGACGTCGCCCTGGGCGATGCCATCACCGAGATTCGGGAGAATGAAATCGGCCACGCTTAGCTCACCGCCGGGTTCGACTTCTCGGCGTCGATGCCGAGGTCCTTAATCGCCTGTGCCACGACCTTCGGCTCGATCTGCTGGTCCTGCATCAGCGAATGCAAGGTCGCCAGCACGATGAAGCGCGCGTCGACTTCGAAGAAGTTACGGAGTGCGGCGCGCGAATCGCTGCGGCCGAAACCATCGGTGCCGAGTGACTGCAGCGGACGCGGCAGCCAACGGTCGATCAAATCCGGCAGCACCTTCAGGTAGTCCGACGCCGAGACGAACACGCCGGGCGCGTCCTTGGTCGCCTGCGTGACGTACGGCACGCGCGGTGCTTCGGTCGGGTGCAGGCGGTTCCAGCGGTCGCACGCGTGGCCGTCGCGATAGAGCCTGACGTAGCTCGTGACGCTCCACACGTCCGCGCCGACGCCGTACTTTTCCTCGAGGATCTTCTGCGCTTCGAGCGCCTGCAGCAGGATGGTGCCGCTGCCGAACAACTGCGCCCGCAGCTTGGCCGTCGGCTTGCTGCTCGGCTTGCAGACATACATCCCCTTGAGGATGCCTTCCCGCACGCCGTCGGGCATCACCGGATGCCGGTACTGCTCGTTCATCACGGTCAGGTAGTAGAAAATGTTTTCCTGATCGTGATACATGCGCTTGATGCCGTCTTCGATGATCACGGCCAGCTCATAGGCAAACGCCGGATCGTACGACTGGCAGTTCGGCACCGGCAATGCCAGCACGTGGCTTTGACCGTCCTCATGCTGCAAGCCCTCACCGTTCAGCGTGGTGCGGCCGGCGGTGCCGCCCATGACGAAGCCCTTCATCCGCATGTCGGCGCCGGCCCACATCAGGTCGCCCACGCGCTGGAAACCGAACATCGAATAGAAGATGAAGAATGGGATCATGTTGATCCCATGCGTGGCATACGCGGTACCGGCGGCGATGAATGACGACATCGACCCGGCCTCGGTGATGCCTTCTTCGAGAATCTGGCCGTCGGCCGCTTCCTTGTAATACAGCAGCGTGTCGCGATCGACCGGCTCGTAGAGCTGGCCGCTGTGCGCGTAGATGCCGACCTGGCGGAACAGCGCCTCCATGCCGAAGGTGCGCGCTTCGTCCGGCACAATCGGCACCACCAGCTTGCCGATCTGCTCGTCCTTGAGCAGCTTCGACAGCATCTTCACGAACACCATGGTGGTCGATGCCGTGCGTTCGCCGGTCCCCTTGTGGAACTCCTCGAAGGTGTCGCCGAACTCGGCCGCGATCGGTTCAGCGCGCACGACGCGCTTGGGCACCGAGCCGTGCAGGGCCGCGCGCCGCTCCTGGATGTACTTCATCTCGACGCTGTCGGGCGCCGGGCGGTAGAACGGCGCATCCTTGACGTCCTCATCGGAAATCGGAATGCCGAAGCGCGTGCGGAACGCCTTCACTTCATCGTCATTCAGCTTCTTCTGCTGGTGCGTGACGTTCTTGCCTTCGCCCGACTCGCCGACGCCGTAGCCCTTGATCGTGCGGGCCAGCACCAGTGTGGGCATGCCCTTGGTCTCGGCGGCGCGCTTGAACGCGTTGAACACTTTTTCCGGATCGTGGCCGCCGAGCGTGAGCTTCTTGAGCTGCTCGTCCGACAAGTGCTTGACCATCTCGAGCAGCCGCGGGTCGGCGCCCCAGAAGTGCTTGCGCACGTAGGCGCCCGATTCGACCGCGTACTTCTGATACTCGCCGTCAACGATCTCGCCCATGCGCTTCACGAGCAGGTTGTCGGTGTCCTTCTCGAGCAGGGCATCCCATTCCGAGCCCCAGATGCACTTGACGACGTTCCAGCCGGCGCCGCGGAAGATCGCTTCGAGTTCCTGGATGATCTGGCCATTGCCGCGCACCGGGCCGTCGAGGCGCTGCAGGTTGCAGTTGATCACGAAGATCAGGTTGTCGAGCTTCTCGCGAGACGCCAGCGTGATGGCGCCGAGCGACTCGGGTTCATCCGTTTCGCCGTCGCCGAGAAACGCCCACACCTTGGCGTCGGTCTTCGGCTTGAGGCCGCGGTCTTCCAGGTAGCGATTGAAGCGCGCCTGGTAGATGGCCATGATCGAGCCAAGGCCCATCGACACCGTCGGGAACTCCCAGAACTCGGGCATCAGCCACGGGTGCGGATACGACGACAGGCCGCCGCCGGTCGCGAACTCGCGGCGGAAGTTGACTAACTGTTCGCTCGAAATGCGACCTTCGAGAAACGCCCGGGCGTAAATGCCCGGCGAGCCGTGGCCCTGGAAGTACACCAGGTCGCCTTCGTTACCATTGTCGCGGCCGCGGAAGAAATGGTTGTACGCCACCTCGTACAGCGTCGCGGACGAAGCGAACGTCGAGATGTGACCGCCAATGCCGTCTTCGACGCGATTGGCGCGCACCACCATGGCCATGGCGTTCCAGCGAACCAGACTCTTGATGCGGCGCTCGATCTCGCGGCTGCCTGGATACGGCACCTGCTCGTCGGCGTTGATGGTGTTGATGTACGGCGTGTTGGCCGTGAAAGGGAGGCGAACGCCCGACTTCTGGGCATGGATGCCAAGTTCGCCAAGCAGGCTGCCCACGCGCGCGGAGCCCCCGTGCTTCATCACGTCGTCCAGCGAATCAAGCCATTCCCGGGTTTCGAGGGCTTCAAGCTGGGCGGCATCGGTAGGAGCGGTATTTCTCATGGCCGACTATTTACCTTCCTTATAGGAGCGAACTTCTCGTCGATTGAACAACCGAACCATTTTACCGGGACTTGGGGGGCAAATGAAAGCGGCGGGCCGGGGCGAACGGCTTGTAACATGTTGCAACGCAACCACATGAGCCCCTCACGCGGCAGTCGCCCTCTTGTTCTGTCGGCCGTTCAGACCGCCATCATTAGCTGCAACCGCTGCCCTCGCCTCAGGGCCTACTGCGCCGAGGTGGGACGGGTGAAGCGGGCGGCCTATCGCCACGACCTCTATTGGGCCCGCCCGGTGCCTGGGTTTGGCGACCCCAACGCCCGTATTCTCGTCCTCGGCCTGGCGCCTGCGGCCCACGGCGCGAATCGCACGGGCCGCGTGTTCACCGGGGATGGCGCCGGCGGGTCGGGCGACTTCCTGATGGCCGCGCTCAAGCGCGCAGGCTTCGCCAACCGCGCCACGTCGCAGCGGGCCGACGATGGGCTCGAGCTAATGGATGTCTACATTGCGGCCGCCGTTCGCTGCGCGCCGCCGGCGAACAAGCCGTTGCCCGAAGAGGTCGATCGCTGTCTCGACCACCTGGCCAACGAAGTCGCCGCGCTGCCGAAACTCGAGGTGGTGGTCGCGCTTGGCAAGATCGCGTGGGATGCGTGGCTGAAGCTGCTGGCGCGCCAAGGCGTCGCACTTCCCCGCCCGCGCCCCGGCTTCGGCCACGGCGCGATAGCGCACTTCAGCACCACAGCACTGAAGCACCCGAGCACTTCAGCACCCAAGCACCCCCGCACCCTGATTGGCATGTACCACCCGTCGCGGCAGAATACGAACACCGGAACGGTGACGGCGGCGATGTACGACGCCGTGCTGCGACGGGTCAGGGGCTCGCTGCGCGCGTAGGCGGCGCTCGCTGCGCTCACGCCGTGGGCTCGGCCTCGCCTTCGTGGGCTCACTTCGTTCGTAGGACGGGCTCCGGCCGCTGCAACCGAACGCAATGCGCTGTTCGAAGGCGATCGGCTTCGGTGGCGCAGTCAAGGTTTACACCGATTTCAGAACCTTCCCACGACCCGCGCAGCGTGAGCCCAGGAGCGAACGGACGAGTCAGATACGATCAACTGACGCCCTTGGGACGTCGAAATGCCAAGGGTCTTATCACGATCTTCCGCAGCACAGAGCGATCTCAATTCCAACCAGCGCCGAACGCCATGCGCACGAACGGACGGTGTCCGAGGGACAACGCGGTGATGGCTTCATCGAGGTTGCGTACCGTCCTTGAGTCGAGGCGCAGCGCTTGGCGGGAACATGCGCACATTCATCCAACCGAGCCGGTCAAGGATTGCAGTACGAACCCTCGCCACCGCAACCAGGGGGATGCAACGTGTAGTACGAAGCGGCGGCAGGTCAGAGGCGCGCTTCGCGCGTAGGGCGGCGCCGGCGGCGTTGACGCCGTGGGGCTCGTGCGGTCCCACAAGAAATGAGTCTCACGAAGGCTGCGAGCCCAGGCGCAAGCAGAGTTTGCGACTCCGACGAGAACGCCAAGCCGTCTGAGCCCACGAGGCGCGCAAGCGCCGAGCCCAAGTAGAATCGTCCGGATGTCAGCGCCGCGAGTCAGGGTGGCCATCGCGTGTGCCCTTTTCCTCTATGTTCTGTTGATCAGGACGTTCGACCTCGCCAACAGCTTCCTCATGCTCGGCGAGCAGGTGCGCGACTGGAGTGTCGCGCTCGGATCGTGGCGCGACCTGCCACTGACTGGTGCGCCGAGCACCGCCGGGGGGCGCGGCTTCGGGCCCATCTACTACTGGCTGCTCTGGGTCGGCCGTCTGATCGTCGGGCCATTCACCAGCAACCTCCCGCACGGTGGCGGCATCTGGGTGGCGCTGCTGCAATCAGCGGCCGATGCGTGGTTGTTCCTGGTGCTGGCGCGACGGGTGCACATCATC
>JBCKZH010000168.1:0-6027 GCA_038919385.1 Vicinamibacterales bacterium | reverse complement strand
TGGTGGCGGCCATCGTCCCCACGCCTCAGCTCGCGGAATCGTTCGAGAAGAAGATTGTCGCGGTCCAGGCGAATGCCGGCGTCAAGGCCAAGGCGCCTCGGCCCACTCGGTTCACCGAGGCTGAGACCAACGCCTATTTGAAGTTCAAGTCGGGCCCGCTGTTGCCAACCGGACTCGCCGACCCCGTCGTTATCCTGCACGGCGAAGGACGCGTCACCGGGCACGCCGTTGTGGACCTCGACGTCGTGCGGCAGAAGCAGAGCAGCGGCGGGTGGTTCGACCCGACCAGCTACATGACGGGCAAGCTGCCGGTGAGCGCCGTGGGCCGAATCGTCACCGCCGATGGCAAGGGCCGGTTCGAGCTCGAACGCGCCGACGTCAGCGGCATTCCCGTGCCCAAGTCGCTGCTCGCGCAGATGGTCAACTACTTCACGCGCACCGCCGACAACCCCGCGGGCTCGTCCATCGACGACACCTTCGAGTTGCCTGCGAAGATTCGCCGCATCGACGTCAAGGCCGGCACTTTCACCATCATCCAATAGGCCCGTGGCAGACGATGTGCTGCAGTTGCCCCTGCAGTTTCTGAAGGGCGTCGGTCCGCGCAAGGCGGCCGACTTGAAGAAGGCCGGCCTCAGCACCGTCGAAGATCTGCTGTTCCGCTTTCCTCGTCGCTACGAAGATCGCAGCCGGCTGCAAACCATCATCTCGCTCCGGCCGGGCATGACCGCCGCGATCGGCGGGGAAGTGCTCAACGCCGGTCTCGCCCACACCCGTCGTCCAGGCTTCCGTCTGTTCCAGGCGTTGGTCCAGGACCCGAGCGGACAGATCCAGGTGGTGTGGCCCAACCAGGCGTTTCTCAAAGACGTCATCCGCGCCCATCAGCGCATCGTGCTGTTCGGCAAGGTTGAGTTCTGGGGATCGCGCGGGCTGCAGATTACCGATCCGGAGTTCGAGATCATCAAAGCGGAACCTGACGGGGCCCGGGGAACTGAAACACTGCATACCGGCCGGATCGTGCCCGTCTACGAACGAACGGGCAGCGTGACGCCCAACATGCAGCGGCGCTTCGTGTGGCAGGCACTCGAGCAGCTTCCTCAGGATGGATTCGATCCGGTTCCAGGCGACATCGTGACCAAGGAGCAGTGGCCGACCCGGCGGGACGCGCTATGGCAGGCACACTTTCCCGACGCGAGCACCTCGGTCGACGCCTTGAACGCCTTCCAGACGCTCGCGCAGCGACGGCTGATCTTCGAGGACTTCTTCGTCTTCCAGACCGGCCTGGCCCTGCGCCGCCATGAGAACGCGCAGGTTCGCAAGGGTCTGGTGTGCGCGGTTGACGATCGGATCCGCCAGAGTGCGCGCGCCGTGCTGCCGTTCAAGCTCACGCCGGGACAACGCGAGGCCCTGGCGGAGATCGTCGCGGACCTGCAGCGGCCGTGGCCCATGCAGCGCTTGCTGCAAGGCGATGTCGGCGCCGGCAAGACCATCGTCGCGCTGCTGGCCGCGGTGGTGGCCATGGACAACGGCTTCCAGGTCGCCGTGATGGCGCCGACGGAGGTCCTGGCGGAGCAGCACTACCGCACCATCGTGAAGGTGTTCGACGGACGGCCGTATCGCACGGCGCTCTTGACCGGCCGCGTCACGGCCGCGACCCGCCGCGATCTGTTACCGGCGATCGAGCGCGGCGACATCAACCTGCTGGTCGGCACGCAAGCACTGATCCAGGAACACGTGAAGTTCAAGGCCCTGGCGCTCGCGGTGATCGACGAGCAGCATCGCTTCGGCGTGGTGCAGCGCGGCACGTTGGCCGCCAAGGGGCTGAATCCCGATGTGCTGGTGATGACCGCGACGCCCATTCCGCGCACGCTCGCGCTCACCGAGTGCGGCGACATGGAGGTGTCGGTGATCCGCGGGTTACCGCCCGGCCGCAAGCCGGTGCGCACCCTGGTCAAGGCCGATTCACGCCGCGATGAGGTCTACGCGATGATTCGCGACGAGATCACCCGCGGCCGCCAGGTCTACGTGATCTATCCGCTGGTCGAAGCGTCCGAGAAGATCGATCTCAAGGCCGCCACCGCGATGGCCGGAGAACTGACGGGGGTGTTCCCGGAGTTCACGGTGGCACTGCTGCACGGGCGCATGAAGGGCGACGAGAAGGCGCGCGTCATGCACGCGTTTGCCAGCGGCGCTCTGCAACTCCTGGTCGCCACCACCGTCGTGGAAGTGGGCGTGGACGTCGCCAACGCGACGCTGATGGTGGTGGAGCACGCCGAGCGGTTCGGCCTGTCGCAACTGCATCAGTTGCGCGGACGCATTGGCCGCGGTGAACACGCCTCCACGTGTGTCCTGTTGTACCAGGCGCCATGGAGCGATGATGCGAAGGCGCGGTTGAAGGCGATGGCGGACACCTCCGATGGCTTCGTGATTGCGGAACGGGACCTGCAGTTGCGCGGGCCGGGCGACTTCTTCGGGACGCGGCAGTCGGGCCTGCCGACGCTGCGGGCCGGCGACCTCAGGCGCGACGTGGACCTGCTGGAGCGCGCCTACGAAGAGGCCCGTGCTCGTGTCGACGGCGATACGCTCAGCGGCGAGCTGAAAGATTACGTGCGCAGCGTGTGGCAGCGTCAGTTCGGTCTCATTACCGTGGGCTAGGCCATGCGGATAATTGCGGGAACGAATAAGGGCAGGGGATTGAAGGCGCCAAAGTGGGACGGCCTGCGCCCGACTTCGGATAAGCTGCGAGAGACCTTGTTCAACATCATTGCCCCTCACGTCGTCGACGCCCGCGTGCTCGATGTCTTCGCCGGCACCGGGGCGATGGCGCTCGAAGCGCTGAGCCGCGGTGCCGCCGCGGCGACCTGCATCGAGCACGATCGGCGGGCGGTGCGGCTGATCGAAGAGAACCGCGCGCTGTGCCGTGAGGAAAGCCGCTGTGCTATCATCCGCGACGCCGTGGAACGTGCGCTGGCGCGACCCATTCGCGGCGGTCCGTTCGACCTCATCGTGCTCGATCCGCCGTACGACTACGCCGCGATCGCCACGGCCGTTCGCGACGCGGCCAGCCAACGAAGTCCCGGTGCGGTGCTGGTGCTCGAACACGCATCGCGCGTGACGCCGCCGGCGCCGGACGGCCTGACCGTGACGCGCACCGTCACATCGGGCGACAGCGCCCTGAGCTTCTACGCATGAACACCCCGCACACCGCCCGCATCGCCATCTATCCGGGGTCGTTCGACCCGCTGACCAACGGCCACGTCGACATCATTGAGCGCGGCGCCCGGATCTTCGACAAGATCATCGTCGCCATCCTGGCCAACGCGGAGAAGACGCCGCTGTTTTCCGAAGCCGAGCGCGTGGCGCTGATCCAGGAGGTGTTCAAAGGGCAGGAGAACGTGCAAGTGGAGACCTTTGACGGCCTGCTGGTGGATTACGCGCAGCGGAAGCGCGCCTCGGTGCTGGTGCGCGGCCTGCGCGCGGTCTCGGACTTCGAATACGAGTTCCAGATGGCGCTGATGAACCGCCACCTGGCGCCCGGCATTGAAACCGTGTTCATGATGCCCGCCGAGCAGTACACTTACATCAGCTCCAGGCTGATTAAGGAAGTCTTCATGCTCAACGGCAAGATCGAGGGCCTGGTGCCGCCGGTCGTCGAGGAGCGGCTGCACGCCAAGCGCGCAGGCCGGCCAAAGGCCGAGGATTAGATCGATGACTTTCGCGCGTCGCATGAGCCGTGTCACCGCGTCACCCACACTCAAGGTCACCGCTGAAGCCGACCGCCTGCGCCGCCAGGGCGTGGACGTGGTTGACCTCGGCACCGGCGAGCCCGACTTCGGCACGCCCGAGCACGTGAAGGACGCCGCCCACGCCGCGCTCAACGCCAACTTCACCAAGTACACGCCTTCGGCCGGCGTGCTCGAACTGCGGGAGGCCGTGGGCCACGAGTACCTCACGCATTACGGGGTCACCATCAAGCCGGAAGAGGTGATCATCACGGCCGGCGGCAAGCAGGCGCTCTACAACACCGCCATGGTGCTGTTCGAACAGGGCGACGAAGTGATCACCCACGGCCCGTTCTGGCCGACCATCGCCGATCAGATCAAGCTCGCGGATGCGACCCCGGTCGTGGTGCAGACGCACCGCGAAGACGGCTTCGCCATCAAGGCCAGCGCCATCATCGACGCCATCACGCCAAAGACCAAGGCCATCGTCGTCAACTCGCCGTGTAACCCCACCGGCGCGCTGATCGCCGAGGCGGAGATGATCGCGATCGCCGATGCCGCGGCCGCGCGCGGCATCTGGGTGATTGCCGACCTCACTTACGAGCGGTTGATTTACGACCCGGTGCCGCACAACCTCGTGAAGATCCTCTACGACCGCATGCCGGATCGCACCGTGATTTGCAGCGCGGCGTCGAAGACCTATGCCATGACCGGCTGGCGCTGCGGCTGGGCGATGGGGCCGAAAGAATTCACCACCCAGTGCAACGTGGTCCAGGGCCACTCGACCTCGAACATCAACTCGATCGCGCAGAAGGCGGCCATTGCGGCGTTGATGGGCCCGCAGGACGGCGTCGCCGTGATGCTGGCCGAGTATCGCAAGCGTCGCGACGCGGTGCACGGCTGGCTGACGGCGGATCCGCGCTTTGTCTGCGTGAAGCCGTCGGGCGCGTTCTACCTGTTTCCCTACGTCGCCGACCTGCTGTCGCCGACCGGCATCAAGACCACCGGCGAGCTGGCCGAGGCGATGCTGAAGGAAGTGGCGGTCGCGATTACGCCGGGCGAAGGCTTCGATGCGCCCGGCTATTTCCGCCTGTCATACGCGACCTCGCTCGAGCGGCTGCGAGAGGGCGTCGATCGCATGTTCGCGTTCGTGGCATCACTCGAGAAGAGCGGCAAGATCCCCGCCGCCGCCAACCGGTAGGTGGCGATCGTCATCATTCGCATGGCGCCGTGGGTGATCGGCGCCATCGGTCTGGCCGCGCTGTCATTCCTCGGCATGTCGTCGTATTTCTTTTTCTACGGTGACTCCTACCTGTTGCGCTATGCCGGCATGGCCCTCGCGGCCTTCGCCATGGCCGCGGCCGCTGACGCCGCCGCGGCGAAGATTGTGCTGGACGATGACACGTTGCACGTCGTCAGCCTGATGCGGCGGCGCTCGTTCCCGCGATCGGAGTTCGAGGCGGCGAAGATTGATGGCGGGGTGGTGGTGCTGAAGCGCAAGGAAGGCGGCTGGGTGATTCTCCCGGGCACCGGCCAGAACGCGTTATCGGTGCGCACCACCATTCACGCGTGGATTGTGCGTGCAAATCCAATGGGCGACTAGGCGCAGCCGCTGCCGGGCAGTAAGAGCCTGGCCCGAATAGGTGCGTGCCCCAGGACCCAGTGCGCGCCGTTTTCACAACCCCTCGATGCACATAAGGGAGTAACCAGTCCGACGCGAGGACGTCTGCTTAGGCTGACGGGTGGCGGCGGCCGAAACGGGCGTCGCAAGCGTGGGTGTCCCATGCTAGGATCCGCCCGATCAACAGGTTAGGGCCTTCCTGGGTCCGAGGTCGAGTGTTTAAGCCGCGATTGATTGCTGGATAAGGTTCATGACGTGGAGTGGGGCCTGGACAGGCTAAACACTGTTAGGTTTGCAGATGAAATACGTCGTCGATACATCCATCATCAATAAGCTCGTTGACGGGTTTATTCAGCCGGAAGAGCTTCCTGACGATGGAGAAGTCGTCGCTTCCCATATACAACTCGACGAACTCAACAAAACCAAGGATGAGGAACGACGAGCAAGGCTCGTTTTAAGATTCGCCAAGTCCGTGTCTCAAATAATTCCTACCGAAACATTCGTAGTAGGAATCACACGACTTGGAGAAGGGAAGTTGAGCGACGGCGCAATCTTTACTTCCTTGCGGGCACAGTTGGATTCGTTGAACGGAGGAAAGAAGAACAATTCAATGGATGCCCTTATCGCCGAGATTGCGATTAAGAACGACTTTACGCTGTTAACGGCAGATTACCATTTGAAGCAAGT
>JBCKZH010000167.1:0-6082 GCA_038919385.1 Vicinamibacterales bacterium | reverse complement strand
CGTACTGGTTGGTCAGGTCCACGAGCAGGATCGCGTTCTTCGTCACCAGGCCCATCAGCATCACCACGCCGATCATCGCTGGCATGCCGAGATTCTTGCCGGTGAGCAGGATGGCCAGCAGCGCGCCGACCAGGGCCAGCGGCAGTGAAATCATGATCAGGAACGGTTCGAGGAACGACTCGAACTGCGACGCCAGCACGATGTAGATGAAGGCGACCCCGAGCACCAGGGCCAGACCCATGGCCGCCGCCGATTCCTGCATCATCTCGACGTCGCCGGCGAAGCCCCACTCGAAGTTGGGTGGCATGGGGATGCCCGCCATCACCTTCGACACGTCGCTCGTCACGTCGCCAAGCGGGCGGTCCGCCAGCTCGATGCCAATCTTGGCCTGCCGCCGCCGCTGCTCGCGGTCGATGCTGGTCGGCCCCACCTCGGGCTCCAGGCGCACGATGTCGCGGGCCCGCACCACGGCGCCGGTCGGCGAGTAGAGCGGGGTTCGCGCGATCGCCTCGAAGTCGTTACGGAACTCCGGGGCCAGCCGCACGCGGATGTCATATTCCTTGTCGTTCTCGCGCAGGCGAGTCGGGACGATGCCCTCGACCATGCCGCGCAGTTGCATGGCGACCGTGCCGACGTCGAAGCCGAGGTCGGCCGCCAGTTCCCGGTTCACGCGCGCCGCCATCTCGGGCTGACCGGTTTCGAGCGAGCTGTCGACGTCAACCGCGCCGGGCACCGCCTTCACCTTGGCGACGATCTCTTCGCCCAACCCAGCAGCCGGTGATAGCGGTGGTCGATGCGGTCGTAGAAGTGGCCCCACCGCTCGAGGAAGCGGCCGGTTGCCGTGCGCGTGCGCTCCTCAAGCGGGATGAACCGCACGAAGCGCGACGACAGCATCGGGTCGAGTGTGAACGCGACCAGCAGCGAGATCGATACGGCAAAGGCGATCGTCAGTGCGAACGACTTGAAGAACTGGCCGACCATGCCGGTCATGAAGCCGACCGGCAGGAACACCGCCAGTCGCGATGTGTCGACGACCATGATCTATCTCACGTGATGCGCCGAGGCGCACTGGGCGTCAAAAGCCCTATGGATCGGCTGTGACGAAATAACCCGCGAGCGTCGCGGGTCATCCGCGGAACCCGCGAATCCGCGGCACGACCGGAAGCGTCAGCCAATCAAGACCTTGCGGGCATCCGACGCCACGGGCTCCAGGAAATAGGCCGCGAGCGTTGGCGCGTATCCACCAGGAATCGCCGTTTGGCGTGGGTTTTCGCGATCGCCTTCGCGGGCTACACCAGATCGCCGGTCGACCTGGATTCCTGGTAGAATCCCTGTCGATTCTGCGGGTTGCGGCCGGGAACGGCGATGGTACGAGGCCGGAATTGAGACGCCGCCAACCTGTCTACAACTAGTTAGCCGGCTTGCATTTGCTCACCGTCACTAAGAATCGAGGGATAGCCCATGAAGACGGGATGGATACGAATGGTCAGTCAAATAAGCAAACTGGTCGGCAGATACACAGTCCAAACACCGCGCTGCGTGAACGTTCTGATCCGATGGACCTTGATCACGCTCGCCGGTGTGACGCCGTGTCTGGCCCAGACTGAGGCCTCCCGATCCGAACGATTCGACGCGTTGGTACAGGCCGCGATGAAGGACGAAACCGTTGGGGTCGCGGTCGCGGTGATCGCCCATGGTGAGCTCGTATACCAAAAGGCCTTCGGGCTCGCCAATGTCGAGACGCGGGAACCGGTCACCCTCGACACGGTGTGGGCGCCTTCACAGCTATCTGAGGCTTACAGCGCCGCGGTCGCCGCCAGCCTCGCCAAGGACGGCAAACTCGCACTCGATGAGCCCGTCGCCACGTATTGGCCTGCCCTCAATCCGCTCTTGGCGCGAGTCACCATTCGACAACTCTTTCAGCATCGTGCCGGCATCATTGACGACCATATCGACTACGCGCTGCTCGACGCCGGCGCCCTCAAGAGGTACGCGCTCTCGTGCAACGCGGATTGCATCATCGCCGAGCCTGGGTATATCCAGTCCTTTTCCAGCCGCACCGCCAACATCGCGGCTGCCGTCGTCGAGCAGGCCACTGGCACCAGCTTCGACGATCTCCTGAGCGCGCGAGTGTTCAAGCCGCTAGCATTCACCCGCAGCAGCCTTTCCATCCTCCAGGTCGCGACTCAATCGATTGCCCTGGGTCATCGCATGGGCAGTTCCGGCGTGGAAGTCGTGCGCCCGTTGGCGCTCAACTGGGTTGGCTGGCCGACGACATCCGTCTTCACGTCAATCAGGGAGGGGATCGCGTTCGTTGGTGCGCTCGTCAATGAAGGAAAGTGGCAGGGTCGTCAGGTCCTCCCCAGCGGCGTAGTAGCTGAAACCCTTTCACTCATGCCTCGGTCCGCAGGGGCCCGAACCTTCGAGTCATCGTCGGGCTGGGCTGGCATCCGAGCCCTCTATATATTCATCCCCGAAGAGCGGTATGGATTCTTGATGTTCGTGAACGGACCGAGTCAGAAGAACGTCATCGTGCCGGTGCTTGTGGCGGCAGCAGCCATCTGGCCTGAGAGCGCCGTTGCATCGCTGGTGACCCCTGTGGATCGCACCCCGCCCATCACGACGAAGATCACCGAAAAAGAAGCAACGGAATTGACCGGTGTGTACCGAAACGAGTGGAAGGTCCGGCTCGAATGGAGAAGCGGCGCCCTCATGTTTCTCGATGAGGGAACACGTTTCCGCAACCCGTCTGGCTGGATCGACGTCGATCGTCTGTCTGACAATCAGCTGCTCCTGGCTGAACCTCGTATCGCGTACGGACCAAATCTAACGGTGGTTCGGTCCGCAAGCGGTCAAGTGACGCATATTGTTCACGGTGGGCGAGCTCTGCGAAAAGAACGATAGGGAATGTGGCGGAGACTGCAGGCAATCGGCCGATCAGCCCAAGCGCAAGATAGCTATGTGGCGCGAGTTCTGAACGGCTCCGAATGAACGGCCGGCTAACATTCAAATGGAGCCGACGCGCCCGACGGCCTTGAGCGACGGGTCGCGGTGCGGCGCGCGGCTCATTTGGCGCGTTAGACCGCTGATAGCAAAAACACTCCAAGGTCAAACTTGACTGGTCCACGGGGTGTAGAATTGCCGCATGGGTTGGGAAGATCGAGTCATCGTGAGTCCGGACGTCCGGAGCGGTAAGCCCTGCATCAAGGGTACGCGCATTACCGTGTACGACGTGCTCGAGTACCTGGCGGGGGGCATGAGCGAGGATCGAATCCTCAGCGATTTTCCCGACTTAGTCCGCGAAGACATTCGGGCGGCACTCGCATTCGCAGCCGCTCGTGAACGTCGTCTGACGAACTCCGTGGCGTGAAGTTACTCTTCGACGCCAATCTCAGTCCGGCCCTCGTCAAGACGCTGAGCACCGTGTTTCCCGCCAGTGCGCATGTTCGAGCCCTCGGCCTGCGGGCGGCGCCAGATGCCGCCATCTGGGACCGCGCCAAGGCAGACGGATTCACGATTGTCTCGAAGGATACGGACTTTCGAGAGAGGAGCTTCGTCGAGGGCTTGCCGCCGAAGGTCATTTGGCTCGATGTCGGCAATGCAGGAACCGAACAGATCGCGGCCTTAATCCAACGCGAACGCCAACGGATCGAGGAGTTCGGTCACCGTGCCGAGGCCTCGCTTCTCATCTTGTCGCTTGGCGCGAACGCGGTCTAACACCGGCTGCACCCGACGGCGGCCGCGGCACTGGGTTGCCATGTAGAATCGGCATCACGCGGCCGCCGCGGGTGAGCCGCATGGCGTTGACACCTACGCGAATCAACGTTCTGGGTTTCAACGTCTTAAGGGCCTCGAGTACGGCGGGCACGAGCGGCTCGAGCGATTCCAATCGGTTGCTCTCAGCGACCATGACCACGACGGCGAGTGGCAAGGTTGTTAGGTTTTGTTGGAACTCGATGTTCTGGTCCGCGGTCAGCACCGCATCGAATGTGTTGGCCGCCTGTCGCAGCAATGCTCCGTTCGTCAGGCTCGTCCACGACTCGTCGCGAACGGTGGACACATCGTGCCCGATCAGCGAGTGGACGAGAGGGCGCGGGAGCGACTCATCGAGCAGGATTCGCACGAGAGGCCAACAAGTTGCCCGCGATTTCCAACGCAGCCACGGCTTGTTCCCGCGTCACAGACGGAAAGTGTTCCAAGAAGCGCTCAAGCGGATCACCAGCGGCCAGATAATCCACGAGGTTCTTGAGCGGGACGCGAGTCCCTGCGAAGACAGGGGTTCCTCCCAAGACCTCAGGGTCGCACCGAACGACAGATTCCAAGGTGGGTGTGGACATGAAGCACCTTCTGCCTCATGCTAACTCCGATCGAGCTACGGTGCCTAACACCGGCTGCACCCGACGGCCGCGTGGGCGGTGAGCGGCTGCGGGTGAGCCGTGGCCGTTGGACCGGTTGGTTCGGGACGGCGCGGGGAGCATGCGCTCCCTTCGGTCATCGTGAACGTCTAAACGTCTAAAGGAGGTGTGACATGAGAAAGGTCATCTGGGGTTGTCTGACTCTGCTCGCGGTCGGCATCGGCGTTTCCGCTCTGGCCCAAGCTCCACAGCCGGGACCGGAGGCTAGGAAGCTGGCGACGTTCGCTGGCAATTGGCAATACGAGGGAGACGCGAAAGCGAGCCCACTTGGACCCGCATCCAAGATTTCTGGCAAACAAACCGGTCGCGTGGTCGCGGGCGGCTTTGCCATTCAGAACACGGGTGAGGAATCTGGGCCGTTCGGTGGCGTCCAGTGGGGCGAGACCTACGTTTACGACGCGGCTTCGAAGACCTATCAGTACCTGGGTTATCAGAACGACGGTGCCATCTGGCAGGGGTCGGCATCAGTGACCGGCAACGTCTGGAGGCTCACCGGCACCATGACTGCGAAGGGGACGAGCTATCGGATTCGCACAGAGGCGGCATTCGCACCTGACGGCAAGTCGTTCACGTGGAAGGCCGAGATTTCGACGGACGGCAAGAGCTGGGCACCATGGGCCGAAACGAAAAACACCAAAGTATCGTGACCAGTGTCTCGGACGATCGTTCCACAGTGTGTGCGGCTAACCCACGAATGGAGCCGCCGCGCCCATCGCTTGGTGTGCAAATGTCGCATGGGCGCGCGGCTCATTCGTCGCGTTGGCAGCGTACTCTGGGCGATCATCGATGGGTCAGGACGGGGTGAAGACGGCAAGACATGTTCTGCTAAGGAGGTATCCAATGGGTTCGTTTCGTCGTTTCGCAACGTTATGTGTGCTCTCTGCAATGCTGGTGTCCGGAACGCAACTGGTTGCACAGGATGCGGCCATCGTCAAAGAACTCAGTCGACTTGAGGACGTCTGGACGGCCGCGTTCATGAAGAAAGATGGCGCCGCGGTCGGTCGTTTGCTGGCGCCCATGTTCCTGAGTATGAGCGACGATGGCCGCGTGTTGGACAAGGCCACGCTGATTCAGGACGTCAACGCCGACAAAGATACCTACGTCTCCGCATCCAACGGCGGCTACAAGGTGCAGGTGTTCGGCGACACGGCGATCATCGTCGGCACGTTCACCGGGGTCGTCAAGACGGCGGCCGGCACTGAGACGCGCCGCTCGGCGTGGACCGACACCTGGATGAAGCAGCCGGATGGACAGTGGCTGTGCATCGCATCGCAATCGGCGAGGCTTGCGAAGTAGAGCAGCCCAATCGGACCTGTGTGCAGCCACATCCAATCATGCGCCGCTTGTCTTGCTCAGCCGGAGACAATGTGTCGCGGCGACTCGACACCATGCAGACTGTCGCGTGACATTCTGTGCGGCCAACACGCGCTGGAGCCGACGGCGCAAGTGAAATCTGAGCGCCGCGGCTCAGCGCGTGGTCGTTGACTTTCCACCAAGTCCAGTTTCCCCTCGAAGAATCAACCCTCCGGAAACTCCAGGAGTTGATCGGTTCAAATTCCGTCGCGGTTGGTTCTCGTGGGCTTGACTTCGCTATAATGCTAGCATTATAGTGGTTGTGGACGTGTTTGGTGTAGAGGAGTTCGCGCTGCATGGCACACTCATTCGAG
>JBCKZH010000166.1:0-6095 GCA_038919385.1 Vicinamibacterales bacterium | reverse complement strand
AGGCCTTCGCCGAAGACCGTGCCCGTGACCGGCACCTCGCCCTCGGCCTCAAGCCCGCGGCGGATCTGACGGAGGACGAAGCGCGCTGGCTGGTCGCCAACGGTTTTCACGCCCCGTATGGCCGGATGATCGCACCCTACCCGCGCTACGCCGAACTCCATGCCGCGCGCGCCGCACGCCAGTCGTTCACCGCGGACGATTTACGCGACCTGCAGGTGTGGCACAAGCTGGTGTGGATCGATCCGGATTGGCTCGCCACCGATCGGCGGCTGCAGCAATTGATGGCGAAGGACCGGAACTACACCGAGGCGGACAAGTGGTCCCTCCGCGAGATTGAACTCGAGTTGCTCCGTCTGGTGGTGCCCGCGTATCGCGCGGCCAGCGAGCGTGGCCAGGTCGAGTTGTCGTGCTCGCCGTTCTACCACCCGATTCTGCCGTTGCTGTACGACACGGACACGGCGCTGCGGACCAATCCGCAAGCGGAGCGGCCTCGCACGCGGTTCGCGAGGCCAGACGATACGCGGGCGCAGGTGGAACGGGCGCTGTCGTTTCACGCCAGGACGTTCGGACACCGGCCGGTGGGGATGTGGCCTTCCGAGGGGGCGGTCTCGGACGAGGCGGTCGCCCTCATGGCCGAGGCGGGTGTCAGTTGGATCGCGACAGACGAGGACATCCTGTCGCGTTCGTTGGGCGTGGCGCTGCCGCGTGACGAGTTTGGCCACGCGCAGCGTCCGGACCTGTTGTACCGGCCGTATCGCCTCGGCGCTCAGGGCCCGGTCGCGCTGTTTCGCGATCGTGCGCTCTCCGATCGGATTGGCTTCCAGTACCAATCGTGGGAGGCCGGCGCGGCGGCGGCGGATTTCGTGGCACGCGTGCGCGAGGCTGGACGTCGATTCAGCGATGCCACGGGCGGGGAAGTCGGCACTGTCAGCGTCATCCTCGATGGCGAGAATGCCTGGGAGCATTACCCTGGCGGAGGCCGTCCGTTCCTTCGCGCGCTTTATGCCGCCCTCCGCGATGCGGCCGACATCAAGACGGTGACCATGGCCGAGGCGGCGACGGCTCCGGCCACCGCACTCGCGAAGGTTCACGCCGGCTCGTGGATCAACGCGGACTTCTACATCTGGATTGGCCACCGCGACGACCACCGGGCCTGGGCGCAGCTGGCCGACGCCCGTGCCGCGTTCGATCGACAGGCATCGTCGGTGTCGCCGGCAGATATGGAACGCGCGTACGAAGAACTGCTCATCGCCGAAGGCAGCGATTGGTTCTGGTGGTACGGCGATGATCATTCCTCCGACCACGATCGCGACTTCGACGAGTTGTTCCGGACCCACCTGCGTAACGCGTACGCGTCGCTTGGGGTACCGGTCCCCGATGCGCTTCATGCCACGAACATCTCGACCGGCCCAGGGCCGGACCACCTGCGGCCGACAGGCCTGGTGTCGGTCCGGCTCGATGGCCGGACGACCAGCTTTCTCGAGTGGGTGGGGGCGGCCCGGCCCAGGCTGAGCCGGCCCGGGGGAACCATGCATGAGGTGCCTGCGGCATCTCGTGTCACCGAATTGCTGGTCGCGATTGGCAACGACGGTTCGCTGTGCCTGCGATTCTCCGGATCCGCACTGGTCCGATCGTTGGTGTCGCAATCGGCCACGCTCGTCGTGCTGGCTTCGACCCCCGACACTCGCAGCGTGACGGTTGAGCCTTCCTGGATCGCGGTTGATGAGGTGGCGGAGGTCGTCATTCCGATCCACCGCCTGGGCGGGGTCCCGGGTCAGAACATCGAGTTCTGGATCCAGGTTCGCGATCGATCGGGGGCCGTCTTGGAGGCCTTGCCGCACGCCGGTTCCTGGACGGTCACCGTTCCAGAACTCGGTTCCGCGACGTCAGACTGGCATCTCTAGGGCAGGTGCCCGTTTACCCGCCAAACCTGATTTGTGGCGCGGCCGCGGCCTTCCACAGGCGTGTTTTGTTAGCATATTAAATTACGTCTGATAATACATGTTATGTTAACTTAATCACCAGCCAAGGCTACTTCGCGTGCTTCAACTCCTGGAGAATGATCTCAAGTGCGGCAATCACTTCGTCCTTGCTCGCATTCTTCTTGTTGAAACTGAGGCGCATGGTGAACGCCTTGCTGGGCGGCCGGAATGCGAACACGAACGACTTGGGCCGCCCGGGTTTCACCTTCTGCGCGTCCTTGCGGAGCTGGTCACGGGTCGCACCCTGGCTCGTTATCTTCTCGACCAGGCTCAGCATCTTCTGCGCGTCACCCTGGCGAACGACCTGTAGCAACAAGGACCGGCCGGTGATACCCGCAAGCCGGCAGACCTTACGGACCTCGGGCGGGATTGCGTTGATCGAAAGTGCTTCGGTGATCGAGGTGCGTGACTTCCCCAGGCGCTTGGCCAAATCCTCGTGGGTGTAGCCGCAGCGCTGCGCGAGTGCTTGCATGGCATCGGATTCTTCAAACGGCGTGAGGTCCTTGCGCTGGATGTTCTCGACCAGCGCCAGCTCGAGCATCTCGCGGTCATCGACGTCGCGGATGACGACCGGCAGCTCGGTCAGGCCGGCTTGAACCGAGGCGTGATACCGCCGTTCGCCAGCGATGATCTGGTAGCGTGGGCCGCGCTGTCGGACCACCAGGGGCTCGATAATTCCCTTTTCGGTGACCGAGGAAATCAGATCGGCCAGGTCGCCCATCGCTTGGCGCGGCTGGTCGGGGTTCGGGTCGATCTGGTCGATCGGCACCATGCGTCCGACCGGCGCGCCGGCCGAGGCGGCGAGGGTCTCCACGTAATGCGCGTCGTGGCGCATCCGCAGGTTGTCGGGCAATCCGCGAGGCTTAGGCACGGTCGATCACCTCCTCACACAAACGGTAGTACTCGGTGGCGCCGGAGGATTCTGGCGCGAACGTGAAAATCGATTCCCGGTAGGCCGGGCTTTCCTCGAGCCGCACGCTCTTGCTGATGACCGTGCGGAACACCTTGTCGCCAAACACCTTGCGAATCTGCTCCTGGATGTCGCGCGCGAGGGCCGTTCGCTTGTCGTGCATGGTAATGACGACGCCCAGGATCTGGAGTTCAGGGTTGGGCCGTTGGCGGACCTTCTCGATGGTTTCGAGCAGGTCGTCGGTGCCTTCGAGCGCGAAGTAGGACGACTGGATTGGAATCAGCAAGTGCGTTGACGCCACCAGCGCGTTGATGGTCAGCAGGCCGAGGGCCGGCGGGCAGTCAATGATGACGTTGGCGAACTGCCCTTTCAACGCGGCCAATTCGTCCTTCAGCCGGAACGGCGCATCCAGTTCGCCGACCAACCGCGACTCGAGCTTGGCCAGCGCGATCCGCGCTGGCGCGATCGACAGGTTGGGCAAGGTCGCCGGAACGATCACGTCAGCCAAGTGCACCGTGTCGTCGACGAAGACGTCATACATGCTCCGCGCCGCGGTGCGGATGTCGATGAACGACATGCTGCTGTTGCTTTGCGGATCGAGGTCGATGAGCAACGTCGGCTTGCCACGCATGGCGAGCGCGGCTGCGAGGTTGATGGCGGTGGTGGTTTTCCCCACGCCGCCTTTCTGGTTGGCGATACTGAGAATCATCGAGCAGGATTGTGCGGGTTCTCACGCATTCTAGGAGCCCGCCGTCAGAAACGCAAATTTCGTGAGCTGGAGATTTGGGGATCCGGGGAATTATCTGGAAATGCCAGGAGATAAAGCTAGGCTGGTGTGTGGTTTAGCGAAATTGTCGGCCCGCCGACAAATCACCAAACCACCAAATCACCAAATCACGAGATCCTTACATCTTGTACTTGCCCATGTCGTCCGGGTCGAGCTGCTCGAGCCACTGCTGCAGGCGGTCGCTGTCCTGCTTCTCGTTCGACAGGTCCACGGTCTTGGCGCGGTCAATCACCTTCTCGTCAACCAGGATCGGCGCGCGCGTGCGCAGTGCCAGCGCGATCGCGTCGCTCGGACGGGCGTCGATCGCCACCGGGCCGCCAGGGGTGCGCAGATGAATCATCGCGTAGAAGGTGTTCTCCTTCAGGTCGCAGACGACGATCTTGTCGACGGTCGCTTGCAGGTCCTGGATGATGTTGCACAGCAGGTCGTGGGTCATCGGCCGCGGCGTCTGGATGTTCTCGATCTGCAACGCGATGGCGTTGGCCTCGAACACCCCCACCCAGATTGGCAGCACCTTCTGCCCTTCCGAGTCGCGCAGGATGATGATGGGCATGTTGGTGATGGGATCCACCATCAGGCCCTTGATGTTCATTTCGATCATTGACTGTGCTCCGCTAACTTCAACCATTCAACTCGGCGACCCGGTCGCTTCGCCCCACACACTGTTCGGGCCGGCCCGCCGGATCGTCACGTCAACCATCCGCCCCAGCCACTCCGGCGGTCCTGGGAAATTGACCACCGTGTTGCCGCCGGTGCGGCCCGTCAATTCCCATTCGTGACGCCGGCTCGTCGCATCCACCAGAACCTGGTGGGTCGTGCCAATCGACCGCTGGAAGAGGTTCGATTGGACCGATCGCTGCAGCGATTGCAGTGCCATGATCCGCTGCTTCTTCTCTTCGTCCGTGACGTCATCCGGCATGCGCTTCGAGGCCAGCGTGTTGGGACGCTCCGAATACTTGAACGAGTAGATGCTGTGGTAGCCGACCGTTTCGGTCAGGCTCAGCGTCTCGCCGAAGTCGGCGTCCGTCTCGCCTGGGAAGCCAACGATCATATCGGTCGATAGCTGCACGTTCGGGATAGCCGAGCGAATGCGGGCAACCAGGTCGAGGTACTCCTCGCGAGTGTGCCTCCGCCGCATCATCGCGAGCACCCGCGACGAGCCGGACTGCACGGGAAGGTGCAGGTGTTTACAGACCTTCGGCAAGTCGCGCACGGCGGCAATCATCCGATCGCCGGTGTGCCGCGGATGCGGGCTCGCGAAGCGAATACGGTCGATGCCTGGCACCTCGTGCACAGCTTCGAGCAGCGCGGGAAAGTCGCACGACGCATCGTCCGGGGCCTGGTAGTGGTTCACGATTTGTCCGAGTAGTTGGACCTCGCGCCGGCCGCTGTTGGCTGCATCGCGCACGTCAGCTAATATCTCGGCTCGAGACCGCATCCGCTCGTGCCCACGGGTATACGGCACGACACAGAAAGCGCAGAAATCGTTGCAGCCCTCGATGATGGTGACGTACGCCCGCACCGGATCGCCCCGGCGGACGATGCCCAGCGGGAACGACGGATCTTCGTAAGGATTCTCGATGGCAATCCGCGGGATCGCGCGCTCGGCCGCGTTCTCGATCAGCATCGGTAGCATCTTGATCTGCTGCGTGCCGATCACCAGATCGACGACGCCCTTGGAGCGCTTGATCAGCTTGGCGCCTTCCTGCTGTGCGACGCAGCCGGCAACCACCACCATGGGACTGCGTCCGTGCTCCCGGCCCATCTCCTTGATCTCGCCGAGCCGGGTATAGAGCTTGTCCTCGGCGCGCTCGCGCACGCTGCAGGTATTGATGACCACGATGTCCGCGTCCAGAGCGGAGTCCGCGGCATCGTAGCCCGACTGCTCGAGCAGGCCCGCCATGCGCTCGGAGTCGTGCACGTTCATCTGGCAACCGTAGGTCTCGATGAAGTATTTCATTGCGGTTTCGCTTTCGCCCGTCGCGGACCTCCTGGCCCCCGAGGTCGACTTCTTTACCATCGGCACCAACGATCTGATCCAGTTCTGCCTCGCCGTGGATCGCACCGACGATCGGGTCTCCGACCTGTATGAGCCGCTGCATCCGGCCGTGTTGCGGTTGATTCGCACCGTGCGCCGCGCCGCCACGCGGCACCGCATCCCGGTGTCGCTGTGCGGTGAAATGGCGTCGGACCCGGCGCTGGTGGGGTTGCTGATAGGCCTGGGCCTCACCGAGTTCAGCATGACGCCGGCGGCGATCCCGATCGTCCGGCAGGCGATCGAGGAGCTGAGCGCCACCGACGCGCGGCGGCTGGCCGGACACGCCTTGCGGTTGGCGACCGCCGCGGAGATTGAGCAGTATCTATTCGACGCGCTGGCCGCGCCGGCCTGTCACAGGAGTCCGTTGTCGTGAGTGAA
>JBCKZH010000165.1:0-6192 GCA_038919385.1 Vicinamibacterales bacterium | reverse complement strand
GGAAGGGTAAGTCGGGCCTGTACCGGAAGCGATCGGATGGATCGAGCTTGGAAGAACTCCTCGTCGAATCCGATCTCCCGAAGGCACCGATGTCGTGGTCGAGTGACGGGAAGTCGATCGTCTTCGGCGTCCAGGACCCGAAGACCAAGGGCGATCTGTGGTTGTTGGCGCTGGCCGACAAGAAGGCGACGCCGCTCGTCAACTCGCCGTCCAACGAGACGCACGCGCAGATCTCGCCGGACGGCAAGTGGATCGCTTACAGCTCCGACTCGGTGGGCAACCGCCGGGAGATCCACGTGCAGCCCTTTCCCACCGGGGCCGGCCGTTGGCAAATCTCCGATGCCGGCGGCGACTGGCCGCGGTGGCGCAACGACAGCAGGGAGCTGTACTACCATTCACTTGGCCCGGTGAACAACCCGCAGGTTGCGGGAAATCCGGTATTTGTCGGCCCGCTCTATTCCGTGTCGGTGAATGGGGCCGGCGTAGGCTTCGAACACGGCGCGCCAATAGCGTTTCTGAATCTGCGGGCCGTCAACCTTCCACACGGCGGCGTGGACTACCACACCTACGCGATCTCTCCCGACGGTCAGCGGTTCCTCTCCTACCAGTTCGTCGTGCCCGGGGCCGCGGCCGCGCCGATGCTCGGGCCCGACCACCCGAGCGGGCTCGTGATCGCCATGGACTGGGCGACCTCACTGAAGAAGTGACAGCGGTCAGGGCGAGCTCTCAGTCCGATACAGATACCAAATCTTCCTGGGCGCGGAACAATTGGCGTCGAGCGCCGGTCCGAGTCCCGACGCCGCGGTGCTGCATTCGTACGGCGCCAGGTGTGGGCCCGTGATTCGAACCAGTTCAGCCCGACCCGGCGAAGCCGACGATGCCCGACCCGATTGCGGTGAAGTGCCTAACGCGCGTACGGTGCCCCGCCGTGCCTGAGGGCCGAAAGAATCTCGATATCGGCGAGGTCCGACGCCCGTCCAGTTTGCTTCGACCGAATGAGATCCGCCAGCCCCAGATACGGCACGCGAATGCCGTCGATTCGCCGAACCACGCGGTTCGGCCATGCCTGATCGAACGTGACCGAACACGCAACGGTCAATAGATCCACTCTCGGCATGTCACCCACAATCGTGAATGGGCTGGTGACCACCTGACTCGCATCGAGTTCGCGACCGATGCCGAGTGGAAGCTCTCCGAGGGCGCTCAACACGCGCTCGGCGTTGGCGACATCCTTGGGAATCAGGACGTCGACGTCCTTTGTCGCGCGAACCGATCCATGGAGGTTCGCGGCAATGCCTCCCGTGATCAAGTAACGCGCGCGCTTGCGGTTCAGCAGGCGACACACCAGGAGGGCGCGGTTATCGGAGCCAGGGGTTGGTTTGCGCACGGCGCCAGCGCTCGTATTCGGCCCACGTCTCGAAGGTCTTGGTGAACGGCTTCGGATACGGATAAGGCGTGAGCTGCTCGAACTCTCGAAACAATCGTTCTGCCTGCGCCAGCCGCGCCGCCGGAGAACGGGCAGTCGCCGGTTGACCGTGCGCCGATCGAGACGAGTGATGCCGAGGGGTGCGCGGGCGAGATCCTGGCCCGTGTGGGCGAAGCCCTGGAGTAGTAGCGGTTGTCGAACAGCCGGCGATCCGGCCGGGTTCATTCGCAACGTGTCCGGCCCGGTCGTCATTGATGAAATCCCAAAGGCCCCCGGCTTGTTCCCGGCCATCAAGCTGGCGGTGGACGAGAACCGTGAGCCCGGCCGCTTTCTTCTGACCGAGAGCAGGCGCGACCGCCCCGCCCGTGGGCGAAAGACCAGCGTGCCCTCGTGGGAGATCGAGAATCCGGCTTCGCCCGTCGCGCACGTACAACACGTAGCCGGGGCTCGCGTAGACGGCACGAGAGTCGGACGGTACCAGCGTCGCCGTTGCATCAGAAACGCTTTGTCGGGATTGACCGGACGTTCGGTCGCGAACTCGAGCTTGGCGCCTCGACGTGAAAGTTGACTCGAAGCACGGGCAGTGGGATAATCCCACCATGGTCGTAACCATGGATGCCAAGCGGCGTCTGACCGTGCCGGCCGCGCTCGCGCCAGCCGAGCCCGGTGATTACTTCGACGCGCACTTCGACGCCGAAGAGGACACGCTGGTGTTCCGCCGTCTCGCCGGCCGGGAGAACTGGCTGAAGGTGTTGAAGGAGTGCCCCGTCAGTCCGGACGATGTACCGGCCCGCCGACGCGCCCCGGCCAAGCGACGGGCGCAGTGAGTTGGCTGCTCGACACCGACGTGATCTGCCAACCGGCCAAACGTCATGGCGACCCGAAGGTCATCGCCTGGCTCGATCGGGAGCAGGCGCGCTGCTACACGAGCGCCGTCGTCATCGCCCAGCTGGCGTACTGGGTCCGGACGAAGGAGGGCCGGCAGCGTCAGGCGCTCCAGGCCTGGCTGACTCGGCTCGTCGACGCGTTGCACGGCCGTATTCACGGGTTCAATGTCTCCGTGGCCCACGTCTGGGCGGAGCAGGAACGCCTGCTCGACAAGGCCGGTCAGCCTATGCCAGTGGAGGACAGCTACATTGCGGCGACGGCACGTCGTCACGGGCTCACGATCGCCACCGGGAACGATCGGGACTTCAAACGGCCCGGGCTCAAGGTCTTCAATCCGTTCAAAGAGTTGGCATAACGGCGCGCTTGTCGACACGCTTGCCGCGTGCCTGTTCCGGGCTCATGTAGCTGGCCGTGCCGGGAATCATCCCCACCGCAGTAGCCTGCCCACCGTAGCCTTGGCGAAGGTGGGTCATCGCCGGAGAGGCGATCGTCGGAGAGTTCGCAAGCTGCGCCGAGCCTCGATCCCTGCTCCCCGATCCCTGCTCGAACGCCTTGGCGAGGCCAAAATCGAGCACCTTCACGGTTCCGTCCGGCTTGATCCGGACATTCACTGGCTTCAGATCGCGATGGATGATCCCCGATCGATCCAAGGCGATCTACGCGGCCTGGCTTGAGCGGCATCATGGAACCGATCACGTGACCGGTTCGCGCACCGCGGACATACGCTCTGCGCTGGTGGACTACTTCCGCGAGCAGGGGCGCATCATGATCGCCACCGAGGCGGGCGCCGAAAGCATCAACCTCCAGTTTTGCTCGCTGGTGGTGAACTACGACCTGCCGTGGAACCCCCAGCGCATCGAGCAGCGCATCGGCCGCTGCCATCGCTACGGGCAGCAACATGATGTGGTGGTGGTCAATGTCCTGAACCGCAAGAACGACGCCGACCGGCGGGTGTTCGAGCTGCTGTCCTCGAAGTTCAAGCTGTTCGAGGGCGTGTTCGGTGCGAGCGACGAAGTCCTGGGGGCGATCGAGTCCGGCGTGGACTTCGAGAAGCGAATTGCCGCCATCTACCAGCGCTGCCGCAAGCCGGACGAGATTCAGGGAGCCTTCGACAAACTCCAGCTCGAACTGAACTTCGAGATCAACGAGTCGATTTCCAGCACGCGCAAGAAGTTGCTGGAGAACTTCGACGACGAGGTGCGCGAAAAACTCAAAGTGCGGGAGCACGCCGAGTTCGCCGCCGACTCCGCATTCCGCCTGAACACCTGTCCGTTCGGCGACGCCATTCCCCTTGGGCTCTACGAGCTGCCCCGGCGCTCGGGTGACGATCATCGCGAGAGGCGTTGGACCAAGCTGAGGACCACCTGATCATTGCGGCGGTTGGCGATGACGGTGTGGCGATGGACTCCGAGGTTGCGCTGCGTTTGCTCACGTTACCGGGCCGCGCAACCGGCCAGCCGGCTGGTCTCTCGCCGGAAGCACCTCTGGCGTCGATCGTCTCGGCGAGGCAGGCAACCATTCAACGCGGCATCTCCGAGCGCAACGCCCGGATCTTTGAAGCCGAGATCGAAAAACTCGAAGGCTGGGCCGACGACCTGAAGCTGGGTCTTGAGCGCGAGATCAAGGAACTCGACCGCCAGATCAAGGAAGCCCGTCGCGCGGCGACCACGGCCCTCACGCTGGAGGAAAAGCTCGAAGGGCAGAAGAAAATCAAAGCACTGGAAGCCCAGCGCAACCAGAGGCGGCGCTCGCTCTTCGATGCCCAGGACCAGGTCGACCGGCAGCGGGAAGACCTGATCGGCAACATCGAGGGCAAGCTGCAGCAGAAAACGACCCGGCAGGAACTGCTTGCCGTGCGCTGGACGCTGGCGTGAAGAACCGGAATCGCACTTGCGGCAACAGGTGGAAAATACATACAGTATTCACCTCTCAGCGGAGGCTGCAATGAGCAAGACTCATCTGCCGGCGGCGACGCGCGAACCGTTCGAGTCGCTCAAGCAGAGCAACGAGCATGGCGCCGAGTACTGGAGCGCCCGAAAACTACAGGCGCTGCTGGGCTATACCCAGTGGCGCCGCTTCGAACAGGCCATCGAGCGCGCGATCGCATCTTGCGAGACCTCGGGCAACAACCCCGCGAACCATTTTGCCGGCGCCGGCAAAATGGTCGGCCTCGGCTCCGGCAGCCAGCGCCAGGTCGAGGACTACCACCTCTCGCGTTTCGCCTGCTACCTCATCGCCCAGAACGGCGACCCGCGCAAGCCCGAGATCGCGAACGCCCAGAAGTACTTCGCGATTCAGGCCCGCCGCCAGGAGCTGACCGACCAGGCGGCCGCCGATATGGAGCGAGTCGAACTGCGCAAGCAGACCGCCGAGGAGTTCAAGGCCTTGTCCGGCGCCGCGCAGGATTCCGGCGTGCAGAGCACGATGTTCGGCGTATTCCACGACGCCGGCTACAAAGGTTTGTACGGCGGTCTTGGGCGCGATACCATCAAGCGGCGCAAGGCCATCCCCGAGAAAGACAACCTGCTCGACCGCATGAACGCCACCGAACTGGCCGCCAACCAGTTCCGCATGACCCAGACGCGCGACAAGCTTGCCCGCGAGCGGGTGCGCAACCAGGCTCAAGCCATTCAGACGCACGAACAGGTCGGCAAGGAGGTGCGCGATGCCATCAAGCGAAGGAAGAGGCCGGGAAGATAGCAACCGAGGAGGCGCGGCCTTGCTCGTTTCGGGCACCGCCTTCGCCCAGAAAGACACTGCGATCCGCTTCGCGCTCGACTGGCGCTTCGAGGGGCCGGCGGCACCCTACTTCGTTGCCTCCGGCGGCTAAGGCGGTGATGATGGTGTTACGACACGCCCGCCTTTTCGATCGTGACGCTGAAGAAAAGCGGCATCAAGGCGCCCAAGGACCTGGAGGGCAAGATCCTCGGCGCGCCGGCGCCCGACGGCGCCTACGCGCAGTGGCCGATCTTCGTCAAGGCGAACAACATCGACGCCTCGAAGGTGAAGATCGATAACATCGGCTTCCCGGTGCGCGAACCGATGCTCGCGCTGGGTCCGAGAATGCAGAGACGGCAGGCGCCTTGTCTTCCAATCACCACACCGCGTGTCAAGGACGCTGCCTATCTCCGAGGTCAAAGCCCGCCTGCCGGAGCTGGTGACCGGCGTGGCCGAACGGGAAGAGGAGATCGTCGTGACGCGGAACGGCCGGCCCGCGGCCATGCTCGTCGGCTACGACGATTACCGGCGTCAGCGCGACACGCTCGACATCCTCAGCGACCCAGACCTGATGGCGCAGCTTCGCCAGAGCCACCGCTTCTACGCGAAGAAGGGCAAGGGCCTCTCGTTCGCACAAGTCTTCGGCGAGCCGCTGGTAACCGCGAAGAAGCGCACGCGGCCGAGGTCCTGCGCCACCTGCCTCCCGACATCAAACGCCCGGTCAAGGCCGCTCTTCGGGCCATCACCATGAACCCGTCTCTCGGATCCCCTCTCGAACGGGAGCTGAAGGGGTTCTGGAGGTTTCGCGTCATGGCCGTCGCTCATCGCCGGCACATCTACGACGACTTGGCACGGACTGCCCGCCGCGGATAGCGGACCCCAGCGTCGATCTATCCGCGCATGTTGATCTATCTCGTGCTCAACGTCCCGGCCGGGCGGGCAGCGCGTGAACTACCGGCTCAGCGCGTCGGCGAGCGCGATCCCAATCTGCTCGCCTGTCGGCGGATCGAAGTTCGTCATCACAATCACCACCCACTCGCCGCGGGCTTCGACGATTGCATTGGTGCCGGGGGCGCCACCGGCGATGCCCATGTCCGGATCCGCGCCCGGGAATCGTCCGGCACGAACGGCCTTGACATACGACTAGCTAGAAGTCTCGC
>JBCKZH010000164.1:0-6230 GCA_038919385.1 Vicinamibacterales bacterium | reverse complement strand
TTGGCCGTTCTGGCCAAATCAACAAGGAGACTTCGATGCTAGAAAACTACTTTTCCGCACCCAAAATACTTCGTCGCTTGCGTATGGGTCTCAGCGGACCATACATCGACGGCTTTGCAGACGCGCTCGAACGCGACGGATATGGCCAAGCAAGTGCAGTTCGCTATCTCCGGGCCGCGGCTCACTTCGGCTGCTTTGTGCATCGCAAAGGCGGTGTCTTTGCCGACATCGACGCAAGCTCTCTCGATGCTTTTGGCCGCCACTTTCCACGTTGCCGATGCCCTCGATCAAACGGTGGAAAGACGGGTTACCACGCGCGCTTCGGAGTGAAGCTTTTCCACCAACATTTAGTCCGGCTCGGGATCTGCCAGAACCATGCGATTGCGGATGGCCAAAGCGCTAAGCCAGCGCTCGTGACCGCCTTCCGCGACTGGTTTCGAGTGCATCGTGGCGCAACCGAACCGACTCTTCGGCAGTACACTCGCGGTGCCACCGAGTTGATGCAGGCACTCGGTGAGGATGTCGGTAAATGGCATGTGCGGACTGTACGGGACTTTGTGCTTGACCGAGCTGGTCGGTGTGGTGCTCCTACCACCCAGGCGCTAATCACCTCTCGACGAGCGTTCTTACGCTATCTCAGCTTTAGGGGCGAATCTCGGGACGATCTTGCCCTCGCCGTTCCCGCCGTCGCTCATTGGCGGCTGGCCACGCTACCGCAGTGTCTCTCGGCAGAAGAACTGGAGCGCTTAATCGCTGCCTGTGACGGCACGACTCGCGGGCGTCTTCGTGACCGCGCGATCCTGTTGCTGTTGTCGCGACTAGGCCTGCGTGCGGGTGATGTGGCTCAACTTCGCCTCACCGACATTGACTGGAAAAACGGCACTCTGCAAGTAATGGGGAAGGGGCGATACCCGGCTCACGAATCACGTGCAGCAGATACGCCTGAATCTCCGCGTCGGAGATCAGGTCGGGCGATCGGCGGTAGAACTTCGCGAGGCCGCTGACCGCCCACAGGTACGTCTCCCGCGTCCGATCCGCAAATCCTCGCACGATCATGGCTTCATCCATCCGTTGGCGTAACTCCGTCATGACACACCTCCTCCGACACGAGGCGAACCTCACGCTCGGGTCGTGTCGATCGGATTCAGTGTGTGCCGGAGCACGCAGAACGGGTGGTGTAACTCAGACAGGCAGGAGGCCTCCCGCGAAGCGGGTTAGTCCAACGGTCCTTATGTTGACTCAGAGCCCGAGCAGAAATCTCCCTTGCGTGAGAGTTGAGCGCAGGATCCCGGTCGCCACCGGTTGTTCGGGACGCCCGTTCGTCGCCGCCGGGCCGCGGAGCGTGATGAGTCGGAGGACGTGGTACGTGAGCGCGAAGAGTGACGCACTGCCCAGGACCTTGGGCAGGCCGCGCACGACCAGGTGGTCGAGCCCTCGATGGGCCTTCGCGTCGGCGTTGACGGTTTCCGCGGTCGCGGCGCGCTGCTTGTAGATTTCCTTGGCCTCGTCGGTCGCCATGCGTTGACGCCACGCGACGACCGCAGCGCTGTCGGTGTCGCGTGGCAGATGCGGATCCGGAGCATCGGCCTTCCTTGCCTTGGGCAAAGGGGCGTACACGATCACGTGCTTCTCGGCCGCCTGGTCGATCGCCTCGTGCCGCGGGTCGCCGCCGTCGACGAGTATCTCCTTCGGCCGCACGCCGGTGCGTTGCTCGATCTGCTCGAGCATCGGCGTCGATTCCCCCATGTCGCTGCCGAGGTTGGTGGCGTCGACGCCCACGATGACGCGGGCCCGATCGGTGGTCGTGGCGAACGGCACGGTGAAGGCGGGCCGACACCCATGGTCGCCCATCGTCATCACCCGCGCATCGGGATCGGTGCTCGACACACGAGCCGTGGCCTCCTTGGCACCGCGGCGTTGCTTGGTCTCGACCACCTCGGGCATCTGCTGCCACGCCGCTTCCAGGCGCGTCAGCCGGTCCTTGGCGCCCCGCTTGATCGCCGCGGCCCGACGCGCGCCGATCGCTGGATCGGCCGCTGCTCGCGTCACCTGCTCCAGGTGGGCTCGCGCTGCGGCCATCAGCGCCTGCCATGTTGGTTCGCGTCGGAAAGCAGCGGCGCCCGCGCTGGCCCGCACCCGCGTGCCGTCCTGGGCGACGCGGCTCAGATCGACCAGGTTCTGCGTCAGCAGCAGCGCCAGCACCTGCGTGATCAGCGCGTTGACGATCTCGCCCTGCTGGCTGCGAAAGTCGCTGAGCGTGTGGTCGCCGACGTCGACGTCGCCGCGGATCCAGCGATCCGCGGCGTGCCGCTCGGTCAGCCGCCAGATCTCTCTCGCGCGGCCCTCACCTGTGCTGGTCGCATACACCCAGAGCGCCAGCAGCATCTTGGGGTCGATGACGGACGCGCCCGCGACGTCGTCGCGCGCCTCGATCTGGGCATACAGAGCCGAGAGATCAAGCCGCTCGATCACCGCCCATATCGCGCGCGCCGGATGCTCCTCGGGCAGGGCCGCCTCGAGATCGATGCGTCCCCAGGCCAGCAGCGAGCGCGGCGCCTGTCGGTTACGCGCTCCCCGTGTGGGGTCGACCGGTGGCGGACGAGCCGCGGGGGCGTCCGCAGGCGGCAGGGGGAACCGTGTCGGGGTGTCGCCGGCTGCGGGGGTGCGGTCGGCGGGCGCGGGTCGGGACTGGTCGTCGCTCATTCCTTAGTATATATACTATAGACATGAGAACCGCACCAAGCAAACGCATCCCCGTCTCCTTCAACGCGACGCTCGATCGCATCGAGCAGCGCCACCGAGCCCTGATGCACCAACTCGCGGACACCGGCATCGTGCTCCGTGGATCGATCGCCGCACGTAGCACCCGCTGTGGTCAACCGAAGTGCCGCTGCAAGGCCAACCCTCCCACACTGCACGGCCCGTACTACTTCTGGACCCGCAAGGTCGCCGGTAAGACCGTCAACGTGGTGCTGTCCTCCGCGCAAGCCGCACGCTGCCAGCAATGGAGTCGCAACATGCGCCGCGCCGACCAGATCCTGAGTCGGTTACAGGCGTTGGGGCTCCGGGCCGCGCAAGCCTTACGCCGCAGCTCGTGATGCACCAGGACTGTGCTGCGCGGCGGCTGCGCGCCCTAGACCGTCCGTCGTGGACCCTACGTGCCGCCACGATCTAGCCCGTGCGCCGTCGCCGGGCACCCGCCGTGCCATCAATTTTTGCTCAGACCCCTCAGCCCTCGACGACGATCTTGATCCGATCGCCGGCCGCCGGCTGCACGTTGACCTCGCGGTCGTTCATGATCGCCAGCGTCGCGGCGTTGACGATGTTCTTGCCCTGCCGCACGGCGATCGATTGCCATGAGTCTCCCGGCTTCACGACATAGAAGTCGACGCGGTTGGGTTGCACGCGTGACGCCTCGGCGGCGCTGAGCGTGTGGAACGACCGGATCGACGGCAACACGTCGCGATCCACGGCGGTGAACTCCGCCTCGGGCGCGAAGCCAGCGACCACATACATCTGGCGGCCCATTGCAATGTGCGCGGCACGCATCATCACCTTGCCAGTCCCCTTCGCGGTGCCGCGGTAAAGGCCAACGTGCGCCGGCTGGCCGCCGATTTGCTCGCTGCGGCCGTCGACGACGCTGTATCCGGCAGAGCGCATGGCGGCCACGGCGACATCCCCAATCGACGCGCCCTGGCCTCCGGAGCCTTGGCGAAGGCCGCGTGGCTGTTCCACTTCCTGCAGCACCATGTAGTGCTCGGTGCCGGGCTCGCGCGCCATCACGGCTTCAGGCGAGTTGGTCACGTCCCAGCCCTCCGGGAAGTTGAGGCCGAACCTCAAGGCCGGGTGCAGAAACACATGACCGCGGACAATGCCCTCCTCAGGATTGTCGCCGTAGACCAACCCGTCAATGCGATCGAGGAACGCATCGCGGTTCCGCTTCGTCGCGCTCGCCGACGCGAACTTCCCCACCACCGGCTCGGCCTGGCCGACGCGCGAACCCGGATCGGGATGGGTGGATAACCAGTTCGGCACGCCGTCTTCACCGAGCGCGTCGACGCGCGCGAGCGTCGACAGGAATCGTGGCACGCCGGTGGGATCCCAACCCGCGCTCGATCCGTACTCAACGCCCAGTCGATCCGCTTCGAGCTCGGCGTCGCGGCCGTGCTTGAGGAACAGCACGCCAAGGCCGGTCGCTCCCAGATCCGTGAACGGGCGCGTGCTCGGTACGAAGATGCTCAGGATGGTGAGGCCGAGGTTGGCCTGGGCCTGCCGCGTGTATGCTTGCGCCGCGTGCCGGGCGGTGACGTGGCCGATCTCATGACCCAGCACGCCGGCCAGTTCGGACTCGTCATCCAGATACGCGAGAAGGCCGCGCGTGATGTAGATGTAGCCGCCGGGTAACGCAAACGCGTTGATCGCCGGGCTGTCGACGATGGTGAACGTCCACGGGAGATTCGGGCGATGCGATGCGCGGGCTAGTTCCTGGCCAATCTCCGTCACGTAGGCTTGCAGGGCGGGGTCGTTGTACACCCCCATCTCACGGCGAATCTCGGCGTCCTGCTGCTGGCCAATGGCCAGTTCTTCGGCTTCACTGAGCAGCGACATCTGCCGCTTGCCCGTGACGGGGTTGGTCGCGCAGGCGGCGGTGACCGCGACGATCAGGGCCAAAAGGAAGCAGGTTCCTTTTCTCATACCGAGGGGACTGCAACCCTCGTACCACCGCCGGACGTCATGCTTTGCGGACATCCGGAGCAGAAGGCGCTCGTTAGCGGGCGGCAGGGGCGGCCTCCAGAAGGTTGAGCGCAACCAGTTGTTCGCGAATGGCGTGGACGGCGGCGGGACCAGCGGGCTGCAACGGAGGCCGCGGTCGACCGCCCACCAAGCCGAGCAGGTCGAGCGCGGCCTTGAGTCCCGGCACGCCGTGAGCTGAACCGACCAGACGGGCGAGCGGCGCGAGCTTGCGCTGGAGGGCCCGCGCATCGGCGAACCGGCCCTCCGTGACCGCCCGGAACAGGTTCATGCACAGGTCCGGCGCCACGCCGCCCACGGCAAGAATGGCACCGTGCGCACCAAGCGCCAGCGCGGAGTAATACGTCGCGCCGGAACCGGCGAGCACGGTGAAGCCGTCCTGCGCACGCGCGAGATACTCACCGAGCTGCACCATGTCGGTGTTGGTTTCCTTGATGCCGACGATGTTGGGATGCGCGCTGAGGGCGGCAATCGCATCAGGCAGCAGGTTCACGCCGGTGTAGACGGTGACGTTGTAGAGCAAGACAGGAACCGGCGATCGATCGGCGACCTGGGTGTAGTGATCGACAAAGGCAGCGGTGGTCATCTGGCCTTTGTAGAAGGCCGGGGTCCGCACGAGCACTGCGTCGACGCCGAGGTCGGCCGCGCGCCTGGTGGCGGCAACGGTCGCGACGGTGGATTCTCGACCCGTCCCGGCGAGGAGCGGCCGCTCCCTGGGCATGGCATCGCGCACGACGGCAATCACGCGGCCGGCCTCCGCATCGTCCAACTGCGGCGCTTCGCCGTTCGATCCCAGCACGACCAGACCGGTCAGCGGCGTCCGCAGGTAGTGTTCGACGTTGGCCTTCAGGCCACGCTCATCGAGCGAGCCGTCTGCCGCGAAGGGGGTGGCCAGTGGCGTGTAGACGCCGGCGAAAGGGTTCATCCCGCGAATTCTATCAGCGCCGCCATCTCCCTCCGGATCTCGGCGAACCCGTTGAGAAACTCGTCACGACTCTTAGCCCATCTCGACGGCCTGCTCCGAGCGACGCACCAGGCGCATGCGTCGAACACGCGTGACCGCCTGCGCCGATCTGCGAACGTATCTCGTAATGTCCCAGTGTTGTGCCTTCGTTAATCTTCACTTCTTCATATCCGCCGCCCAGTTAAGTACCAATGTCATCGGCTGTGAATTCGCGATATCCGCAAGATTATTCATCAGAAACCGCTGGCCGTCCTGCGTCGGAACGTAGTTGTTTCGAACGTCGGTGATACTGATCATCGGCACCGCTGTTTGGAATAAGACGGTCGGCCGACCAACCTCGAGCGTCGATCCTCCGCCGACCGTTACCGCCATCAAGCTGCGATCAGGGGCTATATAAAACAGCTCTTTCCCGTCGCCCCGCCATTGCGGTTGTTCGCCGCCGGCCGTGGAGATCATCCATTTACCACCCGATATGGGAAAGCTCTGGACATATACCTCGGTTCGTCCGGATTCG
>JBCKZH010000163.1:0-6298 GCA_038919385.1 Vicinamibacterales bacterium | reverse complement strand
CGCGCGCTTCCGAAATCGTCCGTGCTTGACAGCAGCAACTTGTGGTTAGGCGCCGAACCGGTTACAGGGCACCAATGTCTCGTGCTGCACGCATGCCTGACTCCAATGCACCTTGCATGGATCCATGCAGAAACCATGTTGATGTGTGCTCTCCTGCGAAGTGAAGTCGGCCTTCAGGTGTCGCGAGGTGGGGAAAGAGGCGTTTGCCGTCACCCGGCTTGAGATAGGCATAGCCACCCCGACTGAACGGTTCCTCGTCCCATGCGATCGAGAGCACCGTTTCAGCGTGCGACGTCACGTCGGGGAAAACCTCGCGCGCTTGGTCCATCGCGAAGGCGCGTCGCTCAGTTGTGCTGAGACGCGCAAACGCTCTCGCGTGCGGTCCCATGAGGTATCCGTGGAGCACGCCGCGATTTCCGGGCTGCCCTGCCGTCGCGTCCCAGAAGTACGTTGTCGCGAGGTCAGTCGACGCATTGCCTGAGAGGCCTTGGTCAACCCAGAACCGCTGTTTGCACTGGATGTACGTGCGCGCCAACGAAGTGTGCGACAACTCACGAATGGCCATCGCCTTCGCAGGCGAGAACGCTGGAGTCACCGGAATCGAACGGAGGACTGAAAACGGAATAGCGCAGACTACGTAGTCACCAGAGAGCGATTCCGCACGTCCCGACTGTTCAAAGTGAACGGTCACGCTGGCGGCAGTTCGCTCGATACGAGTTGCGGCGGCGCCGAAGCGCACGCGGGCGCCGAGTCGCTCTGCGAATGCGCGAGGGAGGAGATCGTTTCCTCCGGCGATCTGCACAAACGCGCCTCGGAGAAACCGCCCTGCCGCGCGCACATTGTAGACTTGGCCGAGCATGTCGAGCGCCGAATATGAATCAGCTCCTTCCCCTACGTAGTCGCTGTCAGCAATTCGCAACAACTCAATTGCCGCTGGCGATGCGCCGCGGGAGCGCAAAAGCTCAGCGAACGAGCGATGATCGAACCGGTCCACTGCCTCGGCAGGCCAGCCAGCACTTCCCGGATCCAGGAGCGCCGCAAGTTCGTCCAGCACAGGCGTGAGGTATTTCTGACGTATTCCGGCCAGCCCCAATTGCTGTTCCTCCGGCGTGAGATCGATCGGCCACACAATCGGTGAGCCCGTCTGTGGCCGAATGGTCTTGCCGCGGAAGTGCCAGAGTGTGGTCAACCCACCACGACCGCCGGGAGCACGGGTCAACCCAAACTCGTCGATGTATTTCGCCGCATAGTTGCCAGGAACGGGGTAGAATGCTTGGCCGCCAGCCTCGGCATAGAGTCCATCGGCAAACCCGTCCCGGAGTGTTCGTACGCGGCCGCCTGGGATCGACCTTGCTTCCAGGACCGTGACGTCATGCCCGCCTCGGTTGAGTTCATACGCAGCGGCCAAGCCGGCGAGTCCGGCGCCGATGACGATCACTTTCTTGGGTGCTGTTCGTCGTTGCAACGGTTCCAGCGTTGCCTGCAGTGCGGTCGTGCCGCTTGCGCCGAGCATCCTGACGCCGCCGACAACTGTTCGCAGGAATTCACGTCGAGACGTCGTCATGGCTAGCCTCCAATCGGGTGATGCGTTGTTTCGTGCGTCTAACGCTACATTTCAGCCGCGGCGGCCCATGATCACGCCAGCCGCCGCCGGCCGCACAGCATTGAATCGGTGCTCCGGCTGATCGAATCCTCCGTACCGATTACCGTTGACGTCTTGTCCACAGATAAGCGTTCTCTGCGTTGCGGATCAGCGTCGGCGCGTCCGCCTTGAGGACGAAGCCGCGTTGAACCAGTTCGTCGACAACTCGCTTCGCGTGGCGCACGTAGGCAGCACTCGACGGGTAGAGCGCTTTCAGCTTGGCTGCATCGAATGGGATGTGCGTGCCGTAGAGGACGCACCCGGCGTTCGGATTGGTCATGTTCGCCGGCAGGTTCTCGCCGGTGTTCAACGCCGTCGGAACAGCAACCCGCGGCAGGCGGACGCCACCGACGGCAAATCCTTGGTCATCGCGGACGATCGTCGCGAACTCAGGAGACGGCGGCGCTGCTGACACCTGGATTGGCAACGCCTCGGGCGGCTGGACGTTCTTCGTGACCCAGCGGTCGAGCGCGGCGTACGCAGCCGAGAACACCGCCCAAGTTTCTACGTCGGAGGCGTACGGACGGACACACGGGCTCGGCTGGGTTTGCGGCCCGATGTCACGTTCGAGGATGCCACCGAGGATCGCGCGAAAACTGTTCTTGTCGGGTGAGATCATGGCAGCCGAAGCGTGCGAGGCGCCCGCAATCTCCCACGTATGCGTGGAGTTCGTGTTGGGCGCACGAATTGCCGCTTGCGAGCGCCATACATCAGTCTCGGTATAGACCTTAAAGAGCTTCGCCGCGACGTCGGGCCGTGGTGTTCCGCCGCCGAGGCCAACGAGGAAGCCGTCGTAAACGTTCGCGAGGGGTTGGACGCTGTTGTAGTAGCGAATGAGGAACAACGCCGACTGCGAGATGCCCCCTGCGTAGACCCGCCGTACCTCCATCCCCTCGAACGGGTTCACGCCGCGCGGGCTCTTCAGCATTTGCGCGATCTGCGAGTAGACGTCGTACGACTGGGAGCCGTCGGTGATCGCGCCCCCGTCAGTTAGATCGAGCGACCCATAACGCGTTGGGCTCCACTGCTTCAAACCTCGACCGGCGCGAGGATTTGGTGGATCGAAGCCGTGCACACCGACGCGCTGCACGGATGCGCCGACCCAAGCCCATCCGGAACGAACAAAAAACTCCGCGGCGTTCGACCATTCGCTGTCGATGTCATGACCGGCGGTAACGTTCTGCCAGTCAACGACGACGACGCCAGTGAACCTCTTCGGGTTGGCGGGCCGGCGCACGACGATGCGAGTCCGATACCGCACCGTGCCGATCGGCGTTGCGATTCCCGGTATCGCAGGGATGGAATAGCGAGTCGCCGTACCGGAGATAAAGTACTCCTGCTCGACGTACCCGACGTCCTGCAGATTCATCGGTGTGGAGTAGAAGACGTAGTTGTGTGTCGCGTCGTCAGATTTACCATGCACCGCGATCGGTCCCGTTATGGTTGTATTGGCAACCTCTTGAATCCTGGCGGGTATCGAATCCGCTGAGGCAAACACGGCGACGAGGGCTGCTAGAAGTGCAGCGGGACGCCTTCCAGACCATGTGCCGGCGTGCGATAGGTGGAGGAATGTCAGCAACACGTTTCAGCTCCTTCGATGTGTGACGACTAATCCGGAGTTCTTCGTCTTTGTCCGGCTAACGTTTCGCGCTCACCAGCGAGCCGCGCCCACCGGTGCTCGTGCGAGATTCTGCCACAGGAATGCGGCCGACGGTTGATGGAACGAGCAACAGGTCCGTTCGTGCCCACTCTCTCGAAGGCGCGGATCGTCTGGTGCAGCGCGGTGTTGGGCTGCGCTTCGACTACTCCGGCGCGGCCGCTGGTTCCACTCGGCCGAGCGCCTCGTCGGTGGCCAAATCGAGTTCCGCAAGTTCCTCGGTAGTGAGTGCGCGGATCAATGTCTTGAGGCACTTCTTTGGAATCGCGCGCATCTGAAATGCAAGAGCGACGGAATCCGCGGACAGGCCACCGTCGGACGCAGCAATGAGAGCCGTGCCCGCAAGTTTCGCGCGATCGAGATTCGTGGTGAGGGGCACAACCAACACGGATTGGAGCAACCGATTCAAGGTGTCGCTCTGCCACACGATGACCGGGCGACGACCGGTCTGCTCCTGCGTCCGGTACGGCCCGAGGTCGGCCCACCAGATTTCGCCACGTGTCACCCCGCGTCCTCGCGGTCAAGGGCGGCCGCCCATTCGTCAAGCCCCGCCTCCGCCAACGCGAGATCGTCGTCGCCGTGGGCGGCGAGCCGGACCATGTTCCAACGTGCGGCGTCGGGCCGTCGAACGACGATAACCGCCACGCGCTCGCCAGCACGGAGGGACAGGGGCGACATCGGCCGAAGGAGGCCGTTCTCATAGAGCGCGTCGACGGGGCCCATGGGCGGAGGATACCACGGGGTCACTCAGAAAGGTTCTGGTCAGCCCAACGTCACAACTGAGCCGCGGCGCACATTGTCGATGCGCCGTCGGCTCCAGTTGATGTTAGGCCGTTCAGGTTTTCATACCCGCCGCTTCGACGTTCGCAGCCCACATTATGGCTGTTCAGCCCTTGCCCGATCGGTTCGCCGTTTCGATCAGTGCCTTGATTCGCGCGCGCGTTTTGACAACTGCATCGGGAACCTGACGCTCCTCGGCAAACGGCTTCAGCAAGTCCGGAGACGCCACGAGCGCCTTGTAAACGAAGTCTCTTGCTTTTGCAATGGCCGCAGCGTCCGCAGCGGCCTTAAAGATGGGCATCAACTGAACGACGTCTTTGGCGTGCGCCTCCATGAACTCTGAGTTCCACTTCAGTTCAACTGCGCCGTCCTGTCTACCCGGATCGTTCGCGAGGAGATTCGCTACCTCCTGATCGCGCGCCGCGATGATGACGGTATTCTTGACGTAGTCGGAGCCATCCGTCAGTATCCTCAGAACACTGCCCAATCCAAGATTCGCCAGTTCGGCGCTGCTCTTGAGAGATTCCACACGACCGGCACCGCTCCACACCATGACGCTGGCCAGCGACACATCAAGGGGTTCGTCAGTTCGACTCGCATGAATCTCGACGATCGGGTGATTCGCGCGGTTACTACTCTTGACGACACTCAAGAGGGCACCTTTGGTGATTCGATCAGCCACCACGTCGATGAGTGGACGCGGTTTGGCTGGCTGAGCTTCACTGGTGGTGCAACCGACGCAGCCGATGAGCAATGCAGAGACCAGAATTCGCACATTCACCTCCGTACTCTTCGTTCTCGAATCCGATCGATGATCGGCCTAACGAGTTGCCGCTCAGCCGCGAGCGGCGACTTCGGTGCTCTTCCTACCCCGACCTGCCCGCCGCTCGACCGCTCGTCGGCTGCAGCGGCAGGTTCGGCAGCGTGCGCCGAAGTCTGTCCGCCAATTCTTCGGGCCCGACTTCGGTCCAAACCAAGCCGCAGTGGGCACACGCAGTCAGATCGAGAGGATTGAGGCGCACGGTGTTTGACAATGACACAGACGCGTGGCGTTGGGGTGAACCCGTAGTTCTCTGGGACGACAGTCGGCCAGAAATCAATCGTGCGCTCTGGCAGCGGGGACATGTCCCGGATGACTCGGCGTCTTTCACATTCAGCATGATGAATCCGCCCGTCCGTCGAGCACGCAACTTCACGCACGGTCATGACCGCCGGGAATTCGCGGATGAGTAGAGAAGCTGGCCAGCGACGAAGATCTGACACGCGACGCCCTCATCCCGTCCTTCATTTAGCTCCGCTCGGACAGACGCACCGGAGCCCGATTCGGTCCGTATCTCCCCGCGCAGCGTGTATCGAGTGGTCAGGCCCTTATGGGAATCCTGGACAACACCGTCAACGATGAGCCGCTCGGCGAATCCGTCGTTTTCCACCCGGATGCGATGCCGGTCGTACTCAGCCTCCCAAAACTGGCTCACTATCCTCCTCCTGCCTTGGGTTCCCGTCTGGCTAGACGTGGGCGCTCACCCGCGGCCGCGGTGCGTCAGTCGTCGCGGCCGTCTGGTGCAGCGCGGTGTTCGGCGGCATGTTATGTCGTTTTCTTCAGGATGTCTTTGATTTCGCTCAACTCGTTAACCACTGGGTCGTACGCCATGTGCATGCCTCGAAACGGACGAAGGTCTACGTTCGTGACTTCCGTCAGCACCTTCCCGGCGAATCCGTAACTGGCCGTGACCTTGAACGTCAACGGTGTCTTGGACTGGTCTATGTCATTGCCGAAAAGCGCGGGGGCCATCTGGAGAGCGAAGATGAACTCTGCGCTTGGTGGAACCGATGCGATCTCCTCGGAGAATACGGAAAACGTGGCAAGATTCTCCGTCTGCTCGGGTCGGCCGAAACGATGGAAAGGGCGGTCCAGCTCAAGGCGTACACGCTCCGCAGCCGTCTTGCCGGTGTTGGTTATCCGCAGAAACAGGATTGGGTTCTTGGGAAGCACGAAAGGAGCGACCGTGATGTACGGGCGGGACAGCGCCTCGGTCTGACGTTCCATCGCGGCGACGGACCGCCGGTTCGCCCGCATGATGCCGTACGTGAGCATGGCATACACGGTCGTGACCACGACGAGTGCGGCAGTGAGCAGGTCAGTCGTAGTCATTTTATTCCTCGGGATTTCCGACCGGTCCGTGCCGTGTTGGTCCGCCGAACGTGCTGCCGCTCAGCCG
>JBCKZH010000162.1:0-6366 GCA_038919385.1 Vicinamibacterales bacterium | reverse complement strand
TTGGCGCCCTCGTTGAACGATACCAGACATTTGAGAAACAAAGGCACGATGTTGAAGCACGACTGAGAACTGCAGTGGACCTCGCCAACGAGATTTCGCGACAGTCCGTCAACGACAGGGACTGGGATCCTCATAGGAACGCGAGGATCTATTGGTTCCAGAGCGCGCGCGACCAGGACCCCAAGAACCCCTACGCAATCGCCATCAACGCGCAGCGGAAGCTTGAACACGAGCGAGAGGAACTCTATCACCAGCTCGGAATGGAAACTCCAGAGGAAAAGGCGGGCGGCGCGCTAGCCATGTTGTTCGCAATGGTAGCGATGGGTGGGGGCGGCGCGGGCCGAGCAGTCCTTTCTGCTGAAGCTCGCGCTGCTATGACGTCGGTAGGCGCGGCCGAAGCTGCGTTAGCCGCAGGCCGGAGTCAGGTGGCGTTGGCGTCAATCGCGCGGGCGCGCTCCGTCTTGGCCACTGCGGGCGAGACAAAGGCGCTGGCCGCGGTTGGAAGGGCACGGACCGCCGTCGTCGTCGGCGAACTGGAGACTGCCAGTTCTGCGCTGGCCGAGGCCCGAGCGGCGCTGACGAAGCTACAAGCCTATCCAGCTTCGGGGCTCGCGTTCGCGGCGATAGGTCAATCGGAGACGGACAGGGATGCGGCAGAACGGGCCGATCACGAACTCGGCGCAAAGGAAAGGGCCACCATCGACTTATTTGAGACTGCGTCTGCCGGACAGGAAGACGTCGTGCAGTTCCTGGGCGCCGACCTGCGAGCCGCACTCGAGGTGGTGACCAGGTACAAGGCAGCTGTCGAGAACGGAGAGGTTGCGCCGGCACCGGCCCAGGAAGTATTGAGGAGGGGCTGCTGAGCCCGCGAGGCGAGCCGGATTGTGTTTCTTGTCTTTTGAATGACGGCGGCTATTCGCGGCATAACCGCGGGTTGGAGCTGTCAAACGCAGGTAGCTGTGGAAGCGTTCGCTGACGCGAACGCGATTTGTCTGAGCGTTTGCAGCTCAACCCTATTCGTTATGCCGTCAAGCATGGTCGACAGATGATGAGACTTGGCCCGACACTTCCCTGACGATTCTTTCGGGAGTACGAGGCCTGTACGCGTTTCGAACAGGAGCCTGACTCATGGTTTACACACGCATGCTCGCGGCCGGCCTGTCGCTCGTGCTTCTTGGTTCGTGCGGAGACAACAGTCAGGTATCCAGAAGCCCGCTCGAGGGTGCATGGCTGGTAGTTGACGTTCGATTCGGGAGCGGTGGAGAAGACACCGGGGTCATGAGTGCGCAGCCTGGGCAGTTCATTTTCACACCAACCCGATATGCCGCAGTCTGGGTCACGCAGACCGAACCGCGCGTGCTATCCGTCAGCCCATTCGAGCCAACGCGTGACGAGATGGTCGCGCACTACCAATCTTCCGCTGCAAACAGTGGCACATACGAAGTATCCGGCTCGCGAATCACGATCCGGCCAATAGTTGCGAAAAACCCAAACTTTCCCGGGGGCCAGCTGACCTACGAGTTCCGCATTGAAGGCGATATGCTCTTCCTCGAGGCGGTCGATGAAAGGTCGCCTGGTGGCGTCGTTCCACCTAACTACGACGCCATTCGAGAGAAGCTGAAGCTCCGCCGCATAGAGTGAGGTTGAGTACGGCGACTGCGGCGATGGACTTGCTGGATCGAACGCAATTCCGAATATCGCCAGCTTCGTCCTCAAGCGGCATAACATCGCGCTGGAGCCGACGGCGGAACAGGGCTGTCGCCTGATGCGCCGCGGCTCAGCGCGAGCCGTTAGACCGCTTGCCGGGATTGCGATGAGTCTTTGGAAGATTTGAAGGGGACATGCCATGAACTTCACGATCACGCGAAATGCGACGTTGGCTGCCGTCGTCGGGTTTCTGCTGGCTGCAGCATTTTTCTCATCCTGTGGCGGAAGCGCCTCCGAGCAGGGCGCGTCAGCCTCAGCCGATGCGAAAGCCGCCGGCACAGCAGTGGTTAGTGCACTCACCTATCCCGATGTTCGGAGCGCCCCTGACAAGTACGTAGGACGAAAGGTTGCATGGATCGGAGCCGAGGCTCTTTCAATAATTACTGACGCAAATGGAAACCTTCTTCGCAGGGAGTTTGTTTGGAGGGACGAGAATCGTCAACTCGCGATCCAGAATTCGTTTTGGGTGCTTGCAGCAGATCTGAGAGAAACCGAGGCAGCCAAGAACTCCAAAGGGGATTTCATCGTCTCCGGTACGATCAAGGAGATTGCTCGGGTCGCAGCAGAGAATGGCCCATTCTTTTTTCGGCCCGCCCTCGTTGTACCAGTTCTAAGTGAGGCTACGGTGGACGTGGCCCCTCCGGGCGAGGTCAAGAAGTGATCAGGGCTTTCGGCTGCCCGATGTCCCGTATCGCTCCACCACTTGTATATCTGCCCAGGCGAAAGCTGGATCAACGAGTCAACGAGCGGTCTAACACGGCATGCAGCCGGCGGCGCCGATGTCACGCGCGCGCCGCGGCTGATGCCTGACGTTGATATGACTTCGGTTTGTCAAGTTGCCCAGATACTGGGCTGCAAACGTTTCCTATAAGCCCGCTCTTTCTTCGTGGTCTGTCGTTGAACGTACCCGGGTCAGCGCCGAGGAGGAGCCAGTACTGGCGACGGTTGATCCTGCTGATATCCGTGGATTGGGTACCACCCTACTGTGATCCGTCACGCGCCTGCCTCACTCTAGGGACGAGGATCGACCGAAGCCGCCTCTTAACGTCATCGAGGATTGCGCGGAAAACCGGGGCCGCCCCCCGACGCCGACCCGAGATCTGATGGGCGATCCGATTACGGGGTCACCGGGACCTCCTTCGCAATCGCCCACATGAACGCGATGAGTTCCCGTGCGATCGCCGTCACCACGACGTTCGCGTGCTTGCCGCGGCCGACGAGACGACGAAAGCGCTTGCACAACCGGACCTGCGCCTTCCACCCGAGGTCTTGAATGGGCTTCGGCAGCCCGTCGATGCGGGTCTGAATGTGTTGAGAAACTTTGGCGGGATGGCGATAGGCCCAGGCGCCTTCAATCAACGCCCGCCGCGCGCGGCCGTTGCCCGCCTTGGTGATGCCCCCCTGTCGGCGTGATGGACCGCTCGAGTACTCGGACGGAATCAGGCCGACGAACGCCGCCAATTGACGCGGCGACGTGAACCGGGTGAGGTCGCCGAGCTCCGCGACGACGGTGATGGCGACGAGCCACTGCACCCCACGCAACGCCTGCAGCGCGTGGACGACCGGCGCCAGCCGCCACGCGGACGCACAGTCGCGCAGTTCGGCCTCGAGTCGGGCGAGTCGATCGACCTGCTCGTCGACCGCCTTCACCGCTTCCTGAAAGACGATCTGTTGCGCCGGCGTCGGACACACGACCTTCGCCAGATAGCGGAGATGCGCCGCGTTCCAGTCGGCGCGGCCGACGTAGTGTAGGCCGAGGCGGAGCAAGAACGATTTCAGTCGAAGCTTCGCGTTCTTCATCGTGAGCCGCGCCGCATCACGCGCGCGGCAGAGGTCGCGAATCGCTTCATCGTCGATCGTGGGCACGTAGACGCGCGTCAGATCGCCGGAGCGGAGCAAGCGCGCCAGCTCGATCGCGTCGCGCCGGTCGGTCTTGACCTTGTCGCCGGGCTTCTTCGGAATCAGCGACGGCGCCACGACCTGGCAGTCGAAGCCCTGACCGGTCAGGTCGCGATACAGCCCGTAGCCACACGGTCCGGCTTCATAGGCAAAGCGCAGTGTCGGCGTCTTCGATTGGAGCCGCCGGATCAGTTTCGTGAGGTCCGCCGCCCGGGTGCCGATCGCGCCGACGTACACGGGCGGATCGGCGCTCTGCCCCTGGGCGTACGCGACCGCGATGGAATCCTTATGGACGTCGAGACCGACGAAAAGCGGTGTAGGCTCTGACATGACTGACCTCCGGTTCACAGCACCGCTGGGGATTCAGCGGTGCGGCTCTGGCCTGGATCAGGCTAACCCGCGACGGTGTCGGAGGTCAGCCGTGAACTTGAACCGAAGTCATACTGTCTAGCCAGACAAGCCCAAATGTCAGCCATCTCGTCCATCTTTACTGCGGTCCGACCGAGCATTGTGGCCCTTGGTTCTAGATTCGCGCGCGCCAATCCCGATGCCGCGCCCATATTCCCGGACATCCTCGGCACCGGATTCGTCGTCGATTCCCGCGGCCTGATTGTCACGAACCGGCACGTAGCCCAAGCCTTATTGGATCTCCCGCGCCATCCGGAAACGGGCCAGTCAGCGGCAATGGCAGTGCTTTTCGACGATGTTCGGCAAGTTGAAGGTCAAGACGTGCTCGGTCTCAGCATGCTCGACATCAAGCACTACATGCTCCTAACTGAGTTCACGTGGACGGCCGAGTACTATGGAGATCCGTTACCAGACATTGCCCTATTGCAACTGAACGCACAGAATCTGCCAGCGCTGGAGCTCGTCACTGAACCTGGCAGCTGGGAGGTTGGCGCTCAGATCACCACCCTGGGGTACGCGATGGGTCGGGAAGCCATGGTCATCTACAACCGCATCAATCAAGTGACCCCGTTCCTGCGCTCCGGGATCATTTCAAGCGTATTCCCGTTTCCGATGTCGAAGCCACACGGATTCACGATCGATTCGATGTCGCAGGGTGGGCAGAGCGGCTCACCAATTCTTCGAACTGATGCGCCGAAAGTGCTCGGGCTCTTGCACGCAGGTTTCGACGGTACGAACATTACTCTTGCAGTGCCGTCGCACATCGTTGCAGCCGCCGTAGCAAAAATGCTTGAACTGAACCAGTTCCACTTCGATGGTGTACCGACGATCCAGGAGCTGCGCACGCGGGCAAGTGGGCGACGAGACTTCTCCTGGGACAAGGTGCAGTTGTGGGTGCAACCGGGAAGATAGGTAACCGTTGTGCCGTCTAACAGCGCGCTGCACCAGACGATCCGCGCCTTCGAGGCAGTGGGCCACGACCGGACCGGCTATTCGTTCCATCAACCGTCGGTCGCATTCCTGTGGCAGAATCTCGCACGAGCGGCGATGTTCTTTACCTGGCGTCCGCTGTACTAGACGGATGTGATCCATTGGCGCACGATCCCCTGGATCGCCGCCTCGTGCCCCTTCACGTCATGCACCCCCGCGAAGCTGATCAGCGCCCGGTCCTTCGCCAGCCACTTGAGCAGGCCTTGCGGATCCTCGAGCTGAAACGACGGCCTCTCGCGCACCTTTGCGCCCAGGTGCAGAATCACGCCGATGCCACCTTTCGCACGGATGTCGGTGGTGGCGAAATACTCCGTGGTACGAAAGCTCGGTGCGTTCCACTTCACGCCCTCCGCAATCGACGGGTCCGCGGCGCAAATGACTTGGCGCAATAGTTCGATGGCCTCCTTGTGCGGGTGCTCAAGGGTCGCCATGAACTGATCTACCGCGACCGTGGTATCTGTGGCGGTAGTCGTGCGAGCCGGGCGAGGTGTGAGCATGGCTCCTCCATGCTAAGCGCATTCCCACCTTCGCTCGCAGCGCTTCGGTGGGCAAGCTCCTCCGGCCTGCACACGGGTTCGGGCGTCCAAATCACATGCGCGGAGGCTATACTCGACCTTACGACCATGTCTCGCCGCGTCTGGTTGCTCCTCGCCTGCGTCGTGCTCACCATCGGGCTCGCGCCGTTCGTCACGGCCGAGCAGTCGCCGGCGGTGGCCGCCGTGCGGACCAACGCCGAGAAGTCGTGGCGTGCCGGCCGCCTCGACGAGATCGACAAGTTCGCCGATGCCTTCCCCAAAGACGAGCTGCTGGCCGTGCTGCGCGCGAAGGCGAGCGCCGCTCGCGGCGACTACGCGCGAGCGGAATCGGTGCTGCAGCCGTTCGTGGCCGCGAGTCCATCGGGCGATGCCGCCCTCGAGATCGGGTTGCTGCAGCAGTTGATGGGCCGCCGTGTCGAGGCGCGACGGACGCTCCAGTTCGTGATGACGGCCGGCCGGCGCACCCCGGCCGCTCGCGACTACCTGCGTGCCGCCCGCGCGGCGCGCGCGCTCGGCCGGTTCGACGACGCCAATTCGTTCTTCCGTGATGCGGACGGTCTGGCGCCGAACGACGCGGTAATCAACACCGAGTGGGGCGACCTGTTTGTCGAGAAGTACAACAACAAGGACGCCGCCCGCTCGTTCCAGGACGCGCTGAAGGCGGACCCCGAGTACGGCCCCGCGCTGCTCGGCATGGCGCGTTCGCTGGCGGACCAGAATCCGATGCAGGCCATGGGCCTGGCTCAACAGGCCCTCAAGCAGAATCCGATCGACCCGGGTGCCCACTTGTTCGTCGCCGAGATGGCGATCTACCAGGACAAGAAGA
>JBCKZH010000161.1:0-6446 GCA_038919385.1 Vicinamibacterales bacterium | reverse complement strand
GCCGCCTCTGGTTCTTCAGCGGCTTGCTTGCCTTGGACAGGCGGACAGGCAACTGATGCACTGTACCCACAACGCCTCCCTATCTTGGTTTCGCTCGTCCGCGCGACTGCGAAGAGGCCGTGGACGCTACCGGACCCATGGACGCGCGGACGCGCCCACAGGTCCTTGCCAAACCGCGCCGACGCGGTTTCGCACAAGCGCCCACCGCCATCCTCAATGTCTTGAATCACAAGACCAGATCGGAACGACCCGGCGAGAACTGACCAGATTTCTACGTTTTTAAGTGGTTAGCGACATACGTACAGAGCAGGGAGGTCGGTGCCGACACCAACACGCAGGCCGGATTCAAGGCCGTGCGCGGCGGCTACCTGCAACTGGGTAGTTGACTCACAGGAAACCACTTGCAACACTTCAAGACTTATGGCCGGGCCGCATCCGCGACGGGTTAAGGAGATGATTATGAAACGCGGTGTTGAAGTTTTTGGGAATCGGTGGCGCATTGGCTTCTTGGTCGTCCTCCTGAACGTGATCCCATTCGCCCCCTTGGCGATAGCCGGACAACAGGACGCCAGCATCATTGGTCTGGTCACCGACGAAAGTGGGGCGGCGCTGCCAGGCGTCACCGTCACGGCCGCGAGTCCTTCCCTACAGCTGGGCAGCGTGGCCGCCGTCAGCGACGAACGGGGCCAGTATCGTCTGTCGACCTTGCCGATTGGGACCTACGAGGTCACCTACGCGCTGGACGGGTTTCAGCCGGTCAGACGAGAGGGCGTTCGGCTCACGGGGGGGTTCTCCGCGAAATTGGATGTGGCGCTGAAGCTCGGTTCCCTCAGGGAAACCATCACAGTGTCCGGAAGTTCGCCCGTGGTTGACGTGACGTCGACATCCGTGTCGACCCAGTTGACGCGAGAGACACTCGAGCTCACTCCTACGAGCCGCAACAGCATATCCGGATTGATGGCTCAGACCCCTGGGGCGCGTCCGGCTCTTGATGTCGGCGGAGAAACAATGCAGAGCCCGCCCGTGTTTCGCGCGTTCGGCCAGACGGGCGAGTCCTGGCAGTCCATCGAAGGCGTGAATACCACGAATCCCAAAACCGGAAACCAGGGCGGCAACTACTGGGACTACTCCTCGATTGAAGAGGCCGTCGTCGTCACCATGGGTCATGATGCGTCCACCCCAACCCGTGGCATTCAGGTCAACGTCATCCTGAAGTCCGGCGGAAATGACTTCCGCGGTAGCGTTTTTGGCGCCTGGACAAGCCGTGGGCTTCAAAGTCCAAACGTCGACGACGCCCTGCGAGCGCGGGGCATCGGCGGGACAAATCGTAACCGGGACCGGTGGGACATGAGCGCCGACATCGGCGGCCGGATTATCAGGGACAAGCTGTGGTTCTATCAATCGGCACGGGATCGACGCGAGCACACCGAATCGCTCGACGGATTCGCTCCGGATGGCTCGCCCGCCGTTTGGACCGGCGGCAACAGGTTCGCCACCGAGAAACTCACGTACCAAATAAGCAAGTCGAACCGCTTGACGTTCTTCAATGCGTGGGCCCAGAAAAGTCGGTTCAACGATGGGGTGAACGCACGCACCCCTTGGGAATCCCGAATAGATCAAGTCCTTGCACACCACACCGGGAAGGTGGAATGGCAAATCATCAAGGGCAGCTCATTCGTGAGTTCCGTACAGGTGGGCTATTGGAAGGGTGGTACGGGCGGCGGGCACTGGACCGGCCACAGCACGAAGCCCGCCACCCTCGATTTGGTGACGCTGCAGGTCACTGGCGCCAGCACGAGTGCGGGCCAACGGACGACCGACCATCAATACGGCACAAAGTGGATCTCCAACTACTACCGGCCGAACTGGTTCTTCGGCAATCACGCGTTCAAGACGGGTGTCGAGTATCAGGATAGCCAGTCGGACCGGCCGTGGGTGATCGGCGAGGGCGGCAATTACCAGCTCATTTTTAGGGATGGCGTGCCGTTTCAATTGGCCGCTTGGAACTACCCCGTGACGCCGCAGAATCCAATTCATTATTTTGCCACCTATGTTCAGGACAGCTGGACGATCGGTCGGGGGCTGACGCTGAACCTGGGAATCCGGTACGCCCGCGACAACGGTTTTGTTCCAGAGCAATGTCGCTCCGAGGCCGCGCCGCCCCCGGCCCAGTTCGCGGGGCCGGTTCGGTGCTTCCCTGCGAGGCAGTTCAATATCTGGAATCCGGTGGTGCCTCGCCTTCGTGCGGCCTGGGATGTGACCGGCGATGGCAAGACCGTGATCAAGGGAGGATGGGGACGCTACGCGGCCATGCGGAAGGTGGACGAGCTGCAGCAGGCCAACCCCAACGTCGCCACGTCGACCACCTATCTCTGGAACGACCTGAACGGCAACAAGGCCTACGACGCTGGCGAAGTGGACCTCAACTTGAACGGGCGGGACTTCGTCAGCACGGCCATTCAGGGAGGAGGAAGTGCCGCACTGGCGAACGGCATTCCGAACCCGAACGAGCGCGAGCCGATGAACGACGAGTTCATGCTCTCGGCGGAGCGCGAACTGATGCGGAACTTCGCCGTGCGCGTTACGGGCATTGAGTCCCGAGGCATCAACACCTACCGACTCCAGAACAGCCTGCGGCCGCCGAGCACGTACAACGTGGCGGTGACGAACCCGGATCCTGGCCCCGATGGGGCCGTCGGGACAGCCGACGACCCGGGACGATCCATCACCTACTACGAGTATCCGACGACGCTGTCCGGGTCGCGCTTTCAGACACCGTGGCTCGTCAATGATCCCAAGGCGAACGCGAGGTACTCCAGCTTCGAAGTCGCGATGAGCAAGCGGTTGTCGAACCGCTGGCAGTTCATGGCATCGTATTCGGCCACCAAGAAGCACGTGCCGATTATCCCGAATGTCGGCAGTTCGAATGGGTTGTCGCTCTATGTGGCCACCGACGATCCCAACGCGGAGATCAACAATTCCGACAACACGTGGGAGTGGCTCGGCCGGTCCGATGGCGTCTACATTCTCCCGTTCGACGCACTGGTGTCGTTTCACTTCGAGCACCGAAGCGGCGAGCCTCAGGCGCGCACGGTGTTGCTCAGAGGCGGCAGGACCATTCCGTCGATCACGTTGAGAGCAGAGCCCCTCGGAGCGTTTCGGCTGCCCAACATCAACGTGCTGGATTTTCGTCTCGAGAAAACCGTTCGGCTCGGGTCTCGGAAGCTGGCTGGACGCGTGAACGTGTTCAACGCGATGAACATCAACACCGTTACCGGTCAGATCGTGCAGTCGGGGGCAAACTTCCTCAGCCCAACCGGCATCGTGACGGGGCGTACGATCGAGTTCAGTGGAACGTACAGCTTCTAGTCCCAGTACAAGCGCGTTTGCGTCTCGGCGTGTAAACAAAATACTCGAAATGTCCGTACCTCATAGCAGAGTGTCACGGTGATCCAACCTGAACGCTCTGAGATGGGGAGGACATTTCGAGTGAAGACGAGTAGACATCAAACACTGGCGCGGCGCAAACGACGAATCGAGCGGCGACCGCGGCCCCGGACGTGGCGGGCGCAACCGACGCCGATGTTCCGGGCGAGCCCCCTGCAGGACGAGCACAGCGATCGGGTGCGCGGGGTGGCGAGTGGCGGGGTCGGCGCGATGCATCGACTGGCGCCGCACACCGGCCTGGTGGGACGATAGGCCGTATTAGCGGCCTCTCCGGGGGGCCTCTCCGAGTCAACATAAGGTTCGTTTATGAAGATTCGGTCTTCGGCCGCGGTGGCGACGATGCCGATGCAGAGCGCCACAGCCAGCGGGTTGAATCCTCTCAGGCGGTCCTCCGGTCGGGATTTATCGCTGCGCGACACGAGGGCGTCAACAATGATGGCTTTTCCTTGAGACGCAAGCCACGATCGGTCAGGGCAAAATACCTGGAAACAGGGAGCGACGGATGCTGCGAACAGGTCTATTCTAGCGACGGCCGGGAAGGCGGGACAGATATGCCTCTGTACGAATATCAATGCCAACGATGTGGTCATCAATTCGAAGCACTTGTTCGCGACGCGACTGCGCCCTCCTGTCCAGCCTGTCAGTCTGAGGCGCTCGATCGGCTGGTCTCACTTTTCGGCGTGACCACCGATGGAACGCGACAATCCGCCGTCCGCCAGGCACGCAAGCGAGGTGAGAACTCTCGCGCTGACGCAGCTGCAGCTGAGCATGAACGGATACACCACCATGACTAGAGCGTCGCGTATCGTGACATGACGAGAAAGGTCAACTCGCGGTGGCAGGCGGCCCGCATGCTGCGAAGGCGATCCTTTCTGCTGCCTCTCGTGGCGGTCGCGTTCCTGACACTGAGTGCCTCGCCCTCGAACGCCGCCGATCTGGCCAACCTCCTCACTGGTTACAGCCTGACGTCGTGGGGACAAAAGGACGGCCTGCCGCCAAGCGTCATCTGGACCGTCGCGCGGGATGTGGAGGGGTATCTTTGGCTCGGAACTGACGCCGGACCCATTCGTTTTGACGGCGTACGCTTCGTTCCGTGGCGGATGCGAGGATCCATGCCTCTGCCGGCGTCGCCAGTGCGCGCGCTTTGGGCAGCTGGGGACGGCAGCATCTGGATGGGTTTCGGAGAGTCCGGTGGCGTCAGCCGCCTGCTGAACGGAGGCGTTCGTAATTACGGTCGGGAGGACGGCCTCCCTGAAGGGGCGATTACCCTATTGATGGGGGAGCCGGACGGATCGGTGTGGGCTGGGAACCGCCAGGGTCTCTATCGTCTCACCGGTGATCGTTGGGAGTTCTCCGGTCACGGCTTGCCGCAAGCGATCATCTACAGCATGTTCGTCGACCACCGCGGCCGACGGTTTGTCGGTACTGCCGAGGGGCTTTTCCGACGCGATGCCACTCAGGAAAAGTTCGAGCGGTTCGACGGCTCCGCAGGTCCTATTCGAGGTGTCGTCGGCGACGATCATGGCCAGCTTTGGGTGACCGACCCCGTTCGAGGCTTCCGGCAGCTGAGTTCAACTAAGGAGATGCCGGCCGAAAGGGGCAACGGCCTGAGCCTGCTTCACGATTCGAAAGGAAATTTATGGGTCGGCACGGGTGGACAAGGGCTCTGGCGCGTCCGTCTTGACGCGGTGTGGGCCTTCTCAGGCATTGAGAGAACCATGAGTCTCGTTGGCTTCTCCAATGACGGTGTCACGTCGATCGTCGAAGACGACGATGGCAGCATCTGGATAGCGACTTTCGACGGACTCAATCGGCTGGTGCCGCACAAGATGGCGCCAGTCACGAACTTGGGCGTGATTGGCGGCATCGAAGCAACTCGGGATGGTAGCGTGTGGCTCGGCGCGGTCGACGAGCTGATTCAGTTTGGGCGCACACAGGTCAAGCCCGTTCGCACTCCGCAGGCCTTTCACGGAACACTGCCATCGGCAATGCACGCGGACAGGGCCGGAACGCTCTGGGTGGCAACCAACCGCGAACTCCTGAGAATTGTTAATGGACAATCATCGATCTTGCCGCTTCTGAAACCACCTCTTCCCCAAATCAGTGCGATCACGTCGGATGTGCAAGGCGGAATTTGGCTCGCCGATCGCGAGCGGGGGTTGTTCCGATGGAGCAACGGCAGATTGAAAGCCGTCGCCGTTCCGACAGCACTCGCGAATGTTCAGGTTTTGTACAGCCGGGGGGTTCGAAGCGGGGACGTGTGGTTCTCGTTTGCCGACGGAAGTGTCGGGGCTGCCAACGTCAACGGCGATTTCGGAGTCCGGATTGACTCGAACGTCTCAGGCGGAAGTGTCTTTCGCGCCATTTACGAAGACGCCGCCGGCACGATATGGCTAGGGGGAACTAATGCCATCGTCTCGATTGCGAATGGCAGAACGACGACACTCGGTCGCACCAATGGTTTCCCGGCAGGCTCGGTGATCTCAATCGTGGAAGACGAAAGGGCCGGACTCTGGCTCGGTCTTGAAGGCATGGGAATTGTCCGAATTGGAGCCGACGAGTTCAGAAAAGCTCAAGACAGTTCCTCGTATCAGATTCGCTATCGTTTGTATGACAAGTTCGACGGCTTCGCCGGCGCACCGAGGTGGCGGGGAAACAGCAGCAGCGCGCGGAGCGAGGATGGTCGGCTGTGGTTTGTCAGTGCGAGAGGCGTCACGATCGTCGAGCCGCACACTCTGGAGCACGAGCAGGCAGTTCCCATGCGCATCAACATCGAGGGCGCGGCAGTCGACGGCCAGAAGATCCAGACTGTTCCGTCAGTGCGGTTGCCCGCGCGAACGGTGGGAATTGAGATCGACTACACCGTTCCGAATTTGTTGTCACCGCTGAAAACACGCTTCCGATATCATCTCGAAGGCTTCGATTCAGACTGGATCGACGCCGGAACCCGACGTCAGGCGTTCTACATGAACCTGCCTCCACGGCACTACCGTTTTCGG
>JBCKZH010000160.1:0-6488 GCA_038919385.1 Vicinamibacterales bacterium | reverse complement strand
GCGCGCCGCCGGCGCGCCAGCTCGTGGGTGACGGCCTCGGCGATGAAGCGACTGCGATTCCGTTCGAACCGATCGATTTCGTTCACCAAGCCGGCGGTCAGCGTGACGGTGATACGTTCGGTTGTGTTCATATCAAAGGTAAGTGTCTAGATATGATCATACCACTGCTCGTCATATCTCGAAGACCTCGCCCGGGTCGGGTGCCATCGCCTTCTCAACGGCGATGAAGTCATCCGAACGCGCGAGGCGCCCGCGTGGCAGCCCTTCGGCGACGATCAGCAGATCGATGTCGGAATCGGCCGTCGGGGTGCCGTGTCGACGAGGGCCTGGTAGACCGGGTGCATGGTTGACTGGCTCGGTGACCGGTTCAGCCGACGATGACGCGTCGCCGCAGTGATGTCAACCCGCGGGATTCAGCGAGGGCGGTACGACGTACAATGATCCCGATGCTCACCGGCCTTGATGCGGTCGTCCGTCGCCTGGTCGAGGCGTACGAGCCCGAGCGCATTATCCTGTTCGGATCGCGTGCGCGCGGAGAGGCTTCGAGCGATGCCGACTTCGACCTCCTGGTAGTCAAGAACACCACTCGGCGTCCGCTCGACCGCCGGATCGAGGTCGAACGCTTGCTCGCCGACCGTGCGATTGCGCTCGACCTGACCGTCTACACGCCGGAGGAGTTGCGCGGCCTTCACGCCCGGGGCAGCCCCTTCATCGCCGACGTTTTCGCCACCGGAAAGGTGTTGTACATGCGGAACTCGACGAGCGCGTGGATTCACGAAGCCGAGGACGAGCTGGCTATGGGCAAACTACTCCTTGAGCACGACATGTTCCGCGGCGCTTGCCTGCACGCCCAACAAGCCGTCGAGAAGGGGCTAAAGGCGCTGTTGATTGAACGGGCCGAGGCCGTTGCGCGCACACACGACCTCGTCGATCTGACCCGCCGCGTGGCTGCACTCGGTTGGACGGTTCCGCTGGACACCGATGCCATCGTGTTCCTCAACAGCGTCTACCGCGGCCGTTACCCGACCGGCGAAGGCCTGTTGCCGCACGGAGATCCGACTAGCGACGAGGCGTCAACGGCCGTCAGTGCGGCGGACCGGCTGGTCGCCTTCCTGCGAGTCACGCTAGAGGGTCAAGGCTAAGCAGCCCGATCGCGGATTCGACCCAGAATCCGAGACATCGATCATCGACCAGCGACGCAAATTCTGCCGATTGGCCAGCCGCCGATGGATCGAGGCTGGGGACGATGGTATTCTTCGACCCATGGGCCAGCCCCTGCCAACCTCGCGGCCGGCGACGTACGCCGACCTTCTCGCGCTGCCCGATCACGTCGTGGGCGAGATCATCGGCGGCGAACTCTTTGTGTCGCCACGGCCTGCACCACGTCACGCGGTGGCCAGCTCGGTCCTCGGCGGAGAGCTGGGACCGCCGTACCACCTCGGCCGAGGCGGGCCGGGAGGCTGGTGGATTCTCGACGAGCCTGAACTGCACCTGGCCGACGATGTGGTGGTGCCGGATCTGGCGGGCTGGCGGCGCGTGCGGCTGCCGGTGATGCCCGAGACCGCCTACTTCACGGTGCCGCCGGACTGGGTCTGCGAGGTCCTGTCGCCCGGGACCGCTCGACTGGATCGCCATCGCAAGCTCGAGGTCTATGCCCGTGCGGGCGTGGCACACGCCTGGCTCATTGACCCGCTGCCGCGCACCCTGGAAGTGCTGCGGCTCGAGGGCGGCCATTGGGTGATCGTCTCCGTCCACGCCGGCGACGAAGAGGTGCGGGTGCCGCCGTTCGCGGAGACGGTGTTGGCGCTGAAAGGGTTGTGGGTGGACTGAGGCTCATTGTTGGCTCACTCCTGGGAGTCTCAGTACGCACACTTCAGGATTGGGAGCAGGGACGGCGCGAGCCGAACGCCGCGAAGCCGCTCGATTTCTCGATCCGGCATCTCGACGACTTCCTTGACCGCGGACGAAAATTTGTCGAATGCTTCCAGAAAGTGAACTTCTTCCGGCAGATCCTGCTCGACGGTCTGTTCAACGCATGCATACAGAAACTCCGCATTTCAAGGCGAACACGAGTTGGCCTTCGAGCGTCTGGGACGGACGATGGCGCGGTGTCAGGAGGTTCCAGGACGGGTTTGGTGCCGGGTGGTGACGCCCGGCATAACCTGCGGGGACTGCCCGTTCAGGCAGTGCTCGTCCGTGAAATAAGTTCACCGATGAGGCTCCTCGCGGCCGCTCCGTTCCCGCCACCGTGGTGAAGTCGTCACAGCACGTCCGATCCGCCCGAGCAGCTCCCGGTCAGCCCCAGAAGCACGACAATGAACACGACCAAGGCTGTGGCCGCGATAGTGGCGACGACCTCTCGTCGTCGCGAGCGTTTCTGTCGATTCCGGCGCTTTCGGTGTCGACCACGGCGGGGCGGACCAGAGGCGGGATCGAGTGCTGCGAGGTCGAGCGCTGCGAGGTCGAGCCCCTCGGGTCTCGTGTCCGCTTCTCCGGCTGACTTTCGTGGTTGGCTTTTTCGCGCCCCCGTCTTTGCAGCCACTTGCGGTTCGACATCGAGCACAGCAAGAGAAGGGTCGAGCACGGCACCGCCCGCGCCGTAGTTCATCAGCGCCCGCAGGTCTTCGTCACTCCAGTCGCGGCGTCCGCGCCAGCGGCAGCGCCGGCAGACGAATGGCCGCTTCGAGGTGAAGAGGGTAACAACGCGGTCCGAGAACCCGGGTTGAGCTCGGACGAGATTGATCGAGCCGCACTGTTCGCACAACGCCATATCAGAGTTTACCGAAGGGGAGAGGTATTTCTATCACAGGAGCCAACGTCCTCGCGCAGGCGTCAACGGTTGCGTGCGCGCGGAGAGGCTTCGATCGATGCCGGCTTCGACCTACCAAACAAAAGATCAGAATCTCGGTGATGCGGCCTCGACTGGGGACGATGGTATTCTTCGACCCATGGGCCAGCCCCTGCCAACCTCGCGGCCGGCGACGTACGCCGACCTTCTCGCGCTGCCCGATCACGTCGTGGGCGAGATCATCGGCGGCGAACTCTTTGTGTCGCCACGGCCTGCACCACGTCACGCGGTGGCCAGCTCGGTCCTCGGCGGAGAGCTGGGACCGCCGTACCACGGCGGCCGAGGAGGCCCGGGAGGCTGGTGGATTCTCTTCGAGCCGGAACTCCACCTGGCCGACGATGTGGTGGTGCCGGATCTGGCGGGCTGGCGGCGCGTGCGGCTGCCGGTGATGCCCGAGACCGCCTACTTCACGGTGCCGCCGGACTGGGTCTGCGAGGTCCTGTCGCCCGGGACCGCTCGACTGGATCGCCATCGCAAGCTCGAGGTCTATGCCCGCGCGGGCGTGGCACACGCCTGGCTCATTGACCCGCTGCCGCGCACCCTGGAAGTGCTGCGGCTCGAGGGCGGCCATTGGGTGATCGTCTCCGTCCACGCCGGCGACGAAGAGGTGCGGGTGCCGCCGTTCGCGGAGACGGTGTTGGCGCTGACAAGGCTGTGGGTGGACTGAGGCTCATTGTTGGCCCACGGGGTCGGAGAACACGGTTTCAAAGACGAAGCTTTCGCGGCGACGCACAAGGGCGCGGCGCAGGGCGGTGGGCGCCAGATGCGCGTGATAGAAAGTGGTTTTGCCGGCGCCGTTCGGGCCGGCGAGGGCCACGACGATGCGGCGGTCGACGAAGCGGCCTTCGGTATCATCGGGGGTTCGTGCCCACGCTGATTCGCGAGGAAGGATTCTCGGAATGAAAGATCGTGAACGCTTTGCCCGCGCTCGAGCACGAGGGCAGGCGCAGGCAAAGGATCCTTCGGCCGTCGTGGAGGCGCAGTACGATGCGACACGAGACGCGATCGACCTCACATTCCGCAGCGGTGGATCGATGACAATCCCCCGGCAGATCGTCCCAGGTCTGGGTGATGCACCCGCGTCGGCACTCGGATCGATCGGCGTCTCGGCTGCGGGAGACGCCTTGTCCTGGCCAGCGCTGGACGTAGACGTCTATGTTCCCGGCCTCGTCGAACGGGCGTTCGGCACGCAGTTGTTCGCTCGGGCTACGGGACAGCGAGGTGGCCGGCGGCAGTCGAAGGCGAAAGCAGCGGCGGCGAGGGCGAACGGTGCCAAGGGCGGACGGCCGCCGAAGCGGCTACGGGAGTGGAAATAAATAGATTGTAATATTATCAAGTGCTACCATATGCGCAATGGCGCAACCCTGGCTCCGCGTGTTCCTCGACCTCAACGAGGCGCAGCGCCGCTGGCTTGCGGGAGCCATGGCGCTCCAGGGAGGGTGGGGAGGCATCCGTAAGGTCCAAGACGATACGGGGCTTTCCGCCACCACCATTATCAAGGGGATGCGGGAAGTTCGATCCCGGCGTGCGCTGACTTCGCAGGAGCGCGTGCGACCGCCTGGGGCCGGTCGCAAGTCGGTGGAGATGGTCCATCCTCCCGTGCTCAAAACATTGAGCCACTTGGTAGAGGACAGCGCGGCGGGGGATCCCATGAATTCTTTACGCTGGGTCCACAAGTCTACCCGAACGCTCTCCAAGGAGCTGACACGCCAGGGGCACCCAATCTCCCATGTCACGGTCGGCCGGTTGCTTTCGGTGTTGGGCTTTTCCCTACCGGTGAACGCGAAGAGCAAAGAGGGGCGGTCTCCCGACACCCGGGACGCGCAGTTCCGTTACATCAACAGGCAGGTAGCGCAGTGTCAGGCAGCGGGGAATCCCGTCCTCTCCATTGATGCAATAAAGAAGGAGAAGGTCGGAGAATTCAAGAATGCGGGGCGAACGTACCGACGGAAAGGGAAGCCGGTGCACGTGAACGTATACGACTACCCCGACCTCGGGAAAGGGGTCGCTATCCCCTACGGCGCCGATGACCCGGTACGGAACCACGGATTTGTGAACGTGGGGATGACTCACGAGACGGCCGAGTTCGCGGTGGAGAGCCTGCGGTGGTGGTGGCGACGAATTGGTCATCGTCATTATCCGAAAGCCAAGGAGTGGTTGGTCTGTGCGGACGGAGGCGGGAGCAACGGAAGTCGAAGGCGGGGGTGGAAGTACTACCTACAGGAGTTGGCGGACGAGTTGGGAATCCCGGTGACGGTGTGTCACTATCCGCCGGGCACGAGCAAGTGGAACAAGATCGAGCATCGGATGTTCTCGTTGATCAGTCTGAATTGGCAGGGGGTGCCGCTTGATGACTATGCCACGGTGGTGAACCTGATCGGAGGGACGCGGACGAGCAAAGGACTTCGCATTCAGGCGCGGCTGGATCGGAGGGATTATGAGTTGCGTCAGAAGATCAGCGATGAGGAGATGTCGGCGTTACAGCTACAACCCCATGAGACGCATCCACAGTGGAACTACACGATCCTCCCGGGTAGTCCTGTGGCCGTATGAAATATTACAATCTATTTATTTCCACTCCCTAACCGCATAACGTGCTGCCGGTGCCGGGTAGGGGCGTCCGTCGGCCAGCGGAGCAAGCTTCAGAACGTGGCCGTACAGCGGCGTCAAGCCGGCGCGGAAGGAGGGGTCTAAGCGCCTAAAAGCCGGGAGCCGCGCGTGCCGATGGAGCGCACTCCTTGTTCAAATGTGGCCATGCGGCGTCCTCATCCGAGCGGTCCCAATCTTCGCCGAGGGCCGGCTGAAGACCGCAGATTCTGACAAAATAGGCATCTTGACAGCATCCGTGACGAGCATCACGATGCCTCCATGCGGACCACTGTCAGTCTTGACGCGGATGTTGAGCGACTGCTGAAGGACGCCATGCACCAGTCGCGTCAATCCTTCAAGGAGACGCTGAATCGGGCCATTCGCACCGCCCTTGGTGGCGAGGCCGCCACGGCTGAGCGTCCCCCCGTTCGAGGTAACGGCGCCGCGCCTCTGGGATTGCGCGCAGGCATCGACGCGACCAGTTTCAACAAGCTGGCCGATGAGTTGGAAGCCGAGGCCTTCCTGGACCAGCAGCAGCGGCACCGTTCGTGATTGTCCCTGACGTCAATCTGCTGCTGTCTGCCTACGACGCCGGCTCGCGGCATCATGTTGCGGCCGCGGCGTGATGGCAGGCGTGCATCTCGGGTCGTGAGGCGGTTGGTCTGCCGACCGTGGTGGTGTTCGGGTTCATGCGCATCAGCACCAGCGCTCGTGTGTTCGACCATCCGCTCACTCCAGGCGAGGCGGCCGCCCACGTGCCCGCGTGGCTCGCACGGCCAGGGGTTCAGGTGCTGGAACACCGCCGCGAATCTCGTGACCGACGCGCAGATTGCCGCGCACGCGATCGCGCATGACGCCGTTCTGCGCACGACCGATGCCGATTTTCTCAGGGTCGCGGGCCTGTGCTGGGGTGAATCCGCTCACCGGCATCACCAGCCCCAAGGCTTAGACTGCGCAACGAACGGCGAAAGGCGGTGAGCACCGCTTGTTGCCCTTCGGTCTTGATTTGATGGAGGAGTCCGCTCAATGTCTCGGAGGTGAGCGATGGGAA
>JBCKZH010000159.1:0-6586 GCA_038919385.1 Vicinamibacterales bacterium | reverse complement strand
GCCAGCGAGCGGAAGTCGTGGTCGTTGACGAGCGTGGGTGCCTGGCTCCATGCCGTGCCGTCGTTCTTGAAGTGGCCGACCAACTTCCGCTTCTTGGCATCCACGCTGATGATCGGATCGTCCCGGTCGGCGAAGGTGGTCCGCAGTCTGCGAATGTCGCGGAACTGCAGGTCGCGCGTCGCGGGTGACGACCCATGGGCGCGCTTCTTGTGGTTGACCCGAGCCGACGCTACGCGTGCTGCTTGCCGATCATCTCAATCCAACCCTGAATCGGATCGAAGGTGAGCTGAACGACTTGCGGGCTGCCCGCGACGGCGCCGACAAGAAGGCCGCGCGCGCGGCGGAAAAGCAATACGACCGGTCGCTGAAAGCAAAAGAAGAGCTTCAGGCCTTCATAGACTCTGTCGAGCAGTGCGCCGATCGCGGCGCGCCGCCGACCGACGCCAAGTGCCCGCCACGCGAGCAGGACGCCCGTTACTCGCCTGACCTTGACGACGGCGTGATGATTAACTCTGCTGCACTATGGTCGCTGCTCGAGCCTCAGTGGAAGGACCCGAAGAGATGGTGGAAGCAGTTGTCCGAGGCCAAAGGCAAGAAAGACTTCGACTGGTCTCATCTTGCGATGCGATATTGGCCGAACCGCGTGGATGAGAAGTGCCAGAAAGACCCATCGCTCGGCGTTGCGCATGGGTGCTTCTGGCGCTACCACCCTGAACGGGCGTGGGCGTGGGAGCTCCGTCTGCAGAACGAGATCGGTCCTGACTTTCGTATCGACGAGGCTCCGTATCGCCCCGGTGGCCGGGACATCGGTGACCAAGGCAGCGGCCCGTGTCGGGACTCATGGCTGCGTGACCATGCTCTAGAGGCATTGGCCGCCGTGGAGAAGGAAGCCGTTCGCCGCATGGGTCGCGGCAGGAATAGGCATCTGTTGCCTGAAATGCGGATTCTGGAAGCCGGCCTGTGGTCCGCCATTCCCGACGAAGTGTGGGAGATGGAGCTGCGTCTTTCGGAGAAGCAAGGCTCAGAGTTCCGCCTGTTGTCTCCGGACGAGCCTTCGGCGCGGGCGGCTTGCGAAATAGCCCATCCCGATCTCGTGCGGGCGCGCGCCGCGTTCCTAGAGAGCCTCGTTCCGAATGATAATTGGCTCGACGAATCGAGTGAAGAAGATGTTGTGATCGGCGACGACGCCCCGGATGATATCGGCGACGAAGATGAATAGTGTTTCTGGAAGGCGGGAATCTACTTCATGTTGAAAAGACTTGAATTAAAGCATGTCGGCCCCAGTAAGTCGATGGTGCTCGATCCCGTTGCGAGCCGCTTCAACTTGATCGCTGGTGACAATGGCCTTGGCAAGAGCTTCCTGCTCGAGGCTTCCTGGTGGGCTCTGACGCGTACGTGGCACGAGCCAGCGGTTCCGGCAAGCCCGGATGCCAGCATTAGCTATAGCTTTGACGGCGACAAGAGTATTCACAGTTCCTCATCCAACTGGGATCCAAATGCCCAGGAGTGGAAACGGGCACCTGGCCGGCCACCAAATCAGGGCCTCGTACTCTATGCACGCGTTGACGGCTCGTTCTCGGCGTGGGATCCCGCCCGTAACTATCGTTTGTACAGTCGCGCAGATGGAGGGAGGGCGGAGTCTCCAGCTGCCTATCAGTTCACATCCGCGCAGGTCTCAAACGAGTGGTTAGTGAAGGTGGGGTGTCGCGCGAACAGGTCGTCTGTGCCGGCCTTATTGACGACTGGACTCGGTGGCAGGAGACTTCGGCTCCGCAGTTTGAACTATTGTGCCGCCTTCTGGAGCATCTAGGCCCAGATGATCGGCCTCTGAGGCCGGGAACTCCGCTTCGTCCCTCCATCGACGACGCTCGGCGCACGCTAATACGGCTAGACCGGTTTATGATTCCAGGCTGATGGCCGGCCTAACCATGAACAACGTTCACATTCGCGACCTCAAGACGATCGCCGATTTCCGCCAGGTGGTTGAACTCGAGCACGCCATCTGGGGTTACACCGACAGCGCCGACACGGTCACCGTTCCGGTCTTCATCTTTACCGTGAAGCGCGGAGCGACCTTGATTGGCGCGTTCGACGGCGATGACCGCATGGTCGGCTTTGCCTATGCCGTGGTCGGCATGAAGGACGGCCGGCCCATGCAGTGGTCGCACATGACCGGCGTACTGCCCGAGTATCGCGGCGGGCTGGGCTACCGGTTGAAGCTGGAGCAGCGCGCACGCGCATTAGCCCAGGGCTACGAACTGATCGAGTGGACGTTCGATCCCATGCAGGCCATGAACGCGCACCTCAACTTCGCGAAGCTGGGCGGCGTCGTCGAGGAGTACGCGGAGAACTTCTACGGCGAGTCGACCAGCGCCCTGCACCGCGGCACCCCCACCGATCGCCTGATCGTCAGTTGGCGCATTGGCGAACCGCACGTGAGGCGACGGCTGGAGCAACCCCGCGGCCTGATGGCGCGGTCCCATGAGGCAGGCGAGGCTCCCGTGGTGAACGTGACGGCCATGGCTGGGAGCTGGCGGGAGGTGAAGTCGATCGACCTCACTGTGGACGAGCGTCGTCTCTGGATCGAAATCCCCACCGGCTTTACGCCGATGCAACAACAGGCGCCCGATCGCGCGCTGACGTGGCGCCTGCACGTGCGCCAGATGTTCCAGGAGTACTTCTCGAAGGGCTACCGAGCGGTCGATTTCGTGCTGCAACGCGACGCCGGCTTTGGGCGCTATCTGCTGGCCCGGAAGGACGCCCGACCCGCCTAACCCGGAGGCCACGACATCGTGCGCCCACCGAGCACGTGCAAGTGGATGTGAAAGACGGTCTGGCCCGCCTGGGCGTTGCAGTTGAAGACGGTCCGATACCCGGGACCGTCGAAGCCCCTCTCTTTCGCAATCGCCGCCGCGCGCCGCACCATCGCTCCCACCAGCGCGTCATCGGCCGCTGACAGGTCGTTGAGCGTTGCCACGTGCCGCTTCGGCACGATCAAGACATGCGTAGGCGCCTGCGGGTTGATGTCGTTGAAGGCGATCAGCTGATCGTCTTCGTAGACCTTCGACGCGGGGATTTCGCCGGCGGCGATTTTGCAGAAGAGGCAGCTCATGGGGCTATGGTGCCATAGGTGCAGAGGTGCCGGTGCGGTTGGGTGGAAGCGTATACTCTGCCGGTGGCTGCCGAGCTTGGTGCGATCGGGCAATTCGCCGTGACTCGAGTCCTGAACGAGGGCGGTATGGGCACGGTTTACCTATGTCGCGACCTGAAACTTTAACGCGACGTGGCGGTAAAGCTGATCAAGGAGTCGCTCGACACCTCATCTGAGAGGGATGAATACCGGGTACGATTCGAGAGGCGCGCGCACGCGCCGCCGCCGACACTCCAGGGTCATCGCTGTGATAGGTTACAGGTAACCGGAGCGCAGCCAATGTCCACCCTGTCACGATCGAAACCCAAGGTCTCACCGTCTCGAGACAAGGTGCGGGCGCATCGCGCGCGGCTGCGAGAGGCGGGCCTTCGGCCTATCCAACTGTGGGTGCCCGACACCCGCTCAGCAGCCTTCGCCCGTTACGCGCATCGCCAATGTCTCGCCGTCGCGCGGAGCCGGCACGCGAAGGCCGACCAGGCATTCATCGACGCACTCTCAGCCTGGGACGCGGAATGACCCGCGGCGAGATCTGGACGGTGGCCGGCAGAGCGGCCTACTCCGGCAAGCCCCGTCCGGCCGTGATCATCCAAGACGACCGATTCGACGCCAACGACTCGGTCGTGGTGTGCCCGATCACCTCCGACCCGGCCAAGGCCCCGTCGTTCCGCATTCCGGTGTCGCCAGATGACCAGAACGGGCTGCGCCAACGTTGCAGCCTGATGGTCGATAAGCTGACCGCCGTCCCGCGGGTTCGCCTCGGACGACGCGTGGGTACGTTGGGCGCCGGTGAACGAACCCTTCTCGATCGAGCACTAGTGGTGTTTCTCGGCCTTGGCGGCTGACGCTGGCAGATGAGACTGACGAACCAGGTGTTAAGGCTCCAAATTCGACTGTTGCCTGGGGTGCTAACTAAGAGCGCTGGGCGATGATGATGCGGGGAATGCCCTGCAGGTCTGAGCTGATGCGGATCAACGTCATCGCTGGCGTGCCCAGGATCAACAATCGAACGGCTTCTGCCTGGCCGTAGCCGATCTCCATCAGCAGCATCCCACCGCGGTCCAGCTTCTCGACGGCGCACGCCAGCACCGCGCGGACCTCGTCAAGCCCATCAGGACCCGCCGTCAGAGCTGTGCGCGGCTCGAACTCGCGCACTTCTGGTGCGAGCGTCGCGTACTGGTCGTTGGTGACATAGGGCGGGTTCGAGACGATCAGGTCGAAGGGGCCGGTGATGCCATCCAGATAACGGGTCTCGCGGAACTCGATGCGATCGGCGACGGCGTGGCGCTCGGCGTTTGCTTGCGCCACGGCCAGTGCCGGCGCCGAGATATCGGTGGCGATGATGCGGGCGCGCGGGCACTCGGCAGCGAGCGTCACCGCCAGGCAGCCGCTGCCGGTGCCGATGTCGGCCGCGACGCCAAACACCATCGACAGCGCTTCCTCGATGATCAGTTCGGTTTCAGGCCGTGGGATCAGCACCGCGGGCGATACCGCGAAGTCGCGGTTCCAGAACTCTTGCACGCCGGTGATGTAGGCGATCGGCTCGCGCCGCGACCGGCGCTCGATCGCCGATTCGTACTTCGCGGCAAACCCATCGGGTGGCGCATCGGTGTCGCGCGCGTGGATGGTGGCGCGATCCCAGTCGAGCAGGTGGCGCGCCAGTAGCAAGACGTCACGCGCCGCTTCAGACGATTCAATCCCCGCCACGACGAGACGGGTCTTGGCGGCGGTCAGGTGCTGGCGCAGCGTCACTGGCCCGACTGGGTGACTTCGCGGAGCTTCTCGGCGGTGTAGTAGGTCGACAGGGCGTCGATCAGCTCGTCCAGGTTGCCGTCCATCACGCCATGCAGCTGGTGGGTCGTGTAGTTGATCCGATGATCGGTGACGCGGCTTTGCGGGAAGTTGTAGGTGCGAATCTTCTCCGAGCGATCGCCGGTGCCGATCTGGCTCTTGCGGTCCTTGGCGATGGCATCGTGCTGCTTCTGCATCTCGGCTTCGTAGAGGCGGTTGCGCAGCACCTTCATGGCCTTGGCGCGGTTCTTCACTTGCGACTTCTCGTCCTGCTGCGAGACGACCGTGCCGGTGGGGATGTGCGTGATGCGCACGGCGGAGTAGGTGGTGTTGACGCTCTGCCCGCCGGGACCGCTCGAGCAGAAGGTGTCGATGCGAAGATCCTTCTCCTGGATCTGGATGTCGACCTCGTCCGCCTCGGGCAGCACCGCGACGGTCGCCGCGGAGGTGTGAATGCGGCCGCTGGCTTCGGTCGCCGGTACCCGCTGCACACGATGCACGCCGCTCTCGTACTTCAGCTTGCTGTACGCACCCTTGCCCTCGATGCTGACGACCACGTCCTTGACGCCGCCCTTGCCGGCTTCGCTGAGCGACATCAACTCGATCTTCCAGCGCTGGCGCTCGGCGTAGCGGGTATAGGCGCGATACAGCTCGCTGGCGAACAGCGCCGCTTCTTCGCCGCCCGTGCCCGCCCGGATCTCCACCATGACGTTGCGGTCGTCGTTGGGATCCTTGGGCACCAGCAGGATCTTGATCCGGTCGGCAAGCCGTCCCTTCTGGACGTTGAGATCGCTCAGCTCCTCGAGCGCGAGGTCGCGCATTTCGGAGTCGCCGCCCTTGATCATCTCTTCGGTGCCGGCGATCTCCTGCGTGACCGCCTTGTACTCGCGGTAGCGCTGCACGAGCTCTTCGATTTCCGCCAGCGCCTTCGACTGCTTGCGGAATTCGTTGGCGTCGCTCTGCACCGCGGTGGTGCCGAGCGATGCCATCAGCTCCTCGTACTTGCCTTCAACGGTTTCGAGCTTGTCGAACAAACACGCACTCCTTGTCCAGGGACATTAGCCACAGAGCACACAGAGGACACAGAGACAATTCTTCAAAATGCGTGTCAGCCGGTTCGAAGCTTGATCGCATTTAGAAAAAAGGGTCTTCTCCCAATCGAGTGGGTAATTTTCGCCTGATTTCAGATCGGATCCAGCATGCAGGTGAGGATTTTCAGGCGCAAGTAATTCTCGTCGCGTAGGCCGTAGCTGCGCCGCTGGATCACCCGGATCTTGTTGTTCAAGCCCTCTACGAATCCCAAGGCAACCTTGTTCTCCGGCTTGCAGTAGGCCGCGATGCCGTCCCAGTGCCGGTCGATCATCTCGGCGAACTTCTCGTAGGGCTTGAGGCGCTGCCACTTGAGCGACTCTCGCCAGTTCTCGAAGAAGCGCCGTGCCCAGCCTTCCCTCTCGTAGTCCCAGAGCTTGCCGAATTCCTCCTTGAGGATGTAGGCCGTGTTCAACCTCCTGTTGGCCTTCAGCAGCAGCCTCAGACTCCGCCGGCCATTCGTCGTCAGGTTCTCCCGGTGCGATAGCAAGGTGTACTTCTGGCCCTTGATGAAGCGCCGGTCCTTGCCCGTCACTCGGTAGTACTCGGTCTTGCGCA
>JBCKZH010000158.1:0-6730 GCA_038919385.1 Vicinamibacterales bacterium | reverse complement strand
GTGAACTACTATCGCTGGGCGATGAATTCTGGATTTCCGAAGGAGGACACCCTGATGGAGTGTCTACACTGCAAGGGTCGTCTCATCAAGGGCACGGCGCCATTCAGCATCAGTCCAACCCTTGTTCGAAGCTCGTGACGTGAATGTGATTCAAGAGGCCATCAAGGCCCTCGACCGCGAGAGCGGGAGGCTGCGCGCGACGGCCCGATAACGCGGCATTCTTCCCCACGCCGGGGAGGCCTTGCACGCGCCTGTGATAGAAATGCATCTCCCCCTCGGTAAGCTCCGCTATGGCGTTGTGCGAACAGTGCGGCTCGATCGATCTCGTCCGAACTCAACCCGAGCTCTCGGACCGCGTTGTTACCCTCTTCACCTCGAAGCGGCCCATCGTCTGCCGCCGCTGCGGCTGGCGCGGACGCCGAGCTCGATCCTTCACTGACGGTGCTCGACCGCGAACCGCAGGTGGCTGGAAGGCCGGCGGCGCGAAAAAATCCCACCGGGCCGCCGCTCATCGGCAAGGGGATGCCACACGAGTTTTCGGAGGCCTTCCGCGGCATTCGGACCAACGTACTCTTCTCTTCCACGGATGCCGGGTCGAAGTCGATCGTGGTCACGAGCACGGGGCCTGGCGAGGGTAAGAGCGTGGTGTCGGCGAACCTGGCGATGTCGCTGGCGCTCGCGAGGCAGCGGGTGCTCCTGATCGACGCCGACATGCGGCGCCCAAAGTCTCACGAGTTCTTCGGCGTGTCGCAGGAGCCGGGCCTGTCGAACGTGATGGTCGGGGATGCCAAGGCCAGCAATGCGGTGAAGCGGACGCTAACCCCGAACACCTGTGGCTGATGGCTGCAGGGAAGCATCCAGAGAATGCTGGGCGCGTCTTCTGGACGTGGTGAGTGACAAAGAGTAATATAAACACAAGAATTGAGGCTAAACGAGTATGGCAAGAGTTCAACCCGTGCTCACGCCAACCGAGTTCGCCCTGGTCGATCAGACAGCCGAACTGACGGCACTCGAAGGCAAGGGCCATCGTCTTGGCCCCGAGGAGCTCGGCCTGCTCGCCAAGCAGCTTGCCAGCGCTGCTAATCCCGTCGAGGCGGCTCGTATCAAAGAACGTCTAGCCCGCGGCTTCTATGGAATCTGAGGCTGCGTCGTGCCGAAGGTCCGGCGCCAGCACCTTCCGCCCGCGCTCTTCCAGCACCTTCTCGACCGCATCCAGAGCCGCGGGATTCCGGCGTCTCAACTCGAGCAGCTGGCGACGTGGCTCGACACCGGGCCTGAGGTGCCTGAGGGTCGGTGGTACAAACGGTTTTCGGGAATGACGGTGTGCGGTGAGGGCGATCTGATCAAGACCTTTCTTCTCGCTGGCCAGCACGCGAAGGGTGAGCGTGTTTCGTGACCGATCGCGGTTGGCGATTGAGGTAAACCTCCGGCGCCGCCGGGCGACCGGGTGGTGATGATGGTCGAGCTTGGGATCGACAAGTCAGGCGCGCGCCAGGATTGATGTCTTCCAGTCAACATGACGGAGATATTGAAGTGCCACCAAGAGTTCCCTGGCGTCTCGATGCTTGCCCGTACGAAATTCTGCCGTTCGACGACATCGGCGACTGTAACCAACTCTATTTATTCGACTTATGACCTGACACTAGTGCGCGCACCATGACCCATTCGACGACGGGCCGCGACGCGGCGGCAGGCGGATGTGGCCGGCCCGTTCCAGTGTCAGCAGCCACGTGCGCGCCGCCATCTCTGTGGCCCGGCCCTGCGCATGGCGCCAGTCCCAGCGCCGGCAGAGTGCCTCGCTCAGGCGGGTCCGGCCCCACGCGGGGTGCTCGGCCAGCAGACTCGCGGATCAGACCGAGATCCGCGCCGCTCACCTCGCACCCTTGCAGAACCATGACGCCTGTCATGGTTCGCAGAGTACGGCAAACACCCCGGCCGAGTCGAGCGAAACACTCTTCTGTTGTGCTCGGGGGGGGCGAAGCTACTCTTCTGTCAACGGTCGCGCCGTGGTGGGGCTACCTGAGTAGTTACCAATATTCAATGGCTGACTGGTGCAGGCCGGCTGGCCGGCCGCGCCGCGGTGCTCACACCTCGATTCGGCCCATCGTCTGCCGCCGTTGCGGCTGGCGCGCGCGTCGGGACTGGGGTGACGACGATCTGCGGGCGGCGCCTGCCCGCCGTAGCCCGGAGGGCGGAGGTGGGTGCCGGATCACTCCAGCGCTGCCAGGGTCGTCATGATGTCCGTCAGTCCAATCGCCTCGACACCGCCGGTGATGGGATAACGGTCGTGGCCGGAGTTCACGAAGAAACACCGGGATGGGCGCAGGTCGCCACACGCAAGGTGAAATCCCTTCTCGGGCCGGGCCGACAACCCACGCTTGATGTCGAACACCCAGAGGCCATGACCAGGGATTTCCAGCACCAGGTCGATTTCCGCTCCCGCGGACGTGCGATAAAAACTCGCGATCGCCAGGTCGGGGGCCGCCGCGATCACGTTCTCGATGACGAAGCCTTCCCAGCTTGCGCCCACCACGGGGTGCCCCGAAAGTCCGAAGTGGTCGGGAATGCCCAACAGCGCGTGGACGAGACCGCTGTCGCGCACGTAGACCTTGGGCGACTTGACGACGCGCTTGGCGGCGTTGTGATGGAACGGCCTGAGCCGTCTCACCAACAGGAGATCCACCAGCAGATCGATGTACCGCGTGGTCGTCTGCGCGCTCACCATTAGCGCTGCCGCAAGGCGAGAGGCGTTCAGCAGCGCGCCCTGATTGTGCGCCAACATCGTCCAGAGGCGCTCCAGCGCTTCCGCGGGTATCCTGGTGGGGCCGAGCAAGGGAATCTCCCTCTCCAGGTAGGAGCGGATGAAGTCCTTGCGCCACGCCAGACTCGCTCGGCCGTCCTCAGCCAGGTAACTGCCGGGGAAACCACCGCGCACCCACAACGAAGTCAGGTCCGCATCCTCGCCGGCCACCTCCAGCGCGTCGAAGGGTCCAAGGTCAATGTGGGCAATGCGGCCTGCAAGGCTCTCGCCTGACTGGCGCAGCAACTCCATTGATGCTGAACCCAGCAAGAGGAACCGGCCCGTCCGATGGCCCCGGCGCCGGCCCTGGTCGATCACGCCGCGCAACGCGCGAAAGAGTTCCGGCACCCGGTGAATCTCGTCGAGCACGACGAGACGGTCCTCGTACTGGCGCAGGAAGAGCGCTGGATCGTCAAGTTTCCGGCGATCCTCAGTGGCCTCCAAGTCGAGATAAAGCGATGGCCCCTCCTCCGCCAGTTCCAGGGCCAGTGTGGTCTTGCCCACCTGCCGCGGACCAAGCAGGGCGACAGCGGCCTGCCTCGCCAGCGCCTGCCGCACGGCGGTGCACTTCCGTCGCTGAATCATCCTTGCATATTATCCATGACGTGGATGATGTGCAATGCGTAGGAGGTCGAAGTCGGCATCGCTCGAAGCCTCTCCGCGCGCACGCGATCCGAACAGGCCAAGTCGCTTGGCCGCGACTACAGCAACGTCCACGCCGACGTGGGCGCACGTCAATTCGTGAGATGCGGTCATGCGGCCGCCGCCAGGGCCTGGTTGACCAGGAGGAGAATGGGTGCGTGGTTGCGTCGAGCACGTCCTGCGGGCCGTGCCTGCGGGAAGCGCGGCGTGCTTCTACCGGACGGCCGCAGGCGCCGAGATCGATCTCGTGGTGGATCTGCAGCCGACAGGCCGTTGGGCGCTGGAGATCAAGCGCTCCGTCCGCCACCCTGAGCCCGCCAGGGGGTTTCATATGGCGGTGAGGCTTTGCTCCACACCGCGGCTACGCGGCTTCTCCTTGTTCAACCCTCAGCTTCAAGCCGAGCGCCCGCAGGATTGCGGTCATCAGCACCGCCTCGTCACCCTCCGCCAACGCGGCGTTGATGTATTCGGCCGCATAGGCCGGGTCTCGTAACCGTTCGTATAAATTCTTCGTGTAGCTCTTTGTGAGTTCAGACGTCAACGCTACGCGATCGCAACGGGCTAGCCGAAGCAATCGCCCGCCTCGAAGTGCTCGCACTCGACGGTCGAAACGACGAAGTCCTGCGCGAGTTGCACGCGCTGCTGTCCGACTTCACCCCCACCAGCGCCGAGACCTCGCCGATGTGAGCCGGCACCCCCCTCCAGATGTTCTGGCTCTCGGGCCTCGTCTTTACCCTCGCCTGGGGCGCCGCGGCGTTCGGCTCGAACTACCGACCAGGGTCTCGAATTGTTCCTCGGGTCGGGGTGATCGAAAAGTCTGTCGGGGCGGACCTTCACGCTCACATGATTCTCCAGCGATTGGGCGTTGTCGGTAGAGTGTTACACTGACCTCATCATGTCCACAGGTCGGGCGCTCATCATCGAAGATCGGGTGATCGTGCCGGACGCCGCCTTCGATCACACAGGGTACCGCGCGTGGGTCACCTCGGACGCCTACCCCGAACGTGTCCGGACGACGTATGTCCGGGGAGAGGTGCTCGTCGAGATGAGCCCGGAGTCCATCGAGGCCCACAACAAAGTCAAAGCCGCGGTGACAGCAGTGCTTGTCTCCTTTGTGCAGGCGCACGATCTTGGCGAAGTGTATCCAGACGGGGCGCTCGTGACGAACCAAGAGGCTGGCTTGAGTTGCGAGCCGGACCTGACGTTCGTCTCGTGGACCGCGTTCGACGAGGGCCGCGTCCGATTGGTCCCTCGCGTGGGCGATAGCTCCGACTTCATCGAAATCCTGGGCAGCCCCGATCTGGTGGTCGAGATCGTGAGCGATTCGTCGGTGAAAAAGGACAATCGATTCCTGCGCGACGCCTATGGCCGCGCCAATGTGCGCGAGTACTGGCTCATCGATGCTCGAGGCAGCGACATAAGGTTCGAGATTCTGTCCAAGGCCGGCGACGCGTTCGCGTCGACCGGCGATCCGCTCGCGCCGCAACGGAGCGGTGTGCTCGGCGGACGTTGGAGTCTCACGCGCGCCCGCAACCGCGCCGGCCGATTCAGCTACACCCTCGAGCGCACGGCGTAGCGGCGGAGACTCGAGCGGAAAATGGATTGCGGCTCACGGCTTGTTCGAGCTCACTCTGGCGGCGCAGGAAGCACTGGCCCGCATGCAATGCGCCGCCGTGCTGGGCAAGTGCTACATGCTCGTCGACCGGGAACCCCCGCGGCAGCAAGTGCCCGCGATCAGCCGGACGCCCACCTCCCGTACCTACGTCGCCGGCCACCGCCGTAGCCTGCGGTCGTGCCAACGGAAACCTTAAAAGCTCACTACGACGCCGAGGCTGCTTTGAGATCCGAGTTCGGCCGCGCGGCCGGCGAACGCCTCGCGCGTCAGGCGCAGCAACTCACACGCCTTTCCGATCGAGAGTCGCCCCCGACGGAACAGCTCCATGACGAGGGCTTCGCGCGCGGCCACTTGGATGGAGTCGTGCTCTGCGGCCAAGATCGCTGCGAGATCATCGTCGAGCGTCAGCGTTTCCATTGGACATCCCCCCAAGTGAGTGTAGCACCGCGCGCAGGGCCGTCGATGTACCAGATCGAGCGGCCGGCCCAGGTTCAGGCCAGCAAGGCATTCACCTCGCGCTCGCTCGTGCTCCTGATTCTGGTTGTCTTTTTCGGCACGCCGTTCGTGCTCGCCCTTGGATGTCTGGCGCACCACCCGATGTGCGCCGAATGGTTGTCCAGGATGATGCGAATCGTCACCCCCGGCGGATAGTAGGCATCCAGATCCGTGAGCAAGGCCACAAATTCCCGGCTGCGGTGCCGGGGCTCGACTCTCGCCACGATACGACCGTCGTGCAGATCGAGCGAGGCCAGAATCGACAGGGTGCCGTGCCTCGTGTATTCGTGATCCCGCGCCACCTGCGGGTACTGTCCGGCGACCGGCGGCAAATCCGGGGTCGTGTTGGCAAGGGCCTGCACGCCGGGTTTTTCGTCGATCGACACGGTGATGACCGCCGGCGCCGGGGGAGCGGTCTCCGCCGTCGGATCGGCCCGGTTTGGCAGCATCACTTCCTGGTACACCATTAGCACTTCCCGCATCTTGGTTTCAAACGCCGGATCGCGTTTTTCGTCGAGTGAGTCGATGCCGATGGCGTAGAGGAAGACGTCGCTGCGAACCAGCTTCTGCTTGAGCGCCGTCGGCGTCGTGTCGCTCGCGGTGTCGGCCCCGTCCGACACCAGCAGAATCGCCGCGCGCGGGTGCATGCGCGACGCGAACAGCGGCAGCGACACATCGAGCGCGTCGTACAGCGCGGTGCCGCCAGACGGACGGATCTCGTCCAGCTTGGCGCGCATGCCGCCGCGCACGGTGGTCCACGGCGCCAGCATCTTGGTTTCGTGATTGAACCCGAGCAGCGCCGCTTCGTCGTTTGGGGCGAGCAGTGTGTCGAGAAAGGTGGCGAGGGCGCTGCGCGCATTCGGCCATGCGCTGGCCGCGCATGCTGTCGCTGATGTCGAGCGCCAGCGCCAGGCTGACCGGCACGCGCTGCTTCGTGAACTGCATCCCTCACCGTGACCGCCGTCGTCACCAGCTCGGACGAGGCGCGGAAATTGCGTTCGCGCAGATCGATCGGGCGCTGGGCGACCAACGGCAGCACCAGCAGATTGACGACCAAGAGCTTACTCAGCAACTCCTACCTCAAGCCTCAAGCCTCAAGCCTCAAGCCTCAAGCCTCAAGCCTCAAGCCTCAAGCCGCAAGCCTATTTCCCGAATTTATACAAGGCACTCCGCGTCCG
>JBCKZH010000157.1:0-6964 GCA_038919385.1 Vicinamibacterales bacterium | reverse complement strand
CGCCGGGGCCGCAGATGACGCACATGATGGACACAGATGCGAAGCGGCGCGGGCGCCGCTCGGCATTGCAATCTGCGTCATCTGCGGATGCTTAAACTTGAACGAACTACCGCCTGAAAGGCGGTAGACTCCGCGCGCGACTGAAAGTCGCAGCCGCGCCGCCTGCGAGCGGTAGTTCGTTCATAGTAACGCTCGTGGTTCCTGCTATGCCCACGTGCTCGCCCGTTCGAAACCGCCGATCAGACCGGACCCGCTGAAAGCTGACCGTTTGAAAGACAGTGGGTTTAGACCTGGCACGTGGGCACTAAACTCCGCCAAGGCCCGGCTATGGCTGCGGCGGCACGAGGGGCACGAGCGCAGGGGACCCGTGAAGCGGGCACGCGCCTGGCTCGTGGCCGGAGGCAACGATATCGCTTTCCGTGGTACGGACGCGGATTGCCTCGTGCGCGGCACGTATCCGACGGTGAAGGTGTTGTGCGCGAGACGCAGGAACTCCTTCAGTCCAAAGGGTTTACGAACGTTCGGAACCTGACCGGCGGCATTCTGGATTGGATCGACCGACCCCTTCCCATCTCCACGACCCGATCTCCGACTTGCATTGTCCGATATCTGGGAGTAAAGTCAGACCTACAAGGTCGGATATAGGTGGGCGGCCAATATGCTGAGGCTTTCAAAGAAGTCGGATTACGCGCTGATGGCGATGACGCACCTGGCCATGAGGCCAGACGATGGTGCTTCGTCGAGCGCCCGCGAAATCGCCGAATCCTACGACATTCCTTTGGAGCTACTGGCGAAGGTGTTACAGCGGCTCGTCCGTGTGCGCCTGCTGGTCTCGGTGCAGGGCACGCGAGGCGGGTATCGGCTCGGTCGCTCGGCCACTGCGATCACGGTAGCGGATGTGATTCAAGCGGTTGACGGCCCCGTGACGATGACCGCGTGTTCCGAGGATGACCACACCTGCGATCAGTTCAGCAAGTGCAGCATCCGGGACCCGCTCTGGAAGATCAAGGCCCGCATTCTCGACGCGCTCACCACGGTGACCGTGGCGGAGATGGCGGCGGACAACGACACCCCGGTGCCCGTGGCGGCGCCAACGGTGTCGCGAATGGTCTTTGTTGCGCCCATGGGCGAATGAGTGCGCCAGATGATTGAGATCACAGAAAGTGCGGCACGGGTCATCAACCGGCAGGTGGCGAAGAACCCGCACCCTGGCGGCGGGCTGCGGATGGCCATCAAGGCTGGTGGCTGTTCGGGCTTCAGCTACCAATTCGAATGGGACACCGACACGCGCGCGACCGACCAGGTGTTTGAAGGCGCCGACGGCGCGAAGGTCTTCGTTGACCCGCGCAGTCTGAAACTGCTCGACGGCACGGTGCTCGATTTCGACGAGCACAACATGATGGCGACGACATTCACATTGAAGAACCCACAGGCCGCGAAAACATGCGGCTGCGGCACATCGTTCTCGACCTAGCGACAGAAGGCAGAAAGCAGAAAAACCATGAGCACCGCAACGCAGCAAATCGAAGAACTCGCGAACACTGAATACAAGTACGGGTTTGTCACCGACGTCGAGCAGGACATTGTCCCGGTCGGCCTGAACGAGGGCACCGTCCGGCTGATTTCCGGAAAGAAGGGCGAGCCGGACTGGATGCTGGAGTGGCGGCTCAAGTCGTTCCGCGCGTGGCTCAAGATGACCGAGCCGAACTGGCAGAACGTTCACCACCCGCCGATCGACTATCAAGGCACGAGCTACTACGCGGCACCGTCGGAGAAGAAGAAGCTGAACAGCCTGGACGAAGTTGATCCGGAAATCCGGGCGGCCTTCGACAAGCTGGGCATCCCGCTCAACGAGCAGAAGCTCCTGTCGAATGTGGCGGTGGATGCCGTGTTCGACTCGGTCTCGGTGGCCACCACCTTCCGCGGCAAGCTTGCGGAGATGGGCATCATCTTCTGCTCGTTCTCGGATGCGGTGAAGGACCATCCCGATCTGGTGAAGCAATACATGGGGTCGGTGGTGCCGCACATGGACAACTACTTCGCGGCCCTCAACTCCGCCGTGTTCACCGACGGCAGCTTCGTCTACATCCCCAAGGGCGTCCGTTGCCCGATGGAGCTGTCCACGTACTTCCGCATCAACGCGAAGAACACGGGTCAGTTCGAGCGCACGCTGATCATCGCGGACGAGGGCGCGTATGTGAGTTACCTCGAAGGCTGCACGGCGCCGATGCGCGATGAGAACCAGCTGCATGCCGCGGTCGTCGAACTGGTGGCCCACACCGACGCGACCATCAAGTACTCGACCGTCCAGAACTGGTATCCGGGCGACAAGAACGGCAAGGGCGGCATTTACAACTTCGTGACCAAGCGCGGCATCTGCAAGGGCGCCCGCTCGAAGATCACCTGGACGCAGGTCGAGACCGGTTCGGCCATCACCTGGAAGTATCCGAGCTGCATCCTGCTGGGCGACGATTCGGTCGGCGAGTTCTACTCGGTGGCCGTCACCAACAACTACCAGCAGGCCGACACCGGCACCAAGATGATTCACCTCGGGAAGAACACCCGCAGCACGATCGTCTCGAAGGGCATCTCAGCCGGCAAGGGCCAGAACACCTACCGCGGCGCGGTGAAGATCGGCAAGAACGCGACCAACGCGCGCAACTACTCGCAGTGCGACTCGCTCCTGCTCGGCGACCGCTGCGGCGCGCACACGTTCCCGTACCTGGAAATCAAGAACAGCACCGCCAAGGTCGAGCACGAAGCGTCGACCTCGAAGATCGGCGAAGACCAGATGTTCTATTGCGAGCAGCGCGGCATCTCGAAAGAAGACGCGATCAACATGATCGTCAATGGCTTCTGCAAGGACGTGTTCCGCGAGCTGCCGATGGAGTTCGCGGTCGAAGCACAGAAGCTGCTCGGCGTGAGTCTCGAGGGGTCGGTCGGTTAAATCATGTTGGACGTCAAGAATCTGAAAGTTCGTGTCGCAGACAAGGAAATCCTCCGCGGCATCACGCTCTCGGTGAAGGCCGGCGAAGTGCACGCGATCATGGGCCCGAACGGCTCGGGCAAGAGCACGTTCGCGCGCGCGCTGGCGGGCCACCCCGGCTACGAAGTCACCGACGGCACGGTCACCTACCAGGGGCGGGACCTGCTCGACATGGATCCGGACGAGCGCGCCCGCGAAGGCGTGTTCATGGCGTTCCAGTACCCGGTGGAGATTCCCGGCGTCAACAACGCCTACTTCCTGAAGGCGGCGCTCAACGCCAAGCGCAAGCACCACGGCCTCGAAGAGCTCGACGCCATGGACTTCATGGCGTTGATGACAGAGAAGGCGAAGATCCTCGACGTCGACGAGAAGATGCTGCAGCGCTCGGTGAATGAAGGCTTCTCGGGCGGCGAGAAGAAGCGCAACGAGATCTTCCACATGGCCGTGCTTGAGCCCACGCTGGCGGTGCTCGATGAAACCGATTCGGGCCTCGACATCGACGCGCTGCGGATTGTCTCGCAAGGCGTCAACGCGATGCGCAGTCCCGACCGCTCGTTCATCGTGGTCACGCACTACCAGCGGCTGCTCAACTACATTGTGCCGGACTTCGTGCACGTGCTCAGCGATGGCCTGCTGGTGCGATCGGGCGGCCGCGAACTGGCGCTCGAACTCGAAGAGAAGGGCTACGGCTGGCTCGAGACGGCCGCCGCGGGCGCGAGGACGTGACCATGAGTCCCGTGGCGGCACGGCACGACACCTACCTGGCCGAGTACGGCCGGTTTACCAAGAGCCGCGGCAGCGCCGCGCCGGCATGGGTGCGGGAGCACCGCGCCAGGGCCTCGGCGCGCTTCGCCGACATCGGGTTTCCGACGAGTCGCGACGAAGACTGGCGCTTTACCAACGTGTCGCCGATTGCCGAGGCGGAGTTTGCGCTGGCCGAGGGACTGCCGCGCCACGCCGCGGCGCTCGTCGCCGGCGTGACGGTCCCCGGCGCCGTGCGCCTGGCCATTGTCAACGGCCAATTCGTGGCGGCACTGTCGGACCTGAGCACCCTGCCGAAAGGCCTTCACATCGTGAGCCTGCGGGACGGGGCCCGCGACGAGACCGGCGGCCTCCGCGAACACCTGGCCGCGACCTTCAACATCAACGCCCATCCGTTCGCGGCACTCAACACCGCGTTCCTGGACGATGGCGTGGCGATCCTCGTGACGAAGGGCGCGATCGTTGAGACGCCGATTCATGTCGTGATCGTGACCGGATCCGAATCTCCTCACGCCCCACGCCCCACGCCCCACGCCGTCGGCGTGGTCTCGCATCCGCGCGTCCTGGTCGTCGCCGGGCCGGCCAGCCAGGTCACGATCGCGCAGAGCTTCGCCGGTGCACCCGGCGACGTGTACTTCACCAACGCCGTCACCGAAGTCGTGGTGGGCGAGGGAGCGGTCGTCGACTTCTACACGGATCAGCGGGAGTCGGAGAAGGCGTTTCACGTCGCCAACCTCCAGGTGCACGTAGAGCGCAGGGGCGTGTTCTCGTCGCACGCGTTTTCGACCGGCAGCCGGTTGATGCGTCACGACATCGGTATCGGCCTCAAGGGCGAGGGCGCCGACTGCACGATGAACGGCGTGTATCTCGTCGACGGCGAGCGCCTGATGGACACGCACACCTCGCTCGACCACGCGATGCCGCACTGCACGAGCCACGAACTCTACAAGGGCATCCTGTCCGGCAAGGGTCGCGGCGTCTTCAACGGCCGCATCATCGTCCGGATCGACGCGCAGAAAACGGACGCGAAGCAGACCAATCGCGCGCTGCTGTTGTCGGACGACGCCACCATCAACTCGAATCCGCAGCTCGAGATTTTCGCGGACGATGTGAAGTGCACGCACGGCGCGGCGGTCGGCCAGCTCGACGACGAGGCGATGTTCTACCTGCGGGCCCGGGGCCTGACGCGCACCGAGGCGCGCGACATGCTGCTCCACGCGTTTGCCGGGGAAGTGCTCGAGGGACTGAAGATCCCGGCGCTTCGCGCGCAGATCGAGGCCACCTTGTTCAGCGCGCTCGAGCGCGACGTGACCCTTCGACTTCCCTCAGGGCAGGACCCTTCGACTGCGCTCAGGGCGGGGGGGCCGTGATGGCGACGGGCACGAGCGCGGTGGCTTCGACGTTCGACGTGGCGAAAGTCCGCGCGGATTTTCCGATCCTGTCCGAACGCGTGCATGGCAAGCCGCTCGTGTATCTCGACAGCGCGAACACCAGTCAGAAGCCGGCGTCGGTGCTGGAGGCGATGGACGACTACTACCGCCACGCCAACGCCAACATCCATCGCGCGACGCACCTGCTGAGCGAGCGGGCGACCGCGCTGTACGAAGGCAGCCGGGCCAGGGCCGCGACGTTCCTCAATGCCCCGGATCCACGCACCATCGTGCTGACCAAGGGCACGACGGACGGCATCAACCTGGTCGCGCAAAGTTACGGCCGGGCGACCCTCGGGGCCGGCGACGAGATCGTGCTCTCCTGGCTCGAGCACCACTCGAACATCGTCCCGTGGCAGCTCGTGTGCGAGCAGACCGGCGCGGTGCTGCGCGTGGCGCCGATCGACGAGCGCGGCGAAATCGATCAAGAGGCGTACGCGGCCCTGCTGTCGCCACGCACGAAGATGGTGGCACTCGGCCACGTTTCGAACGCCCTGGGCACGATCAACCCGGTGCGGGACATGATCCGGCAGGCCCATGCGGTTGGCGCCAAGGTCCTGATCGACGGCGCCCAGGCTGCGCCGCACCTGGTCATCGACGTGCAGGCGCTCGACTGCGACTTCTACGTGCTGTCCAGCCACAAGATGTTCGGTCCGACCGGCACCGGCGTCCTCTATGGCCGCGCGGCGCTGCTCGAGGCGATGCCGCCCTACCAGGGTGGCGGCGACATGATCGCGTCGGTGACCTTCGAAAAGACGATCTACAACCAGGTGCCCTACAAGTTCGAGGCGGGCACGCCGAACATCGCGGGCGTCGTCGGCTTCGGGGCCGCCATCGACTACCTGGGCACGATCGACCGCGAAGCCGCGCTCGCGCACGAAGACGCGGTGCTTGAGTATGCGACCGCGCGCGTTCGCGAGATTCCCGGCGCGCGCATCGTCGGCGAGGCGCGGCACAAGACGGGCGTGCTCTCGTTCCTGCTCGACGGCGTGCATCCGCATGATGCGGGCACCATCCTGGATCAGGAGGGCGTCGCGGTGCGCACGGGCCAGCACTGCGCGCAGCCGGTGATGGACCGTTTCGGTATTCCGGCCACGATTCGCGCGTCGCTCGGCATCTACAACACTTGCGAGGACATCGACGCCCTCGTGCGCGGCCTGCACACGGTGCGGGAAGTGTTCGTTTAAGCTGAAGGTGTTGGCGGGCGTGCGCGAATTTCCAACGCGGATCAAGTGCGCGAGCCTGGCGTGGCACACCATGAAGGCGGCGGTGGCCCACGAGGGCGCGAACCCCGTCTTGACTGAATAACTCGACTAACTCGACGGTATCTACTTATGATGACGACTGGTGATCTTCCCGACAGCCCCGCCAACGCGGTGAGCGAGTCCGTGAGCGGCATTACTTCCGATCTCGCGAGGACGGACGAGCTTCGTCCACTCGTGATCAACGCGCTCAAAACCGTGTTCGACCCGGAGATGCCGGTGAACATCTACGAGCTGGGCCTCATCTACGACGTGGTGGTCGATGCGGCCGGCCTGGTGGGCGTGACGATGACGTTGACCTCGCCCGGGTGCCCTTCCGCGCAGGAGCTACCGGTCGAAGTGCGCGACAAGGCCCGCAGCGTGCCCGGGGTGTCGGACGCCAAGGTCGAGGTCGTGTGGGACCCGCCCTGGACGGGCGACAAAATGTCGGCCGCGGCCAAGCTCCAGATGGGACTACTCTGACAGGCAGGGCATCTGGCTGAGACGGACTGAGGCCAGGTTTTAGGCTATGATTGGGACTAACG
>JBCKZH010000156.1:0-6983 GCA_038919385.1 Vicinamibacterales bacterium | reverse complement strand
ACCTTGTCGCGGCTGATCGACGGTTGCACCATTCGCGCCCGCGGCCCAGGCATGGTGGTCTACGAGGAGTTCTTGAACGCCAATCCACGCCGCAAGCTGCGCGTCGGCGACCGGGTGTTCGCGACCCAGGGCATCGTCACGATTCCGGAAGTGAACCGGATGCTCGTAGAGGCGTCGGTTAGCGAGGCGGAAGTGCATCGGGTCCGCGCCGGCCAGCCTGCGGCGGTGCGGGTGGAGGCCTTTCCGGACTTGAAGCTCACCGGCAGAGTGACACGGGTCGGCGCCCTGGCCAGCGCGTCAGCGGCGCGCCCGTTCGATGACAAGTGCTTTGATCTCATCATCACGCTGGATCCCACCGACGCCGAACTGCGGCCGGAGATGACCATTCGCGCCGATGTGATCGTCGGCGTGCGGCAGAATGTGCTGCTCGTGCCGGTGACGGCCATCTTCAACAAGGACGGTCGTCAGGTGGTGTTCGTCGACACGTTCTCGGGACCCGAGGCGCGGCCGGTCGAGATTGGCGTGTCGAACGATCACATGGCCGAGGTGATTACAGGCGTACGGGAGGGCGATCGCCTGGCGCTGACGGAGCCTGGTTCGCCCGCCAAGGCCGCAGCGAGTGGTAATGCCCTTCAGCCTCGCTGAGCTCACCGAATACCTGCGGATTGCGACCGAAGCACTGGGCCGATACCGGTTGCGGACGGCGCTGAGCGTCACGGGCGTGGTGCTGGGCGTCGCCGCGGTCATCGCCATGATGTCGGTCAGCGAAGGCGCCGCGCGAGAGGCGCTGGCCCAGGTCGACGCGCTCGGGCTCGACAACCTGGTGGCGCAGAGCACGGGCGGCCTCAACGCGCGCGGCACCATGAAGCGGAGCCTGGCGGCCGCGGATGCGGCACGAGCCGTCTCGCTGGTGCCGAGCGCACGCCTGGGGTCGCCCGTCGTCTCGAGATATCTGAAGGTCGGCCGCGCGGCGCATTCAGTGACCGGACAGGTGCTGGGCGTCACGCCCGCCTTTCAGCAGATTCTTCGCCTCGGCGTGGCTCGCGGGCGGTTCATTTCCGCGACCGATGAAGCCGCGGTCGCGCGGGTGACTGTGATCGGTTCGGGTCTCGCCAGAGAATTGTTTGGCTTTCGCGATCCCCTCGACGACACCATCACCGTCGCCTCGGATCACTACCGGGTGATCGGCGTTCTTCGCGAGCAGGGAACCGACCCGCAAGCCGGCAGCACCATGGGGTGGCACAACATCAACCGCGCGGCCTTCGTGCCGTTGCCGACCCTCACCGGGCACACCCTTGCCGTCGCCCCCAACCAACCGGTCGACGAAGTGTGGATTCAGGTGGACGCGGGCGAGCGGTCGGAAGAACTGGGCGAGGTGTTCCGACGCATGTTGCTGCGGACGCGTGAGGCTGACGAGTTCACGATCGTCGTGCCGCGCGAATTGCTGGCGCAGCGCTACCGCACGCAACGCACCTTCAGCGTTGTGGTTGGCAGTGTGGCGGCCCTGGCGCTGCTGATCGGCGGCATCGGCATCATGAACATCATGTTGACGTCGGTGGTTGAGCGAACCCGCGAGATTGGTGTCCGCCGCACGGCCGGTGCGCGGCGGCGCGATGTGACCATGCAGTTCCTGGTGGAAACGCTGCTGATGACCATCGGCGGCGGCCTCGTCGGCATCGCCGTCGGCGCTGCAGTCTCGGCCGGGATCTCGACGTATGCCGGCTGGAGCACGCATGTGTCCACCACCGCGGTGGGGCTGGCCTTTGTCGTGTCGATCGTGGTCGGGCTAGTCTTCGGCTGGTACCCGGCGATGAAGGCCGCGGCGCTGGAGCCCGTTGACGCGATGCGTTACGAGTAGGCGGTTGCACAGCGCCAGGTGCGCGTGCGGGTAAGCCTTCAGGTTTGTCCGACACTGCGAATCGTCAAGCCGGCCGCCTCCAGGCCATTCCGTACCGATCGAGCCAGGTCCGCCGCGCCCGGCGTGTCTCCGTGCAGGCAGATCGTGTCGGCCTCGAGGGGAATCACCGACCCATCGATGGCAACGACCTGATGTTCGCGCGCCATCTGGATCGCTCGCATCACGACGGCCCTTTCGTCGTGGATGACACTGCCGGCCTGTTGCCGTGACACCAACGAGCCGTCGCGGTTGTAGGCGCGGTCGGCAAAAACTTCGGCCGCGACCCGTAACCCCGCCAGCTCGCCGGCCTTCACCAGTTCCGAATTCGGCAGTCCAAACAGGATCAGGTTCTTGTCGAACGCCGCCACGGCTCGCGCAATCGCCCCAGCGAGAGCGCGGTCGCGGCACGCCATGTTGTAGAGGGCGCCGTGCGGCTTGACGTGCTGGAGTCGCACGCCTTGCGCGCTGGCGATGCCGGCCAGCGCTGACACCTGGTAGAGCACGAAGTCTTCCACCTCTTGCGGCGTGGCCTTGATCTCGCGCCGGCCGAAACCGACCAGGTCGGGGAAGCCGGGGTGCGCACCCACGGCAACTCCGCTGGCCTTTGCCAGCGTGACTGTTGCGCGCATGGCGCCAGGATCGCCCGCATGAAATCCGCACGCGACGTTGGCCGAGGAAATGCTCGTCATTAAGGCCGCGTCCTCGCCCATGGACCAGGGGCCAAATGACTCGCCAAGGTCCGAATTGAGATCAATTCGCATTCTGTGCTTGACCCACCATTTTAGTCGGCCATATTCTGGTACTGCTATGAAATTCCTTGACGATCGCCGTCCATCCAGTTAAAGATGGCCATCGGCTGTTGCCCCCTGGCGAGGCTCCGGAGGAAGTGATGCGACGGAACCTCTTCGTGCTCTTCGCGCTCCTCACCCTGTTGATGGCCGGCGTGCTGATGCTGGCCGCCCCGGCGTCCGCCGCCGCGCAGGGCGCGCCACGGGCGTCGTGCAAGGAATTGCGAGGGCGGGCGGCGGCAGGAGGCGCTCGATGCGTTTTTCAAGGCGCTGGAGCTGGCCAACGCGCGCACTCCAGCCAACGCCATCGACGAGCCGCCGATCTACATTCAGGCACGCATCCCCCAGATTCAGGCGCGCTGCAACGGCGCTGAGGTGACCCGATGAGGAGACAGATATCGACGCTCGCGGTCGTGGTGCTCTGCTGCGGTTGGCTGCCGCACCACTCGACGAGCGCGCAACAGCCGCCGCCGGTGCCAGGGCAGACCCCGGCGCCGGCACCGCGCCCAGTCACAGAGCCATGTCCCGGCGGCACACGGCTCGTGGATCACACCTTCTCGGAGTGCTACGCGGACGGTCTGTGGCACGTCGTCACCGATCGGACCTTACAGTGCCCGGACGGCAGCCAACCGATCGTGCGCGTTTTCGATCAGGCGACCGATCAGCCCTGCGTAGACCAGCCCTTCGACCCTAAAGCGAAGCCGCGCCGCCGCGAGATCACCCGCCAGGATTTTCGTCGGCTCGACGGCGGGGATCGCGCAGTGCCGGCCGACAACCCGCCGTTCCTTACCTTCCGCGAATGCGTCGGCGGTTTTTGGGTATATTTCGAGCATCAGATGTGGCGCACCGAGGGCGGACAGATCAAGATCGATTTCAGCCGCCCCAGATCGGTCCTGTCCACTCGCGAACCGTGTGAGGAGGAATCCCGGATAAAGCCCACGCAGACCGGCAGCTTGATCTTGAAGCCGGAGATTTACGGCCCGCTGGCCGGCGCGGCCGTGGTCGGCGGCGTGCTTTTGGGCCGCGGAGGCGACGGCAAAACGGCTTCGGTGCTCGCGCCGACGGTGTCACCGCCGACAGTGGGGGTGGCTCCACCGTCATCGCCACCGGCGTCACCCCCGCCGACCCCCACGCCGTCTATCGGGAGTCCGGCGGGCACGCACAACCTCACGGGATGCGCCGTGGGTGAGGACCGGGCGAACCACAACTCCACCCTCCAGTTCTGTCAGCGCGTTCCGCAGCTGATCGTGAGCAGTCCCACCGCCGGCGCCATGAGTGTCCTGGGTGCGGCGCCCTTCCTCGCGGTGAGCGGGTCGTACAACACCACGGCCGGCGAATTCAACCTGACGGCGACCGGAACGGTGGCCGGTTTCCCGAATGTGTTGGTCCGCTTCAGGGGCATCATCGACGCCAGAGGGAACGTCACAAACGGGATGGTGATTTTCGGGGAGAACGGCGCCCTTCCGGGCGGTCTGCCAGGCACCTACCTTTTCAACACCATGCGGAACCAGTAGGAGGGCTCGGGCGGGTCGGGCAAGCGTCGCCCGGCCCGCCGCCAGACACGTTCGTGACCCCGGTGTCCTGGCGCGATAGAATCGAAGGAGTGGCCTCACCCACTCCCTCGACCACTACAGACGCAACCACGGACCGGCTTTCCGACAGCGCAGCCGCCGTCGGCACGCCTTGCTACATCTACGACGCCGGCGTCATTCGCGCGGCGTACGCGACGCTCGACGAGGCGTTCGGCGGCTATCCGCACGCGCTCCACTACGCGTTGAAGGCCAATTCGGCGCTGGCGGTGGTGCGGCTGCTGCAGTCGCTCGGCAGCCACGGCGACGCCAACTCGCTCGGCGAGGTGGACGTGGCCATGCGGTGCGGCTTCCGCCCGGATCAAATTGTGTTCACCGGCGTCGGCAAGAGCACGGACCTCTCATTGTAGGCGTTGTAATTGGTGGCGCGCTTTTGGGAACCGGAGGTGATGGTTCATCATCGACGCCCGCGACGGCGCCGTCGACCGTGACGGCACCAGCCACGACGACCACGCCTCCGCCTGCAGACTTCACGGTGAATATCCTCACGACGTCGTGGACCCACCCGGCGGGCGCCAACTTTTCGGAGGCGTGCGCGATTATTACGACGAATCCGGGGCAGCCCGGAGCGGCTTTCTTCGTGAGCACGACTGGACCAGCCGTGAGTCCCAACCAGAACGTCTCTGGCGTACTCAACCCGAACGGGCAAGCCGACTTCCGGGTGGCGATTCTCAACGTCGGACAGTACACCTTCACCGTCACCGTCAGGTCCACCGCCAATGTGGAACGCACTGCGGCTGCGTCGGTGATCGTCACCAGCGCCAACAGCACCTGCCCGACGGTGCCGGCATCCTAACGGAGGCCAACCAAAGTTCCGCCTTGCAGTTCTGTCAGCGCGTGGCCGGGCGGTCTGCCAGGCGTGTACGGCTTCAACACCGTCCTGGCCTAGAGGCAATACTGTTGACTTAATGATTTTGCCCGCTTCGTTGTCGCCGAAGAATCCGAATGCGATACCTCGGTTTGCAGATGCGGGTGCGCCGCCGCGGCCGCAATGGGTAATTTCTCATCTTTCGTTTGACCCCGCGTGGGACGACGCGACCGCGACTGGAGCGAACGACCTCGGCGCACAGTTCCCGGAGAATGCGCGCGCGGGCGGAGGTGAGGCCCGTCTGGTCCTGAGGGGGGAATGGCCGCCACATGCGGCAGCGTGCGGCGGGCGACGCGCAGGGCATGGGTGAACGAGAGCGGATCGGGGTCGCGCGCCCGCGGGAGCGCCCCCAATGCGGCCTCGTGCATGAGGGCGCGGATCGCAAAGTGGGCGAGCAGAAACCCCCACGCCTCTTGCCGCACCAGCTCGGGCGTCTTGCTGCGGAGGACACGCTGCGGTCCCCGCAGATGTGTTTTGAATTCGTCGAACGCCGTCTCGATTTCCCAGCGCTCATGGTAGAGCGCCGCCAGCTCGTCGGCCGGGGCGCGCTCGGGCTCGAGGATCGTGGTCACAAGCCGATACGACGTCTCGGCCTTGGGCACGCCGGGCAGCGTGTACTCCACCACGCGCACCGGCATGGGCCGGCGGTCCGCACTCCTGCAGAAATCATTCCAGCGCAGTTCACTGCGATACGAGCCGTCCGCGAGGCGCTTGAGCACGGGCAAGCCGAACGAGGCGCCGGCGCGCCACACCAAGGCCGCTCCGGTGGCCCGGGCCGTGCGCCAGAGATCGAAGCCGATCAGTCCGCGATCGGCCAAGCACAGCATCTCCCGCGTCAGTCGCGGCAGGACGGCCAACGCCAGTTTCTTTTCGCTCGTCCCATAGGGCCCCAGTTCGGCCCCGACGATCGCATGCGTGCCGTTCTCGAGCAGTCCCACCACCCGCAGTTGGGGGAAGGCCCCGGTGGCATTGGCGCCGCGCGCACTGCCCGGACGACCGAAGGCCCGCGCGTTCGCCTGGGTGTCGCTCACATCGAGCGTGGTCCCGTCGAGGCTCATCACCCGCCAGCTGCGGTACCACGCGCCCGGAGTGCCCTCGGCCGCCACGGGCGTCACGGCCTCCCGGTACAACGCCTCGAGCGGGGACGCTCCCAGGCGGGTCCGGGCTTTCGAGATCCCCGACTTCCCCGTGGGCTCGTCCTCCACGGACGCCTCGCCCAACCAGCGGGCACCTTCGAGCAAACACCGCAGGACCTCCCGCGTCGAGACGTCCGCGTAGAGCGCCAGCGCGATCACGTAATACACCATCACATGGGCCGGCAACTCCCGCGTGCGCTCACTCTCCCGCGCGGTGCGTGCGAGCACCGCCCGGACGGTGTCCAGCGGAAAGCTGGTCGTCAGGACACCGAGACTGAGATAGTCGGTGAGCCGAACGCCTGCGGGAAGAGTCGCTGCGATGCGCGCCATACCTCACCTCGGGAAATGTTGCTGAGGCGAACGTATGCCACTTCATTCGTTAAGTCAACAGTATTGGGCCTAGATGAGCGTAGAGGCGGCGTCAGAGAGTGTAGAGCGGTGTGCCGAGGCGGTCGAAATGGCGGCGGTTGAACGTGGCCAATTCGACCGCCCCGGCGGTCGACAGGCTCGCCGCAATGTAGGCGTCTGCGAACTCCTGGCCGCTCGAACGCGCAAGCGCCACGGCTTCGTCCACGAGGCGGCGATCGGTTAGCTCGAGGTGAGGGAGCGCGAGGATGGCCGACAGGGTCTCCATGACGCCGGCCTTGGTCTGCGCGTACGCCGAGCGGAGCGTCCAGGCCAGCTCGAACAGTACGGGCGGCCCGG
>JBCKZH010000155.1:0-7046 GCA_038919385.1 Vicinamibacterales bacterium | reverse complement strand
TCGTACGACATCGAGTTTCAGGACAACGGTGAGCGCCGTTCTCCGCTCGGCACCCGTCCAAACGGATATCTCATCTTTAGTCCTCAAGGCCGCATGATGGTTTATCTCGAAGCTGATGGACGCAAAGCCCCGAAGACCGACGAGGAACGCGTGGCCGCGTACCGGACGCTGATGGCATATACAGGAAAGTATCGTGTCCAGGGTAATAAGTTGATTACTAACGTCGATGGCGCTTGGAACGTTGAGTGGATTGGCACCGAGCAAGAGCGCTCTTTCAGTCTCAATGGCGACCGATTGAGCGTCGTTGCGCAGTGGAATCAAAATCCGCTGTACGACGGAAGAGTGACCCGAGGGCATCTCACGTTCGAGCGCGAGAAGTAACTGCAGCTTCTTCGGGAAAGAATTGCCGCGGTGCCATCTAACCAGGCGCTGCACCCGTCGAGCCGCGTTACAGGATCTCGGATGTTTGTGGCGCCGGCCTGCGCGGCTCGCGGGTGAGCGCCGGTCGTTGCCAGGCAGGATGCGCGACGCATCTCCCGAACCATGGTGAACCGAACGATACTCGTGATCCATTGCGGAACGGTTGATGAGAACGAGCGCGACCGACTGAGGCAGATCGGGGATCGCATCTGCGCTGGTTCCCGGACCAGTGTGGTCGTCGTGCCGTAGACAGAACAGCGGTCGGACGACCGGGGACCATTGGCAATGTGTTCATGGTGTGTGTCAATCGGGCAGTGAACGATTATCAGGCGAGCACGCTGACGTTTACGCTCATGGTTGGACCTCAGATACAGATCGTGGCGCCGGCGGAGTACGTGTTGTTCGTTGGAGGCCTGAGCCGGACACGTATCGAAGTTCGCTTGGCGCTGGAGTAAGGGAAGACAATCATCCCGGTACCCGCAACGGGTGGCGCGGCACGTGAGTGCTATGACAAACTGATTGCGTGCAGTGGCGGTGGCCTGGCGCCGGCCGTGCCGCTTGCCGTTCTGGGGTCGAGCAGCGACCCGATCGTGCTCTCTCAGGTGATCCGAGAGATCCTGACGAGAGCATAGGCTGATTGTGTAGACGATAGGAGAAGAGCCGTTCGTGAGCAGGCCCTACGTGATCGCCAAGTGCGCCATGTCGCTCGACGCTTGCCTCGACGATGCAAGCCCGACGCGCCTGATTCTATCGCACCCTGACGATTTCGACCGGGTGGACCAAGTACGCGCCGAATGCGACGCGATTCTGGTCGGTGCAAATACGATTCGAAAGGACAACCCGAGACTGTGCGTCAGGTCGGAGACGCGCCGCCAGGCGCGCGTGTCGGCGGGACGCCCGCCGCAACCTACGAAAATCACGCTCACGAAATCCGGTCGTCTCAACCCAGATGCCCAATTTTTTACCGCAGGTCCGGCGCCAAAGTATGTCTACACCTCCGATCGTGCCGACGCCCTGCGGGCCGAGCTTCGAGACCGTGCCGTCGTGATTCCGCTTAAGGAAACGGTCTCCCCGACTTGGTTGCTGGAGGACCTCGGAAGTCGAGGGATCGGACGGCTGCTGGTGGAAGGCGGGGCTGAGATTCTGACTTGGTTCTTAAGTGCTGACGCGGTGGACGAACTGCAGGTCTCGATCGCGCCGTTCTTTGTCGGCGCGGCCGACGCCGTGCGTGTCGTGACGCCCGCGCGTTTTCCGTTCTCGCCGCAACGCAGGATGCCTCTCCGCTCTGTTGAGCAGGTCGGCGACATGGTTGTGGCGACCTACCTGTTGCGAAAGAACAATGACTGAGCCGAGCGGTTGTGTGTCGGAGGACGAGCGTCTGCTGCGCATGGCCATCGAGCTGTCGATGCGGTGCGTGCCGTCGCCGGGGGCATTCTCTGTTGGCGCGCTCATTCTTCAAGATGGGAGGATAGTGGCGACAGGCTACAGCCGAGAAGAGCGAGAAGACGAGCATGCGGAGGAAACCGCTATTCGTCGCGCACAGGAAGCTGGCATCGGCTTGTCCGGCGCCACAATCTACTCATCAGTCGAGCCCTGTTCTACCCGCCTCTCAGGGCGTCGGTCCTGCTGCGACCGGATTCTCGAAACGGGTATCCGTCGGGTGGTGTTCGCGAGTCGCGAGCCGTCGATTTTCGTAGCCGGCCGGGGCGGCGAGACACTTCGGGCAGCAAGCATCGACGTCGACGAGCCTCTCGTATTAGCCTGGATCGTCGAGCGAATCAACCGACACCTCGACTGGAGCAAGAGGTGAGCCAAGGCGGCGCTGGGCTCAGCGGGTGGACTTTTGGTGGGTCTCATATGAGCAACCAGTGTGGTTGCACCACCCGAACCAACTTCCCCTGCGTGTTGCCATATCGCGAGCGAATACTTTTCGCCTCGCCAATGCGATCGAAGAGGCCCAGCGCCCGAGCGACCTCGCGATCCAGTACTGTCCAAGCCGCGCCCGTATCAAGCAAGGCTATTACTTGGAGGCCCTCGAACTCAACGGTCACATTGATTCGAGATGTTTCAGATTGAGAACCGGGATCTTGATCCAAGTACGAAGACTGACCCACCGCGAATTGTGACCCGTCGGGACGCGAGAGCATGACCTATCGAATCTGATGTAACAAGATTGAACGACCGTCGACTGGCTTCAGTCGTTTCATGAGCTGCTCAAGTGTCCGGTCAGAATCAAGCAGCTGCCCACTGGCAACAGCAACCGACATGCCCCGATGTGCATCAGCATTGTGCCTCAACCACTGCATGTTCAAAGGATTGTCAATCGTTGCAGGAAGCCTGCGGCGCAACACCGGCTCCTGGAGCACTGCGGACGGGGACACTACCATTTGGCCCGAAGCAGCCGAAGTCCGTTGAGCGTCACGGCGACCGTCGCGCCGGTGTCGGCGAGCACCGCCAGCCACAGCGGCGCCGCGCCGAACAGCGCGGAAATCAGGAACGCGGCCTTGGTCGCCAGGGCGAGCGTCACGTTCTGCCGGATCACATTGATGGCGCGACGCGCGTGGCCAACCAGGAACTCCAAATCCTCTGGATGATCGCAGGTCAACACCACATCCACCTGATCGAGCGGCATCGTTGCGGTCGTCCGGCACTGCACGATGACGCCGGCCGCTGCCAGCGCAGCCACGGTAGGCGCCGAGGCGGTGGCGGCCCGCTCGAGCGGCGATCCGCCCTTGAACAGCACACCTCGTCGTGCGGCTGATGTCAACGCGGCCACGACGGTCACCGGCGTGGAGATGACAAGGGCGCATGGGCACGCCAGCACCAGGAAGATCAGGCCGCGATAGAACCACGTCTCCCATCGTCCATCGACGATCGGCGGACCAATCGCGACGGTGAGCGCGGCAAAGGTAACCACCGGAGTGTAGACAGCCGCGAACTTTTCGATCCAGCGTTCCACCTTGGCCGATTCGTGACCGCGATCGTCGCCCCATCCCGGCTCGTGGCCCACCAGGTTGGCGACCGCATGACGGGCGCGATCGATGCTCCAGGCCTCCATCAGGTGCGCCACCGCGAACAGGAACGCGACCGCCGCCGCTTCGGCCCACTGGCCAATCGCCGCGGCGCCAATCGCCGACAGGCAGACGAGCACGTGCATGTCGAGGCGCAGGTAGCGCAGCGACGCGACCGCGCGCGGAATCATCGGCGCCAGGCCGGCCACCGCCGACAGCCCGTACGCCACCATGGCCCCGCGATGGTGTGCATGCCCATCGTCACCATGGCCAAACAGCGCTTCGGTCCAGGTCTCGGAGTTGAGGCCGTCGGTCAGCCAGCCGGCCATGAAGGTGGCCAGACTGGCCGCCGCCCACCATTTCGCCGTGTCGTGATGATGATGGTGATGGTCGTCACCGACGACGTCGCCAGCCTCGTGCGTGTGCGCGACGAGGCCGGTGTCGCTGACCGCGGCCAGAATCGCGGCAGCCGGAACCATCGACGGGTCGTACGTGACATCAACGCGCCGCCCGACCAGATCAAAAGTGAGGGCGGCAATACCCGGGCGGTTCAGGACCCGCCGAATCAGCGCCGCCTCATCAGCGCAGTCCATGCCGGCAACATGTAGCCGGAGGACAGTGGGTTGGGACACTACAGCGCCTGAACCGCCGCGAGCACTTCGTCGGCGTGCCCGTCGACCTTCACCCCATCCCAGCGCTTGACGACCTTGCCGTCAGAACCGATCAGATAGGTGGTGCGCGCCACGCCCATGTAGTTGCGGCCGTACATCGACTTCTCCTGCCACACGCCGAACTGCTCCATCACCGCGTGGTCCTCGTCGGCCAGCAGCGGGAACGTGAGGTCGTACTTCGCCGCGAACTTGGCCTTGCTCTTCGAGTCGAGCACGCTCATGCCCAGCATGGCGGCCTTGCTCTTCTTGAACTTCGGCAGGTTGTCCTGGAAGGCGCACGATTCCTTGGTGCAGCCCGGCGTGTCATCCTTCGGATAGAAGTAGATCACGACGGGCTGGCCGGCGTAGCCGGCAAGGGTGTGGACCTTGCCGGCCTGGTCAGGCAGCGAGAACGAAGGGGCCTTCTTGCCGGGTTCGATGAGCGCCATCGAACCATTATCTACTTTCCGCTACGGCAGCGCGAAGGTCTGCAGGCCGTTGGACACCTGCACCACGATGTACTGCTTACCCTGATGCAGGTAGGTCATCAGACCGTAGCGGCTCAAGCCCGCCGTGGTGATCATGCCGAGGCGCTTGCCGGTCTTCTTGTCGATGGCAAACAGCCGCGTCGTGTTGTCGGCCGTCTGTCCCGGCGCCAGCAGCATGGTTGACGTCACCATCAGGCCACCGAGCCCGGCGCGACCGAGGTTCGGATCCACGTTCGCGCCTTTCAGCAACGGATGATTGCGGATCGCGTCCTGCTGCTGTTGCGGCGCGTCGCCGTTTGGCATCACCCACAGATACTCGCCGGTGTTCAGGTTGATGGCGCTGATGCGGCCGGCCGGTCCCTTGAAGGTGGGCAGACCCGCGATCGGATCGTTGGCGTTTGCGGCTCCGCCACGCCCGCCGCCGCCAAAGCCGCCGCCACCACCGCCATCGCCGCCGGAGGCAATGCCCTTGCCGGCCACGGCGCCCGCCTTCTTCGCCGCTTCGGGGTACATCTCGATCGCCGCGTCCACCGACGTCGACGTGCAGCCGGCGCTGGTCGGCACCCACGCGGTCACGGTCGTTCCGGTCTGCCCGAAGCAATCCAGCTCCTTACCGGGCACCACCACCCGCGCGCCGCCGCCGCTGTGGGAGGCGATGTAGATGATCCCGGTCGTCGGATCGGCGGCCGGCGGATGCGTGATGTTCACGCCACCGGTTTCACCGGGATAGAAACGCCCGGTCGCGACGCCGTCGGGATTGCCGCGATGCACGGGCGGATTGAACGGCGGCGCGAACAGACCCTGCTCGGTGGCGCGCTTGAGCGCGAGTTCCCTGACTTGCGGCGTGTAGTCGATCAGGTGCTCGGGACTTCGGCCGATGAACTCATACGGCGCCGGCTTGATTGGGAACGGCTGGGTCGGCGACAGCTTCTCGCCCGGCACCTTCGACGCCGGCACGGGCCGTTCTTCGAAGCCCCAAATCGGCGCTCCCGTGACGCGATTGAACGCATAGAGGATCGCCTGCTTCGATGCCTGGAACACGCCCGGAATGCGGCGGCCGCCGACGGTGACGTCCATCACGATCGGCGCCGTCGGCGTGTCGTAGTTCCACACGTCGTGATGCACCATCTGGTAATGCCAGAGGCGCTTGCCGGTCTTGACGTCGAGCGCGATCAAGCTCGCGGCGAACAGGTTGTTGCCCGGGCGGAAGCCGCCATAGATGTCCTGCGTGGCGCTGTTGGTCGGCACGTAGACGATGCCACGCTCCGGATCGGCGGCAAGCGGCGCCCACGACGACACGTCGCCGGTCGTGCGCCACGCCTCGTTCTCCCACGACTCGTGACCGACCTCGCCGGGCCGCGGAATCACGTGGAACTTCCACATGAACTTGCCGGTCTTGGCTTCATACGCGAGAATGTCGCCCGGGACGTTCTCCTGCCGTGTCTGGTGATAGCCCTGCTCGGCGGAGTTGCCGACGATCACCACGTCGTTGACGACGATCGGCGGCGACGAGGCGGTGATGTAGCCCAGCTCGAGCGGCACGCCTTCGTTGGCGTCGTACTTCTGCTTGCGCTTGATCCACGGATCCCAGTCGCGAATCAGGTCTTCGACCATGTCGACCACGCCCGTGCGTGGAAAGGCCGGTAGCGGCACCGACCGGCCCCAGTTCTCGAGCGGCTTGCCGGTTTCGGCGTCGAGGGCCATCAGGAAGAAACCCGGCGTGGCGATGTAAACGACGCCGCGGCCGTTGATCTCGGTATAGGCGACTCCCTTGCCGTAGGCGCTGCGCATCGAGTACTTCGACCGATAGGTCTCAGGCTCGACGAAGCTCCACAGCAGTTTGCCGCTCGCGGGGTCGATCGACACGACATGTCGGCGATACCCGGCGACGCTCAGCAGCCTGCCGCCCACGTAGCTCGGTGTGGCGCGTGCCGTCAGGGGGCCCACCGCGTCCAGCGGGCTGAACCGCCATGCCTCTTTCAAGGTCTCGAAGTTGGCCGGCGTTACCTGATCGAGCGGCGAATATCGAGTGTGCCCCGCGTCACCACCCAGGTAGCGCCATTCGCCCTTCTCCGTGCCCCGCTGCGGCCCCTGCGCCGAGGGCAAGGCCAAATACGCGGCCCCCAGAAGGACGGCCACGATTCCGACGATTCTGCGCACATGACTTCTCATGGGCGGGAGGATAAGCCGTTCCGGCGGGGACGTCAATTGGTTTTCGAGCCCCTGTCAACGAGCCCCGAAGTCAGTGGATAGTGCCAGGAGGGCGGCACTTCAGTGCCGCCGCGTGGTTCCTGAACGGCACGGCGGCATGCGCGCGACGGGGTTCGGCGCCGCCTTCCACTCTCCCGTTCGCCACATCCACGGTGATTGCCGCAGCATAGCCGTAGCGCACCTCGCCCTTGCGGCCAATGCGTTGGAAGCGGTGGCCACGATCGATCAAGTTGTTCAGCAGGCCGCGCGGAAAGCGATCCTCAATC
>JBCKZH010000154.1:0-7048 GCA_038919385.1 Vicinamibacterales bacterium | reverse complement strand
ACGCCGAGCACGTGCAGCGGCTGCTCGCCCAGCGGCTGACGCTGCGCGGCGGCGCACGCTACGACCGCGGGAACCAGGCCGTCAAAGCGACGCCGAATCAGTTGCTGCTCGAGGAAAGTGACGCGCGGTACGATTCAGTGACCTATCGCGCCGCAGCCACGACGCGCGTCACGCCCGGATGGTCGGTTCGTGGCGGCGTGGGCACCGGCTACCGCGCGCCGACGGCGTCCGAGCTGACAGCCAACTACGTGACGGTGCAGGGCGGTCAGATCCTGGGGAATCCGGATCTCAATCCGGAGCGCACGGTCAGTGTGGATGTCGGTACGCTGGTCGAGCGCGGACCTGTCAGCGTCGACCTCGATCTTTATCAGAATCGGATCCGCGATCGCATCGCCACGGTGGCGATCACGGGCAGCCGCACGCAGTTCGTCAACCGCGGAACATCGGATATCACCGGGCTCGACGTCCAGGCGCGCGTCGAGATCGGGACGCTTGGACTGCCACTGCACTTCTGGGTCGCGGGGAACGGCTTCTACAACTTCGTGATGCGCGACAACGACGCGCGCGCGCGGGGTTTGAACACCGATCGTATCGATCGCATGTCCCAATATCAGTCAGCTCTCATTGTCGGCACCCGCCACGATCGCGGCGCGGAGGTCAGGCTGACCGGCACCCTCAGCGGGCCGATCTGGTACGAGACGGAAGAGAACTTACTGATCCCGGAAGCGGAGCCGTCACGCACTTGGGTTCATCGCAAGGATCCCTTCTGGCTCTGGAGCGTGAGCGCCAGCCATCCGCTGGGCCGGCAGGTGCGCGTCAGGGCTGCCTTGAACAACCTGATGAATGCCAACGTCCATCCGACGTTCATCGCCATCAACGAGGCACCACTGAAGTCGGACGGCCGGTTTTCGAACGGCGGGCATGGGAACAGCCTGCCCGGCCGAGGCCTCGTCGTGAGCCTGGAATGGCGGCGGTGAGCGCCTGGCCGCAGTGCTGTCTTCAGGTACGCCCCGAGTTGCACTTGCTCCTACTTCGGAGCTGACGTTTATGCGATTTCGAATAACCATGTATGGGTATTTTGAGTCTTCAAAAAATATCGATACATGACCATCGAAACTCATCAAACTCTCGCAATTCTGGTTGTTCTCTTAGCGTCACGAAGAATCGCGTGGGCTACGCCGCAGTTCGCGCGGCAGTATCAGGTGGACTGTTCCTACTGCCACTCCGCACCGCCGCGATTGAACCCACGGTGAGGAGTTCGTCGCGCGCCGGATCGTCTGATCGCCTCGCACCGCACGCTGCCTTTGGCCGTCTGGAATACGTTCGATCTCGAGTACCGGCCTGCCGCCGATCTTCTGAAAGGATTCCCGAGTCGGATTGAGATCATCTCCGGCGGCGCCCTCCCGAAAGGCGGACTCTCGTACTTCATTGAGCTCAGAGCGCTGAGCCAGCAGATTGGGGCGGGCAATCGGCTGCTCAATCGCTCCGTCCGCTTCGAGGATGCTTTTGTCAACGTGCCGTTTGGGCGCTCCGGTGACCTGACGGTCACTGTCGCGCAGTTCCGTGCGCTCAACCAAATCGACGTCTCACGGAGGTTCTCGGTGTCGGAGCCCCTCGCGTTCAGCGCGGGGCTTCCCCCCGCGAACGCGATGACCGCCCGGCTGACGGCTGGTTCACGTCCGGGACACTGCCGCTGACCGGCGAGTTGACCCTTCCCTTCACCGACGCGGCCAGCTTTGAACTGGAAGCGCGCCCGAAAGGTGCGTTCGTCGAGAGCTAATGCAGAGCGTTTTGTGGCCTATCGTCCCTGTGCCAGGCGCGCTCAAGGTCATCCGGCACGAGTACCACCGGTTGAACCACCGCCTGCGCGTCGACGGCTCGCCGGCCCGGACAGTCGTCACTGATATTTCTGTTGTCGGCTAAGCTAGCGCCATGCGAAAGCTCGCCTGGCCGCTGGCCGTCATCGTTGCGTTCGTCCTCGGCGCCGTCGGCGCCCTGGTCGCGGAGTATTCACAATACCCGCAGTCGGCCAGCCTTGAGCAGTTGATGGAGGCCACCGTCGCCGAGTCCGCTCAGGTCGTGTTCGACGCCGCCGTCTGGATCGACGGAGTCCCCACGGGCGTGCCGACGACCGAGGACGAGTGGGAGCACGTCGAGCACGCGGCGATCACGCTCGCGGGCGCGTCGGACCTGCTGCTCATGCCCGGGCGGGCGTGGGACTGGGGCGACTGGCGGCGCTTTTCGCAGGACATGAATGCCGGCGCGCGCGCCGCGGAACGGGCGGCCTACAACAAGAACCTCGATGAGATTCTGCAGGCCGGCGACCAGATCTACCAAGCCTGCACGAACTGTCACCGGAAGTACCTGCCTGGAAGCTGATTACCTGCAGACGAAGCTGGCCGCGTCGTCCGTGCTGCCGCGCCCCGTGTAGGTCGCGACCTGGGGATAGGGGCAGAGCGGCCGCGTCCGCTCCACCGTGCCCTTGGTCACGCGCGAGGCCGGAATGTGCGCCGGCGCGATGCCCTTCTCCACCCACGCGTCGAGCGCCGGCAGCATGTCGAACGTGCTCGTGCCTTCGCCGCCGCCGCAGTGCGCCATGCCCGGCACCATGAACAGGCGGATGGCATCGCGCGCCTTGTCTTCGCCCACTCGTTGGACCACGCTCGTGTAGTAGTTGACGGCGTTTCTTGGCGCGATGCCGGGGTCGTTCCAGCCGGCGTACATCAGCAGTTTGGCGCCCCGCGAGAACAGGGGCGTAAGGTCCGGGTCGACGGCGTCGATGCCAGCCGACGCCCGATCGGCCAGCGTCAGGTCGGTGTCGAAGTTCAGCGTCCTGAAGTCCCACTGCGGATCCTTGAACACGAGGTGCTTGAAAAATTCGACCCCGTAATCGGCCGGTTGCGCGCCAACCCAGCGGGCCCAGCCACGCTCGCTCCCGCGCTCGAATCCCGGGAAGATGGGTTCGCCCGTTTTCGGATGCCGCGCGCCTTGATACGTGCGCCGCACGGCTTCTGCCTGTGCCGCGGTCAGGCAGTCGGGGCCATCCGCGCCGCGGCAGAGGAGGGCCGCCGGATCAAATTCACATTTCGTCGGATCTTCGAGCACGCCGTCTGGCACTCCGTCGATCGGCTCGCACGCTTCGAGCACGGCCTTGTGGAGGAGCGGAAGCTTCTCCACGGGCACCCGACTCGCCGGGTCTTTCTGCATCGCCTGTGCGACCCACACCTGGCCAAACGCCTGCCGCGAGGTGTAGTTGCCGGGCGAGCCGGCGACGATACCGTCGAAGTCCGAGGGATAGCGTTGTGCGGCGGTGAGCGCCTGGCGGCCGCCGGTCGAACAGCCGTTGAAGTAGGCCTTCGACGGCGCGCGACCGTAATAGTGCGCCGTGATGGACTTGCCATGCACGGTCATCTGATGAACGGCACGTTCGACAAAGTCGCGCAGCTTGTCCGGCGCGCCCACGGCAAAGGCCGCGCCGGCGCCGGTGTGACCGGTATCGGTGGCCACGGTGGCGTATCCCTGGGCCACGCCGCTTGTCAGCGCGGGATACGGAATCGTGCCGCCGTAGGCGCCGTTGCCGACGGCGAGCATTTTGCCATTCCAGCCGGCCAGCGGCAGCCACACTTCAATTTTGATGTCGGAGCCGGGCGAGGGCCGCAAGGTGGCCTCGACGCGGCAGCGATCGGCGTCGACGCGCGCCGCGGTAATGGCGCCGTTTTGCAGAACGACCGACCGGAGGGCCTCACAGGCGCCGGTCTGGGCGCGCGCCCCGTGCGTGCTTGCCAGGGCCAGCAGCACGACCAGCGAGAGAATGCGCGCGCGCATGCCGCGGGCCTGGCTACGCGACCCGGCTGTCGAGCTGCCGCCGCCGCTTCTCGCTGCGGGCAAACGTCTGGCCGCTGGCCTTTCGCAGCCGGAAGTACGGCTTCAGCCGATCCATCGTGTGCTGAAGGCTTACCTTGAGGTGCTCGCGCATCGCCGCGGCGGCGCGGTCCGGATCGCCAGCGCAGAGCACGCCGGCAAGATCCTGGTGCCGGTGCGAGGGGTTGTCCGCGTCCGGCTGGCGGTGCGCGCAGAACCAGATCGAGGCCAGCGCGTTGTTCTTTTCGATCACCTCGATCAGCGCCGGGCACCGCGAGCATTCCGCAATCCGCCGGTGCAGCTTGTGGTGGAGGCGCGGATACATCGCGGGGTCAGCGTGGATGGATCCGGCGTCCACACGGGCCGCCAGCTTCATGATCTCGGCCCGCTCGGCTGCCGACCCGTGCACCGCAAACAGCCTGGCCGCCTGCATCTCGAGCGCCTCGCGCACCACGTAATGGCCCTTGACGTCGTCTCGCGACGGAATGCGGATGCGTGTGCCCGCGCGCGGCCGGCTCTCGAGCAGGCCCTCGAACTCGAGCCGCAGCAGCGCTTCCGAGATGGGCAGAAAGCTCATGCCGAGCTCCGACGCGAGCTTGCGGCGCGAAATCACCTGCCCCATCGCAAGCTCGCCACGGAGGATCCGGCGCCGCACGATGCCATACGCTTCGGCGGCAAGACTGGACGCGACGGCCGACTCTTTCATGATCAACCTTCCCCCTGGCGCCCCTATTCTACGAGGGAGCGCGCCGCCTGACGGGCCGTCGTCAGCAATCGCTCTTCCCGATAGGGGTCGAGCACTGAGCGGCACTCGGTGTTGAACATCATCGTGTGCCGCGCGGCCGCGGTAAACGGCTCCCACCGGGGCAGGGCCTTGTGATTGGGGTTGCCCGTGCGCGCAAACGCCACCCACGCCGCGCTCATCTTGTCAGCGAGGGGCTGGCGATCCGGGCCGTCGCCCGTGATCGTTTTGCACGCCTCCACGTTGTCGAACACGAACGGGATTTCCAGGCAATGCATCGAGCGCAGGCGTCCGCCGCCCACCGGGGTGTGCCACTGGAAGCGGTACATGTAGACCGGCGCGTGGCCCGGCTCCGCCTTGCGTTCGGCCTGCAGGTCGGTTCCCGACCGGAAATTGGACACGTCGGTCTCGATGATCAGCGCCAGGTCGAGGTGACTCGCCTGGGGACGGCCCTTGCGGTAGACCGCGATCGCATGGTCGGCGGCCGCCTCGTCGACGCGTAGCGCCCGGGCCACCCGGGCCCGCAACCCCGCGTCGTCGGGCACGTCGTAGCTCGTGTTCATGTTCCACGTGACTTCGGTTTCCGTCGTCCCGATGAGCATCGGCACCGACGCAGAAATCGCGGATGCGGCCGGATCGAAGCCGTTGGCCGGCAGCGACGTGCCGTCCACGACAGGCGCGCCCCTGAAGCCGCCGCCGCCGGGGCCGCCGCCGCCCGTGCGCGCCGCCAGCGCGGCCACCAACCGCTCCATCGGCAGCTGCGCCATCTGGTCGACCTGGTTCGGCTGCAGTCCGAGCCCGGCCATGAAGGCCTCTGCCGCCTTGGTCGCCGCCGCGCGCGGCTGGCTCGTCACCTCGGAGCCGCTTTGCACGATGGCGCGGTGGAACAGACCCTTGGCCGCCGGCATGCCCATGAGCACGCTCACCTTGCCCGCGCCGCCCGACTGGCCGAACAGCGTCACGTTGCCGGCGTCGCCGCCAAACGCCTCGGCATTGTCGCGGATCCACTCCAGCGACAGGATGATGTCTTTCAGGCCCTGGTTGCTGGCGTCCGCGTATTTCTCGCCGCCCAGGTCCGCGAGGTGCATGAAGCCAAAGGCGTTGAGGCGATGGTTCACGCCCACCACGACCACGTCGTGCTTGCGCGCCAGCTCGGCGCCGTCGTAGCAGATCCAGCCGGCCGACCCGGCGTTGTAGCCGCCGCCGTGCAGCCACACCATCACCGGCCGCTTCTGGCGGTCGACGTTGGGCGTCCAGACGTTGAGCACTAGGCAGTCTTCGCTCATCGGCTCGCGGCGATTGAGCGGATCGAATTCGGGAACGATGCTCGAGTCCACGAGCGGCGAGCGATGGCCGATCTCATAGGAGTCGCGCACACCCGTCCACGGCGCCGGCGTGACCGGCGGCAGGAACCGGCGTCCTGCCGTCGACGCGCCGTATGGCACGCCCTTAAACGCGTGGACCCGGGGGTTGAGCAGCAGCCCGCGGACCTTACCCGCGGTCGTGTCGACCGTTGCGCCCGGCGTGCCTGCGGCCGCTTGCGCCAGGGCGCGCGCGAGCGATCCATCCAGCATCAGGGCCGCAGCGGCCATCGAGCTCGAGCCGAGAAAGAGTCGTCGATTCATCATGGTCACCCCAATTGTTCGCGCCAAAGGCCGAGCGCTTTCTGCGCCGGCCGGTCCGAAAAGCTGAACAGCACCGCCTCGTCGTAAGCCGCGTGCGACACGGGCATCCACGACGGCGCCACAAACACGTCATGCGGCTCCCAGGCGATCACCTGGTCGCCGACGCGCGTTCGGCCCCGGCCCTCGACGACGCAGAAGATGGTGGCGTCGGTCGAGCGGGCGGGCTTGCCGTCAAATCCCTTGGGCAGCAGTTGCAGGAACGCGCCGATCGTCGGCATCGGATAGCCGCCGGTGGCGGGATTGACGTACTGCAGCTTGAGGCCGTGGCATTCGTGCGCCTCGTCGCTGCGCTGCAACCGCGCGAGCACCTCGCGGCTGCGCGCGTACGGATAGGTGAAGATCGGCGCCGACAGGCTGGCGGATTTGTACTCGAGCGGCAGGAGGTTCGCGCCGTAGCGCGCGAGCGCATCGCCCTCTTCGCGGATGACGGGCTGCGTTTCCTCGGGGTGGTGCTCGGCAAAGCTGGTGTCGAACGTGTTCACGATCGGCACGTCGAGGCCGTCGAGCCACACGACCGGCTCGGACCCCTGATTGCCGTGATCGTGAAACGTCCACGAGGGCGTCAAAATGAAATCCCCCGCGCGCATCGTCGTCCGCTCGCCGTCGACGGCGGTATAGGCGCCCTCGCCCTCGATTACCAGGCGGAGCGCGGAGGCGACGTGCCGGTGGCTTGGCGCCACCTCGCCGGGCATGATGCACTGCAAGCCGGCGTACAGGCTCTGGGTGATCTGCGACTTGAACGCGGGCTGCGTGCGCAGCC
>JBCKZH010000153.1:0-7151 GCA_038919385.1 Vicinamibacterales bacterium | reverse complement strand
ATCCACGTAACCGCTTTGGCCCTCACCCCTGGAACCCGTCTCGGCGTCTACGAAGTCACCGCCCTGATCGGCGAAGGCGGAATGGGACAGGTGTATCGGGCGTCGGACACGAAACTCAAACGCGACGTGGCGCTGAAGATTCTGCCAGACGCCTTCGCCAGTGACCCGGAGCGGCTGGCGCGATTCACGCGCGAAGCGCAGACGCTGGCGTCACTCAATCACCCGCACATCGCGGCCATTTACGGACTCGAAGAATCTGCTGGTGTCCGCGCGCTGGTCATGGAACTGGTCGAGGGCGACGATCTATCGTGGCGGATCGCGCGTGGCGCCATTCCGCTGGACGAGGCACTGCCGATCGCGCGTCAGATCGCCGAAGCGCTGGAAGCGGCGCACGAGCAAGGCATCATCCACCGCGATCTCAAACCCGCGAACGTCAAGGTGCGGACCGACGGCACGGTGAAGGTCCTTGATTTCGGGATCGCCAGGGTCACGGACCAGGGATCAAGCGAGCAGCGATCGGCGGCGGCCAACTCGCCCACCATCACCACTCCCGCCATGACCATGCGCGGGGCGATCCTCGGCACTGCCGCCTACATGGCGCCGGAGCAGGCCAAGGGAAAGCCGGTCGACAAACGCGCCGACATCTGGGCCTTCGGATGCGTGCTCTACGAAATGGTCACCGGACGCCGCGCGTTCAACGGCGAGGATGTTTCGGAAACACTCGCGGCGGTGCTGCGATCGGAACCGGAGTGGTCCGCCATCCCGGCCGGCGTCCCACCAGGCGTGACGACGCTGATCAAGCGTTGCCTGGAACGCGACCCGCGGCGCCGCGTGGCCGACATGTCGACCGTACGCTTCGTCCTCGACGACCCGGGAGCGATCGCGGGATCCGTCTCCCCGGCAACACCGGCCACCCCGACGAAGAGTCGCCTCGTCGTTCCGATCGCGGCTGCCCTCGTCGCCCTCGCGGCCATCGCAGGCTTTTGGGCCTCTCGCTGGACTGCGCCTGCCATCCCGGCACTGGTCACGCGGTTTGTGATTAGTGTCGCGGAGGGACAGATGATTTTGCTGACGCGCCCCGCCCTGTCGATCTCACCCGATGGCTCGCAAGTGGTCTACGTGGCGAACCGACAGCTCGTGGTGCGCCGTCTCGCCGAGTTCCAGCCACGCGTGGTACCCGCGACCGACCTTGGCCAGAGCATCAGTTCGCCTGCGTTCTCTCCGGACGGCGAGTGGATTACGTTCTATTCGCTGCTCGATCAAACCATCAAGAAGGTGGGCGTCCGCGGCGGCCTCGCTGTTCGGGTGTGCGACATGCCGGGCGGCGTCACCAGCCTCACGTGGGACACGTCCGGCATACTCGCCGGACAGATGAGCGACGGCATCGCGCGATGCAATGCATCTGGCGGCGCGCCGGAGCAACTGGTGAAGGGGGAAGAGGGCCACCAAATGTCTGGCCCGAGTCTGCTCCCGGGCGGCGATGCCTTGATGTTTACCGTGGCAAACCTCGCCGACGGGCTTGCCCTCTGGGACAAGGCGCAGATTGTGGTCCAGTCGCTGCGCACGGGCTCGCGCAAGACCATCCTCACCGGCGGCAGCGACGCGAGGTTCACCGGCAGCGGGCACCTTCTCTACACCGTGGCCGGCATCTTGTTCGCGGTGCCCTTCGATCCGGCCACCCAGAGCGTGCGTGGCGCAGCCGTTCCCGTCATCGACGGCATTCGACAGAGCGGCGGAGTCGCGCAACTGGCCATCTCGGACACCGGAATCCTGGCCTACGTGCCCGGACCGATCGGCGCGAGATCCGCAGTAGCTCTCGGGATGGCCGGCCGTTCCGGCGCCATCACGCGGCTGCCCGTGCCCGAAGGGCCGTACGACCACGTGCGCGTCTCCCGAGGCGGCACCGCCGCCGTTGGCAGCGACGACGGGAAGCAAGCCATCGTCTGGATCTACCGGCTGGCCGGGTCGACCGCCCTGCAGCGCCTCACCGTCGAGGGCAACAACCGGTTTCCCATCTGGTCACCCGATGGCGCGTCGGTGGCGTTCCAGTCGGATCGCGGCGGAGCGCCGGGCATCTACCGGCAGCGCGTGGATGGCACGGGCGGCGTGGAGCGGTTGACGACGGCTGCCGCGGATGAGACGCACATCCCCGAGTCGTGGTCCCCGGACGGGCGGGTTATCTCGTATGCCGTGCTGAAGTCCAGCCGCTATTCGCTGTGGACGCTGACACTGGCCACCAAGCGCGGAGAAGCGTTCGGCGGTGTGCAGTCCCTGGATCCCATCGGCTCGGTCTTTTCTCCTGACGGCCGATGGATTGCGTACGCGGCGGCCCCGACGGGGGACTTCCGGTCATCGGACGGGGGCGTGTTCGTGCGGCCGTTCCCCGCTAACAGCGGCGTTTACCAGGCGCCGCGGCAGATTGTGGATTTTCATCCGGTCTGGACCCCCGATGGATCGGAACTCATGTTCGTGGCCTCGGCGGCCGCGGGCCAGATGGTCGCCATGCGGGTGAGCGCCAGCGGCGGAATCACGTTCGGCCCGCCCACACAGTTTCCAGTCAGCCTGAACGGCGACCGGTTGTCCCTTCAGCCCCGCGCGTTCGACGTCATGCCCGACGGCCGCTTCATCGGCGTGTTCAATGCGACCGACGACCAGAGCGGACACTCGCGGACCGAGATACGCGTGGTGCTCAACGGATTCGAGGAGCTGAAGCAGCGCGCTCCGGCGAAGTAATCGCTTGCTCACGTGCTAATGACGTGTGACATTTCTAATATCACATGTTAGAATTATCACGCATGAAATACGCGACCCGGGAGCTTGAAGTCGTGGTCCGGAAGGCGGCGCGGAACTTTGGCGTGGTCGTGCTCACCGGTCCGCGACGGTCCGGGAAGACCTGCCTGCTGCGTCACCTGCTGGCGGATGCCCAGTATTTCCTCTTCGAGGATCCGGACGTCGTGGCGCGGTTTCGGCACGATCCGCAGGCGTTTCTCGACGCGGTGACGGGGCCGGTGATCTTCGACGAAATTCAGCATGTGCCCGAGGTGTTCAACTACGTGCGCAGCCGGGTCGACGCCAAGCCGCGGCGCACGGGGTGCTGGTTCCTGACGGGTTCTCACGAATCCGGGCTGATGCGCCACGTCACCGAGTCGATGGCGGGGCGGGCGGCGGTGTTGCAGCTGCTGCCGTTTTCGGCGCGGGAGTCGGCGAAGGCCGGCATTCTGCGCGGCGGGTATCCCGAGGTGCTGGCCCGGCCGCAGGCCGCGCGCCTGTGGTTCAGTTCCTACCTGCAGACCTATCTCGAGCGCGACGTGCGCTCGATCGCGGCGATCCAGGACATGTCGCTCTTCCGACGCTTTCTCGCGCTGGTCGCGAGCCGCCACGGTCAGATCCTGAACAAGACCGATCTGGCGGCCCCCCTCGGATTGAGCGTGCCGAGCGTGGCGCGCTGGCTCGATATCCTCGAAGCCACCGCGCAAATCCTGGTCGTGCCGCCCTACTTCACCAATCTTGGCAAACGACTAGTCAAGTCCCCGAAGGTGTACATCGCCGACTCGGGCCTCGCCTGCCACCTGCTCGGTATCGACACGGAAACGGAACTCGCCAAGTCCCCGTTTCGGGGCGCGCTGTTCGAGGGCTTCATCGCGTCGGAAATCGTCAAGGCGCAGGTCCATTCGGGACGGCGGCGCGAGCTCTATTACTTCCGCGATCGACAAGGTCTCGAAGTTGACTTCGTCGTGCCGACCAAGGGCGGCGGAGCGCAACTCGTCGAGGCCAAGGCCTCGTCGACCGTCACGCCGGACATGGCGGAGCCAATGCGTCGGCTCGCCAAGGCGTGGAAGCGCGGATCGCTCACGCGTGGGGAGCTATCGATGCGCCTCGTACACTTTGCACCACGGGCGGGCGTCGTCACGCGCGCGATTGCGCCTGGCGTTCGGGCGCTGGCGTGGCCAGAGTTCGTGCGCTCGCTACGATCGGCCTGCGCGCCCGCCAGCTCGCGATGACGCCGCATGCGATTCGCCTCGACCCGCAAGGCAACGTGTGGACCACGGACGCCGCGAGCTCGATGGTCGACAAGTTCTCGCCGGAAGGCAAAGTGCTGCTGCGGATTGAAGTCGGGCGCGAGTGGGGAAGGGCTGGCACGGGTCCTGGTCAGTTCCGGCTCCCGCACTCCATTCAGAAGGTCGAGTTCCTCCTGGACGAGATGCCCCATGTTTTCGCGAGCCGATCGGGAAGCCGCATTGGCGAGGGAAGTCCCTTCGCGACCACTCAAGAGTAATCGAGTTCTCGAGCCCATTCGCGCTACCATCAGTCCCACTTGCCGCCCCTGACGCTGACCGCCGGCACACGGCTTGGCCCCTACGAAATCCTCTCGCTGCTCGGCGTGGGCGGCATGGGCGAGGTGTACCGCGCCACGGACACGAAGCTCAAACGGCAGGTCGCGATCAAGGTACTACCGGCCGCGCTGACCGCGGACCACGACCGCCTGGCCCGCTTTCAACGCGAGGCGGAAGTCCTCGCCTCGCTCAACCATCCGAACATCGCGGCGATTCACGGCCTCGAAGAGAGCGACGGCCTCAAAGCCCTCGTGATGGAACTTGTCGAAGGCCCGACGCTGGCGGATCGCATCGCACGGGGCGCCATTCCACTCGACGAGGCGTTGCCGATTGCGAAGCAGATCGCCGACGCGCTCGAAGCCGCGCACGAGCCGGGAATCATCCACCGCGACCTGAAGCCCGCGAACATCAAAGTACGGCCAGATGGGACCGTCAAAGTCCTCGACTTTGGCCTCGCGAAGGTCATGGATCCCACGGGCGCGTCGAGCGTGAATGCGACGATGTCGCCCACGCTGTCCATGCACGCCACGCAGGCCGGGATCATTCTGGGCACGGCCGCGTACATGAGTCCCGAGCAGGCCGTGGGCAAGCCGGTGGATAAGCGCGCCGATCTGTGGGCGTTCGGCGTGGTGCTGCTGGAGATGCTGACAGGTAAGCCGGTGTTCACGGGCGAGACCGTGTCGCACGTCCTCGCGTCGGTGTTGAAGACTGAGCCAGACTGGACGGCCTTGCCGAGCGAGACGCCTGCACCGATCCGCAAGTTGCTGCGACGATGCCTGGAGAAGGATCTTAAGCGACGGCTCAATTCCGCGGCGGATGCGCGCCTCGAGATCGACGATCTGCTCAGCGGCCGCGCCGAACCAACGACGGCGGTTGCGACGATCTCGGCGGCGGTGCCAATGTGGCGCCGCACGTTGCCGTGGGCGCTGCTGGGAAGCGCGCTCGTGGTGCTCGCGGCAGTGCTCGCGCTCTGGGCGCCGTGGCGCACCGCTCCTCCGGCCGCCCCGGTACGGCTCGAAGTGACGATTGGCGTCGATGCCTCCCTCGTGACTCTGAACGCGTCGCTCGCGTCCGCGCCCGATGGGTCACTCCTCGCCTTCGCGGCGCAGAGCAGCCAGGGGACACAACAGCTCTATCTCCGCCGCCTCGGCGAGCTACGCGCCGTACCGCTGGCCGGCACCGCGAATGCCCGGAACCCGTTCTTCTCGCCCGACGGTCAGTGGATTGGATTTTTTGCGGAGGGCAAGCTGAAAAAGATTGCGGTGACCGGTGGCGCCGCGGTCACGCTCTGTGATGCCCCAAGCGGCCGTGGCGGCACCTGGGCCGAGGACGGCTCGATCGTCTTTCAACCGTCGCCAACCGGATCGGGGCTGGTGCGCGTGTCGTCGGCGGGCGGCACGCCGGCGCCCCTGACGACACTCGCCAGCGGCGACCTCACGCAGCGGTGGCCGCAAGTCCTGCCCGGGGGCACGGCCGTCCTCTACACGGCTCATACCAGCGTTACCGGGTTCGACGACGCCACCATTGTTGTACAGCCGCTCCCGGATGGCGTGCCGAAGGTCGTGCGGCGTGGCGGCTTCTACGGTCGCTACCTGCGGAGCGGACATCTGGTCTATGTCCACCAGGGGACGCTGTTCGCGGAACCGTTCGATCTCGCCCGGCTCGAACCGACCGGCCAGCCCGTGCCGGTGGTTGAAGGCATTTCCAACTTCTCAGGCAGCGGCTTCGGCGGCATGGACGGCGCGGCCGGTTCGGCACTGGTGGCATGGACCGAGGCCGGCACCCTGATGTACCTCGCCGGACAGAGCGCAGGCGGCGAGGCGCCCATCCAGTGGATGGACCGCGCGGGACAAGTGTCGCCGCTGCGTGCCACGCCGGCCAACTGGAGTAACCCGAGCCTCGCGCCGGACGGTCGTCGACTGGCCATTGACATCAACAACGGGCAGACGGATGTCTGGGTCTACGAGTGGGCACGCGACACGCTGACGCGCGTCACCTTTGACGCCGCGGCGGACACCACGCCGGTGTGGACGCCCGACGGCCGGCGCATCGTCTTCAGGTCCAACCGCGACAAGAGCCTCAGTCTGTATTGGCAGCGCGCCGACGGGACGGGCGACGTGCAGCGGTTGACCGAGAGTCAAAATTCGCAATACCCAGCTTCCTGGCACCCCAGCGGAAAGTTCCTGGCGTTCTCCGAGACGCGGCCGCAGACGAGCAACGACCTGATGATCCTGCCGATAGACGGCGACGAGGCGTCGGGATGGAAGCCCGGCAAGCCGACCGTGTTCCTCGGTACGCCGTTCATCGAAGTCGAGCCGATGTTTTCCCCTGACGGGCGGTGGATCGCGTACCAGTCGAACGAATCGGGCCGTTTAGAAATGTACGTGCGCCCATTTCCAGGCCCGGGCGGCAAGTGGCTAGTCTCGACCGACGGGGGCACGTTTCCCACCTGGTCGCGCACCCGCCACGAGATCTTCTACGCCAGTCCGGACAACCGACTGATGGTGGCGTCGTACGCGGTCGAGGGAGACTCGTTCAAGGCGGACAAGCCCCGGGTGTGGTCCGAGCGCCGGTTCAGCGTGAGGCCACGGTTGCGCAGCTTCGACCTGCATCCAGATGGAGAGCGTTTCGTACTGGCGGCCGCGCCCGACAATGAGAGCGCTGTCAAGCAGGACAAACTGGTTTTCATCTTCAACTTCTTCGACGAGCTGCGCCGGCTCGCGCCGGTGGCCACGCGATGAGCCTCAGCGCCGGCACGCGCCTCGGCCCCTACGAGATCCTCTCCGCCCTCGGCGCGAGTGGCATGATCTATCGCAG
>JBCKZH010000152.1:0-7330 GCA_038919385.1 Vicinamibacterales bacterium | reverse complement strand
CGTACTCGCAAAAGTACACCCCCCAATCGAGCGCCTTCCGGTAATGCCCCGGCTCAATCGCCCCCCCGACTGCGGCCCACGGTTGTCGATGCGCAGAGAGGAGCGCCGCACACCATCCGTCGGCGACCTCACAGTCGTCTTCCAAAAGAGCCACGACGGCGCCCCGACTGCTGGAGATCCCGAGGCTGCGCATGTGCGGCACCGCGTCCGCCTGAGCCGCCGCAATCCAACGCACATCGGGAAATCGCTGTCGCAGCACCGGGCTGGCGTCCGGCGGCCGCCGAACCACCAGGATTTCGGCTCGCGCTGACTCGACTTGAAGAACAAGCGCAGCCAGACAGCGTTCGAGGGTCGGCTGCTGGCTGAAAGAAACGACGACGATCGAAAGGGTCGGGCCGGTGTCAGGCACCAACGAGCGGCATCTTCTGTTGATCGACTTGAATGACGACCTTTTCCCCGGGTTGCAGGGGCGTTGGCTTCAGCCACACCTTGCCGCCGACCATCCCGCGCACGAGGCTCGTGGGGTGATACACGATGCTCGGCCAGAGAAAAACCTCGGTCGTGCAGTGACAGTCCTTCCGGGCGATGGATTCGCGCAGGCTCTGAAATTCCTGCGACGCCCAGATTTCCTCGAAGGGCTTCTGACGCAGGTTTCCGATCGGCTTGTGCATTTCACACGCGCTGACGTCTCCGTTCGAGTAGACGACGACGCTCATGCGTCCGGCGCTGCACGGCACGACCTGTCGCCCCTCCTTCACGGTTTTGACCTTCGCCCACTGGAGCATGGGCTCGACGATCGCGCCATATCGACTCTGTTCGCGGGGCGCCCACAGCCGCCGGATGTACTCGTACAGATTCTCGTAGTCGGCCAGCAACGGCGACGCGAGATCGGGATTCTTGCGGTCGCCTCGAATGATCGCCAGGTTGTGGTGATCCATGCGCGGGCAACGGTCGTACAGATACGTGGTCAGGTGCTTGATCTCTGCCATGTTCACGCTGGTGGCTGTCGAGATCGCGTGAATGCGTAGTCGGGGATCTCGATCCTGAACCTCAACCAGCGCCTCGTACGTTGCCATCGCCCGCCGAAACGAGTCTTTGGAAACCCGAAACGTATCGTGAAATTCCGGCATCCCGTCGAGCGACAACTCCACGACAAACAGACCGAGGTCTTGCTCCTGCAGCAGGTCCGTGACGGCCTTGACGGTCTTGTCGGTGTAATACCCGTTCGAGGGCACGTAGATCTGCCGCACGCCATTCTGGCGAACGAATTGCCCGCAGATCGCGGCGAACTCTTTTCGAAGAAACGGCTCGCCGCCGGAAAGGTTCAGGTTTTCAATATGCCCGAGCGATTCCGACAGGGCAACGATTTCCTCGAAGGTCAGGTCATCACGGCGGTTGAGATTCTGCCAATAGAAGCAGTGTTCACACTTCATGTTGCAGATGGAATTGATGAACAGAATCAGGAACGAAGGACTGGGCCGGGAACGATAGTTGTTCCACGTGATGCGTAGGTGGCGCTCCGCGCGCTCGATCGTGTTCACTTCAGTCCTCCCCGGACCCTTGTCGCCAGTCATAGTAGACCAGCTGGTTACCGCAGTCAAACTTATTCCCTGAGCGTCCGGCATTCACGCCCGTCATTTTTCGCCAAATCGCTCAGTAATACAGCTGGCCGCAACTCGACCCGGGGCCGCGACAGTACCCGGCACATTCGCCCAAGGCCCAGCTGCTGAAGAGCAGGAATTGGCAGAGTGCGCTCGCAACAAGTTTTCCCCGATACCGCCTCTTTCGGGCATAGATGCGGCCCAAGCGCCACAACAGGAGAGGCGGCAGCAGCGGGCAGGACAGCGCGCGAAGCCAGCGTTCACGGACGCCCGCCGGCGCGCTGCGCATCGCCGCAAAGCAGCGCCCGTGATAGTAGCGTGTGCGAAAGAAGTCCCAAAACGGGATCGGTTTGTTCAGGCTGACCACGATGGACGGCGCCAGCCACAACGGGGACCCGCCGGCCTGAAGCTCCCAGTTGCCGAACGTCTTCCAGAACACCTCGTACCTGGGACGTTGATGCTCGTCAAACAGCGCGACGCGCTTGTACGAGACATTGCTGCCCGGCAGGATCTCCGTCTCTCCAGCCCGCGCGGGCAGCATGAATATGCCGTACTCATTGATGTAGGTGGTCCATGTCCAGAAATTCTGTTGGTCCGCGTCGTGTAGTTCGACCGCGCCGCCGATCGCCAGATTCGGGCGTTCTTCGTGTGCCTTCACCACCTCACTCAGCCAGTGCCGATCGACGATGGAAAAGGGATCGAGGATGGCGATGATCTCCCCGGACGCCGCGGCAATGCCGCGTCCGCGCAAGCGCGGAATCGTCCAGGTGCTCGGGAACGTCAAAAACTGCACGGTGGAGAACCGGCGCCGCAGCGCGTCCGCGTCGCCCTCGCTCGAACTGTCGGCGACGATGATCTCCGCGACGGGAGGTCTCGCGTGAAGCTCGAGCGCCTGCAGGCAATCTTCAAGAGCAGGACCGGCATTGTGCGCGGCGATAACCACCGACACCCGGGGTCGAGCCATGTCGTGCGGGTTCACTCGGCAGGCGAGGATGCCGCTTGCCGCTTGCCGTATTCCAGTTTGACGGCGGGATAACAAAATCCCATGACCACCGAGGCGACGCACACCAACGCATAGAGCAGATGAAGAGGAATGGTCGCGAGCGCCGCAAGGATCCCGCGCTTTCTGCCGACGAGCTGGAAAAACCCGACATTCAAGTAGACAAAAACTGCGAGCGGCGCGAGCGCAAGCAGGGCAAGTGCCGGTCGCCAGATGGCGAGGAACAACAGTGCAGCGACAGACGCGGCGGCGAGCGACGCCACGCGCTGAGACCAGGAAAAATTCAGTTGGCCCGTCCAGTCCTTGCGCGCGCGCATCAGCCGTACCCATGGAATCCCGCGCCGAAACAGATCGGTGTACAACCAGCTTGTGAGGGTCCACCCCTTCAGGTGCTTGACCTGGAGGGTGGGGACAATCCGGGTCAGCGTTCCATACTCGCTCAGTCGCATGCCGAACGCGAGATCCTCGATCGAAGGCGTTCGGTACACTTCCGAAATGCCGCCGCATTGCAGATACAGCCGTCGCAGTATCACGCCACATCCACACCAGAAGGTCGACACCTCGCGTCCCGCGGACTGCTGATGCATATAGTGGTGCAGAAGATTCCGGTAAACGGAAATCAACGACGGCCATGCGGGCTCGTCGTCGTACGATCCAAAAAAGGAGGGAATACCGGGGTTCTCGGCAATCACCTGGCGCGCGCATTCCAGCAGGTGTGGAGTCGCCTGCGTGTCGGCATCGAGAAAAAACAGGTAGTCGCCTCGAGCCTGTTGGGCCATGGCGTTTCGAGCTTTGGCCGGGCCGCCTCCTGTGAGGCGAAGCAGCCGCATCGGCCCGCTCAATGTCGGCAGATCGCGGACGTCCACCGGCGGCTGACTGCCGTCGTCGGCGACCAACACCTCGCAGTCACTCAGATCCTGACTCGCAAGACTGTTGAGACAACACCGCAGGTTCTCGAGATCGTCTCGGACCGGGATGAGAATGGAGAACAACATCAGACGCTTATCGGTTTCTGAATGCGACAATCCAGTTGTACGTCCGGGCGGTGGACCAGCCGGCGAGATAGCCTAGGACAAACGCGTAGGCTGAGCCGATCAGGCTGCCCACGAACGAGACGGAGTAGCCATAAAAGAACTCTCCCAGCAAGGCGAGGTGCGGACCGAGGGGTTCGCCCCCTTGTACGACCAGAAGGTTCGTGGCGAGGAACACGATGACACCGGCCATCAACCCCAGAACCAGTCCCAGGATCGCCCCGTTCAGCCGTACGATTTCGCCGGTGAACTCCTCTTCGTCCCAGTCGGTCTTCGGCAGCGTACCCTCCTCAGCCTTCACGGTCATCGAGCGGTTCGTCTAACCCACCTTCACGCGGCGCGCGACTCGTGGTTCGGTGGAGGCGACCAGTTCCAGATCGCTGACGGTTCGTTCTTTGCCGGTGACCTCTTCGTGGTAATCCTGATCGGCGTTGACGCCCCACAAATCGTACTTCGCTCCCAGGATGTTCTTCACGGCGAGCATCGCGGTGAGCATGGAGTGATCCTGGTTGTTGTACCGATGCATCCCATTGCGACCGACCAGCTGGATGTTCTCCATCCCGCCGAAGAACTCGCGCACGACGTCGAGGGCTTCGCCATAGCTCCCGTCGTAGACGGGATAGGCCTTCGGCATCCGCACGACAACGCCCTCTTCAACGTCGGCGGCCGATGCGAGACCGAGGATTTCGATCTCTCGTGTCGCGAGATCCACCAGCGCTGAATCCGGCATCGTCCAGAGACCATCGCCTTCAAAACAAAAATACTCCAGACCCAGACAGGTCCGGCTCGGGTCCGGAACCATGTCCGGGCTCCAGTTCTTGAAATTCTGGATCCGTCCCAACTTGACATCCGGATCGTGAATATAAATCCAGTTGTCGGGAAACAGGTCGGCCTGGCGGATGATGAGCGCGATGGTGAGGAAATCCCTGTAGTTGAGACTCGATGCCGCTTTCACCACCCGGTCGGGCGGGCGCGGAACCATCCGCTGAACCAGATCCCGGATCGGCATACTGCTGATGAAGTGGCTGCCCTCGAACGTTTCGCGTTTTCCGTCTATCTCCACCACAACCCCGGTTACCCGGTTGGGCCTCCAGTGGATTTCCGCGGCGTCGGCGCCGAGAACCAACTCAGTCCCTTGCTGGGTTACCTTGCCCGCCACGGTTTCCCACAACTGCCCCGGACCCAGGCGAGGGTAATCGAAGGCATCGATCAACGTCTTGATGGTGGCATTCTTGTCTTGGCCTTGCCCTCCCATGAACGCCGCCTTCAACACGGTGAGGAGCGACAAACCTTTGATGCGCTGCGCCGCCCATTCCGCCGTGATCTCGTGGCACGGAATGCCCCAGACTTTTTCTGTGTAGGTCTTGAAAAAAATCTCGTACAGGCGTCTGCCGAACCGATTGCTCACCCAGCGATCGAACGTGTCTTCCCGCTTGGCGGGGAAGACCTGCGCCTTGAGATAGCTGAGGAGAATCCAGACGGCATTCAACACGCCGAGGTTGATGAGGGCGTTCGCAGGCCGCAGCGGATAATAGAAGAACTTCTTGCGGTAGTAGATACGGGAGAGACGCTGACGCCGGAGGAACCCGTCGCCGAGGACCTCGCGCCACATGTCGTCCACGGCCTTGACCTTCGTGAAGAACCGATGCCCCCCGATGTCGAAGTGATACCCACGGTGGTTGACTGTCCGCGCGAGGCCGCCTACCACGCGGTCCTTTTCGAGGACCACTGATTCGACTCCTGCCTTGCACAATTGGTACGCGGCGGTGAGCCCGGCCGGCCCGCCTCCGATGATCACCACTCGTGTCTTCTCCAGTAGGGACATGGCGGTGTCCTAATCGAACCGATCGAGGAAGTAGGTGCGGGAGAGATTGGCCCACAGTCTGACCGTTCGCAGGCGGACGTGCAGGAAGAGATTGCGCAGCTGAGCGGTCAGCCAGCCGAACAGAAATCCACACACCGATCCATACAGCGCCCCGACGATGCTGCCCATCACGGTGACGTGGTAGCCCGGCCAGTAGTTGGCCAAGAGAGCGAGGTGGGTGCCGACCCGGTCTCCACCCTTGAGAATCAACAAATTGGTGGCGGCAAAGACAAGGATACCGGCGACGATCGCCAGCGAGCCGCCCAGCGCGATCGGTTCGAGGCGCGCGAACACTTGGCGAAGGATTTCAGCGGGGACCGCGTCGGCCGCTGCGCCCGCACCGAACCGGCCGTACGCGGTGCTACCGCAGTTTACTGGTGATCGCTCAGGCACATCGTCTCCAGGGATATAGGGGCGAGTGACGAGTCTAAACATGGCTCAGCTGGTGTCAACTGTTTTTATGCGCGACGTGCAACGGCCTGCGTCAGAGGGCGTATCAGAAAACGCGTCAGTATAATGGATTTCGCGTCATTCCCGCAGCGGCTGGCTGACCTTTGCGGCCTCGAGTCTCGCGGACTATACCATGACGAATGGCTTCGGGTAGATCTCGTCTGTAATATGAACGAGGAGGAGTGATGGACACCCTGTGCTCCAAAAACGAGGCTCTTCAGCCACACCAAGGATCCTAGCAATAATAACTTGAACACTTTAGCCAATGAGATGTGGGGCCCTGGGCATGAGTCGGTAGTTCCACTCGCCGTGGAATGCATCGCGCTCGATGGCCAGGCCGGCGAGTGCTTCATCTGACACCTTGATCCCTACTTCGTACGCGCGCTCATCGAGCGCCGCCCGAATGCGCAAGCCCGTCTTGCTCGTGGTGCTGCCGATGAGATTGACCACCACCTGGCGGCTCAGCAGCGGCCGGCCTCGCCAGTTGTTCGTGATGTGGCAGAACATGCGGTGCTCGATCTTGTTCCACTTGCTCGTACCGGGCGGGAAGTGGCAGACCTGGATGGCCAGCTGCAGCTCGTCGGCAAGCTTTTGTAGCTGCAGCCGCCACAGGCGCACCCGGTAGCCGTTGCTGCCGCCGCAGTCTGCCGTGATCAGCAAGCGCTGCGCTCGGCGGTACTGCAACTGACCCATCTCCAGCCACCAGCGCCCAATGCTTTGCACCGCGAACTCGGCCGTGTCGTGGTTGATGCCCACGCTGACCCAGCCCACGTTGGCCGTCAGGTCGTACACCCCATAGGGAGCCACCTTGCCCAGCTCGGGATCAATGAAGTCATGCGTGCGCACGGCTTCGGGCTTCCCCCGAGGCTGGTACTCGCGTCCGCCATTCTTGAAATCACCGATCTGCTCTTTTTTCTTGGTGTCCACCGAGATCACCGGCTGCCCGGCGCTCTGATACTGCGCCACCATCGCCGCGATGTGCCTGAACTGTGCGTCACGGTCGGGATGCTGCGCGCCTTCGCGGGTCTTGCGCGTGGACTGCAGGCTGTAGTGCAGGTGCGCCAGCAGATCGCACACGGTGCGCTGGCTGACTTGATGACCCTGCCGAGTGAGCTCCTGGGCCAATCGGGTGGTGCTCTTGCAGGTCCAGCGCAGCGCCGACTGCGGATCCCCTCGCGTCGTCGGTTCGACCAGCGCATCAAGGTCGCTCAGCAGCGTCGCATCCTTGACCACCAGCTTCTTGCGCCCGCCACCGGCGACACGCACTCGACCCGGTGTGAGCGGCGCCGCCTTGCCCCTTCGTGGCGCCGCCTCGCCGAGTTCTGCCAGGCCCGCATGAATCGTGGTGCGCGACAAGCCCACCGCGCGCGCCACGGCACTGACG
>JBCKZH010000151.1:0-7504 GCA_038919385.1 Vicinamibacterales bacterium | reverse complement strand
GGCCCAGCGCTTGCTGGCAATGGTCGGCACGGTCAGCAGCCGGTCGAACGCGGCTTGCGCGGAGGGCGGCGCTCCCAGGGCGTCGAGCGACAAGCGCTGCACGTCCTGCTGCCACGACGGTTCCTGCATCGGCCGCCGATAAACCGGCGCCTCGTCGGTGAGCGCGCGGTTCGGCATGTCGGCCACCAGCACGCCACGCTCGTGGATCTTCAGGCGCGAGCCTTCGACGACCTCACCGACCTGCACCGCGTGGAGGTCCCACTTCTCGAACACCGCGGTCACTTCGTGTTCGCGGCCCTTCTCCACCACCAGCAGCATGCGCTCCTGTGATTCGGAGAGCATGATCTCGTAGGGCGTCATGCCGGTTTCGCGCTGCGGCACGTGCATCACGTCAATGGTCATGCCGACGCCGCCGCGGGATCCCATTTCCGAGGTCGCGCACGACAGGCCGGCCGCCCCCATGTCCTGGATGCCGAGCACCGCGCCGGTCTTCATCACCTCGATGCAGGCTTCCATCAGGAGCTTTTCCATGAAGGGATCGCCCACTTGCACCGCCGGTCGCTTCTCGGCCGACTTCTCGTCAAACTCCGCCGACGCCATGGTCGCGCCGTGAATGCCGTCGCGGCCGGTCTTGGCGCCCACATAGAACACCGGGTTGCCCGCGCCCTTCGCTGCGCCCTTGACGATGCCGTCGATGCGGGAGATGCCGAGGCACAGCACGTTGACGAGCGGGTTGCCGGAGTACACCTCGTCGAAGACGATCTCGCCACCCACGGTGGGAATGCCGATGCTGTTGCCGTAACCGCCCACGCCGGCGACCACGCCTTCAAAAATGCGCCGCGCCAGCGGCGTCTCGAGCGATCCGAAACGCAAGGCGTTGAGCAGCGCGATGGGCCGCGCGCCCATGGTGAAGATGTCGCGGATGATGCCGCCGACGCCGGTCGCCGCGCCCTGGTAGGGCTCGATGAACGACGGATGGTTGTGGGATTCGATCTTGAAGACGGCGCACAGCCCGCCGCCGATGTCGACGGCGCCGGCGTTCTCGCCGGGGCCCTGCACCACCCGCGGACCCGTGGTCGGCAGCGTCTTGAGGTGCACGCGCGAACTCTTGTAGCTGCAATGCTCCGACCACATCACCGAGAACAGGCCGAGCTCCAGCAGGTTGGGCTCGCGGCCCATCAACTCGAGAATGCGTTCGTACTCGTCCGGCTTGATGCCGTGCCGTTCCAATACTGCCGCGTCAATAACTGCCACCGGTGACGTTACCTTGAGAGGGATGCGAGCGCTTTGACTGCCGACGCGAGGATGACGCGCCCGTCCGCGCTCCCCAGCTGTGCTTCCATCGCGCGTTCGGGATGCGGCATCAGCCCCACCACGTTGCGCTGCCGGTTGCAGATCCCGGCAATGTTGTTGAGCGAACCGTTGATGTTGCTGGCCGGAGTCACTTCGCCAGAAGCGTCGGCATACCTGAACACGACCTGGCGGTGGGTCTCGAGCGCGGCAAGCGTCTCGGGATCGGCGTAGTAATTGCCTTCGCCGTGCGCCACCGGCATGTGCAGCACCTGCTTCGAGGCGCACGCGGCGGTGAACGGTGTGTCGGTCTGCTCGACGCGAACCGGCACGAGCCTCGACACGAACTTGATGCGATCGTTGCGCACCATGGCGCCGGGCAGCATCCCGGCCTCGAGCAACACCTGGAAGCCGTTACAGATACCGAGCACGGGTCCACCGCGATCCGCGAACGCCTTCACCGAGGCCATGATCGGCGAGAAGCGCGCGATCGCGCCCGTGCGCAGGTAGTCGCCATGGGCAAAGCCGCCGGGCAGGATCACCACATCGGCGCCCTGCAGGTCGGTGTCCTTGTGCCACACCAGCGCCGCGTCTTCCCCGATCACGGCCGAGGCGGCATAGAACGCGTCGTAGTCGGAGTTCGACCCGGGAAACACGACGACCGAGAACTTCATGGCAGAATCTCGACGCGGTAGCTCTCGATCACCGGGTTGGCGAGCAGCTTGTCGGCCATCTCGGTCACCCGCGCTTCCACCTTCGCGCGGTGCGCTTCGGCGGACAAGTCGCCGATTGCCGCGTCGGTGGCAGCAATCTCGACCTCGAAGAACTTGCCTTGCCGGACATCCTTCACATCGTCGTAGCCGAGGGTGACGAGCGCATCGGCGACGACGCGGCCCTGCGGATCGAACACGGATGGTTTCAAGGTCACATAGACGCGGGCACGCATTGCGATCTCTCCCGGCGGAACTAAAGTTCCGCCCTCCTGGCATCAAAAACGCGGGCAAACACGGCGTCGACGTTGCGGAGCTGTTTCTTCAGGTCGAACGCCTTTTCGATCTCGGCCGGCGGCAGCACCTTGGCGATGTCGGCATCGGCGAGCAGCAACGGCTTGAAGTCCGTCTTCTCGTGGAACGAGCGCATGGCGTTGCGCTGCACCCACTCGTAGGCCTGCTCGCGCGACACGCCGTGGCGCGCCAGTTCGAGCAGGACCTGTCCCGAGAACACCACGCCGCGCGAGCGGTTGAGGTTCTCCATCATGCGATCGGGATAGACCACCATGCCGCTGACAATGCGCGTGAAGCGCCGCAGCATGTGATCGAGGGCAATGAAGCTGTCGGGCAGGATCACGCGCTCGACCGACGAGTGCGAGATGTCGCGCTCGTGCCACAGCGCGACGTTCTCCATCGCCGCCATGGCGTTGCCGCGCAACAAGCGGGCCAGGCCGACAATCTGCTCGCAGCCAATCGGGTTGCGCTTGTGCGGCATCGCCGACGAGCCCTTCTGCCCCTTGGCGAACGGCTCTTCAACCTCGCCGATCTCGGTCTTCTGCAGTCCGCGAATCTCGAGCGCGAACTTCTCGAGACAGGCTGCGGTGATCGCCAGGGCGCTCATCAATTCGGCGTGGCGATCGCGTTGAATCACCTGCGACGACACCGCATCAGGCTCGAGGCCGAGCCGGCGACAGACGTCTTCTTCAATGGTGGGATCCAGGTGCGCGAACGTGCCGACGGCACCAGAGATCATGCCGACGCGCACACCCTCGCGAGCGTGCCGCACCCGCCCGATGCAGCGCCCGAGGTCGGCGTACCACAGCGCCAGCTTCAGTCCGAACGTCATGACCTCGGCGTGCACGCCGTGCGTGCGCCCGATCATCGGCGTGTGCTTGTGCTCGACGGCGCGGGCCTTGACGGCGTCGGCCAGTGAGGCCAGCAGCTTGAGGATGACATCGCAGGCCTCGACCATCTGCACCGCCTGCGCGGTGTCGATCACGTCGGACGAGGTCAGGCCGAAGTGGAGCCAGCGGGCTGACGGCCCAACCTTCTCGGCCACCGACGTGGTGAAGGCGATAACGTCGTGCTGGGTGACTTTCTCAATCTCGTCGATGCGCGCGATGTCGAAGGCGCCCTTGGCCCGCAGGTCCCGCGCCGCTTCTTCGGGGACGATGCCGGCGGCGGCCATGGCTTCGGCGGCGGCAATCTCGACCTGGAGCCAGGTTTCGTAACGCCGCTGCTCACTCCAGATGCGACCCATTTCGGGGTTGGTGTAACGACTGATCATGATCGGGATCCGGGATCCGGGATCCGGGATCCGGGATCGGCGGTGTACCTAGAGCGCAAGTTGCTCCTGGTTGAGTTGCAATCCATTCACGTTCCCCAGCACGGTGACTGCCAGCGATCCGTTCGCAAAAAATTGATCCGCAAGCTTCAGCACGTCTTCCGCCGTCACGCGTTCGATCGCCGCCAGCATCTCGTCCAGGCCGTCGGTGCGATCGCGGTACATCTCCTGGCGGGCCAGGTGCGACATGCGGCTCGACGTGCTTTCGAGGCCGAGCATCAGCGACCCCTTGAGGTGATCCTTCGCGCGCCGCAGCTCGATGGGGTCGAGGCCGCCCGCCTTCATCTGGCGAATCTCGGCCACGACAACATCGATCAGTTCGGCCACGACCTGGTTGCCACATCCGGCATAAATGCTGAGCGCGCCGGCATCCTGGTAGGCCGACAGCCCCGAGAACACCGCGTAGGCCAGGCCGCGTTTCTCGCGGACATTCTGGAACAGCCGCGAACTCATCGAGCCGCCCAGCGTGGTGTTGAGCGCGTAGCCCGCGTAGCGATCCGGATGGTGCTGTGGAAGCGCCGGCATGCCGAACACCACGTGGCTCTGTTCCAGCTCCTTCTTGCGAATCTGGATGGTCGACACGATGACCGGCGGCGTGTGCTCGGCCTCGGGGCCGCTATGAGGGATGTGCGCGAGCGCGCGTTCGAGCAACCGCTGGACGTTGTCGTGTTCGAGGTTACCGACCGCGACCACGACGAAGTTCGCGGCAACGTAGGTGTTCGCGAAATACTTCTTCAGTGTCTCGCGATCGAGCGCGTTGACGCTCGCGGGGGTGCCAAGAATTGGCCGGCCGAGCGGGTGCCCGCTCCAGAAACCTTCGGCGAAGATCTCGTGGACCAGATCGTCGGGGGTGTCCTCGACCATCTTGATCTCTTCGAGAATGACCTTCTTCTCTTTCTCGATGTCGTCCTCGGCCATCAGCGGGTTGCTGATCAGGTCGGCGAGAATCTCGACGGCGAGCGGCAAGTGCTCGTCGAGCACTTTGAGGTAGTAGCCGGCATATTCCTTGGAGGTGAAGGCATCGATCTGGCCGCCGATCGAATCCACCTGTTGCGCGATTTCTTCAGCCGACCTGGTGGGCGTGCCCTTGAAGAGCATGTGCTCGACGAAGTGGGCGATGCCCATGCTCTCTGACGGCTCGTGCCGCGACCCGCGCGTGAGCCAAATGCCGACGGCCACGGACCGCACATGGGTCATCCGCTCGGTGGCTAGACGGACACCGTTGGCAAGCACGGCGCGACGGATATTGGGCTCGGACACGTGGGAACCTGCCGCAGATCAAGTAGTTACGGCAGAAAGAGTTACGCGCCGATCATATCACTATTCGCACGACGGGGCGCCGTCGCCGGGCTATCGTGGCAGTAAGGGAGGCACTGCTTGCGGGGGAGGCACTGCTGGATGCGGCGGCGCAGCGGACCCGGAGCATGGCCGCGCTCCACCGGGGCGAGGTGGTCATTTCGCGCGCCATTGCCCGTGACGGCTCCTCCAGTGAGATCGAGATCGACGGTGGGATGATCAACCACTGGCGTGGAACCGCCTTCGTCCCCAGGGTGTCGATGGACGTGCTCCTGAAGACCCTGCAGGAACCGCAGTCGGACCAGCACATGCAAGAGGACGTGTTGTCGTCGCGGGTGGTGAGCACGGGTGAGGGCTCGCAGAAATGGGCCGAGCGGAAGCGTCGCGTGCTCGTGATTGTGCCATCACATCTGCGGAAGCAGTGGCATCAGGAGCTGAGCGAGAAGTTCTTTCTGCCCTGCACGATCCTCGAGTCGAAGCCCTACAACGACGACATCAAGCGCGGGCAGTTCCGACCCTTCGAGCGCGACGCCATCGTCATTTACTCCTACCAGTTCGCGCGGAATAAGGCGGCAGACGTCCACTCCGTGCCGTGGGATCTCGTCGTGGTGGATGAAGCGCACCGTCTGCGCAATGTCTACAAGCCAGGCAACATCATCGCCAACACCCTGAAGCAGGCGCTCGCGCACGCACCGAAGCTGTTGCTCACCGCCACGCCCTTGCAGAATTCGCTGCTGGAGCTGTTCGGCCTCGTCACGTTTCTCGACGAACAGATCTTCGGCGACCTGAAGAGCTTTCGCGAGCAGTTCCTGCATCTGAACGAACAGGAGGTGTTCAACACCCTGAAGGCGCGCTTGAAGCCGGTGTGCCAGCGAACGCTGCGACGTCAGGTCACGGCTTACGTGTCGTACACACGGCGAATGCCGATGGTCGAGCACTTCTCGCCAGACGAATCTGAAGACCGGCTCTACGCCGCAGTGTCAGATTACCTGCGACGCGACAACCTGCTGGCGTTGCCATCTAGCCAGCGGTCGCTGATGACGCTGGTGTTGCGCAAGCTGCTTGCCTCGTCCACGTTCGCGATCGCCGGCGCACTCAACACGCTGGTGACGCGGCTGCGAGCCAAGATCAAACGGCAGGAGCCCGTCGCGCTCGAAGAGTCACTCGAACAAGACTACGAAGCCCTCGACGAAACGCGCGACGAATGGCCCGAAGAGGATGTGGACCCGCCACTGAGCGACGCCGACAAGGCGGCTCTCGAACGTGAGATCGCCGATCTGGAGCAATTTCGAGAGCTGGCAGTGTCAATCACCCACAACGCCAAGGGCATGGCCCTGCTGAAGTGTTGCGAGTGGCCATGGCCAAGGCCACGGAGCTCGGCGCACCCGAGAAGGCCATCATCTTCACCGAGTCGCGAAAGACGCAGGACTACCTCGTCCGGGTGCTGGCCGACAGCCCGTGGAAAGACCGGACCGTCCTGTTCAACGGCTCGAATACTGACGAGCGCTCGAAGGCCATCTACGCTGACTGGAAGGCGAAGCACGAGGGCACCGACCGGGTGACGGGCTCGCGGACCGCCGACATGCGCTCGGCCCTGGTGGACTACTTCCGCGAGCAGGGCCACATCATGATCGCCACCGAAGCCGGCGCCGAGGGCATCAACCTCCAGTTCTGTTCCCTTGTGGTGAACTACGACCTCCCCTGGAACCCTCAGCGCATCGAACAGCGCATTGGCCGCTGCCACCGCTACGGCCAGAAGCACGACGTCGTCGTGCTGAACTTCCTGAACAGCAAGAACGCCGCCGACCAGCGCGTGTTTCAGCTGTTGTCGGAGAAGTTCCGGCTGTTCGAAGGCGTGTTTGGCGCCAGTGACGATGTGCTTGGCGCTATTGAGTCGCTCGACCAGACCGAAGACCACATCGTCCTGGTGGCGACGACCGGCAAGGGCCCGGTGGACGAGGAGGCGGCGCGGCGGCTGTTCTCGTTGCCGGGCACGGTCGGCAGCCAACGGTTATCATTTGGATCACCCGACAGCGATCGACTGACCAATGAGCTGACGCGCTTGACGGCCGGGTGCCAGGAACGGATTCAGAGCCGGATCGCCGGGAAGAACGCCGAGTTCTTCGAGGCCGAGGCCGACAAGCTGGACGGGTGGGCCGACGACCTCAAGCTGGGGCTGGAACGCGAGATCAAGGAATTGGACAAGCAGATCAAGGAAGCGCGCAAGGGCGCCGTCGCCGCCGTGTCGCTGGAAGCGAAGCTCGCTGCTCAGAAGCGGATGAAGGCCCTGGAGTCCGAGCGCAACAGCAGGCGTCGCACCCTGTTCGAGGCGCAAGACGAGATCGACCACAAGCGGGGCGAGCTGATTGCTCAGATCGAAAGCAAGTTGACGCAGAAGGTAAAGGCCGAGTGCCTGTTCACGATCTGCTGGACGGTGGTGTAGGCCACAGATTGCACCGATTAACACAGACCATGACGCGCAAGCAGAAACTCGAACTCACCTGAATTGGCAAAGACGACCGGCCGCAGCTGGAGCCACGGATCCTGCTCGAAGACCGCGAGAAGTCGTACCACGCCAAGCATC
>JBCKZH010000150.1:0-7598 GCA_038919385.1 Vicinamibacterales bacterium | reverse complement strand
CGTTGACTGTATGCATATAATGCATACGTGGTGACCGTCTGGGATCCGATCAAAGCTCAGGCAAACCTCCGCAAGCATGGCGTGCGCTTCTCGGACGCGGAAGGCGTGCTCCTCGACCCCAATGCCATCACCGTGGACGACCAAGCCGGGGACGAGCGGCGGTTCGTTTCGATCGGCCTGGATGTCGTCGGCAGAATCGTAGTCGTGGTGTACACCTACCGAGGCGAGGACGTACGTCTCATTTCAGCGCGACTCGCGGCGCCGAACGAAAGACAGCAATATGAAAAAGGAATACGACTTCACCAAGGGCAAGCGCGGTCCGGTGATTCGCCAGCGCGGAAAGACGCGGATCACGATTCACATCGACGACGTCGTGCTCGAGGCCTTTCGCGAACGCGCCGACGCCGAGGGCCTGGGCTACCAGACGATGATCAATGAGGCGCTACGGGAACACCTTGGTCGGTCTGGCGCGACAGTCAGCGCAGACACGATCCGGCGCATCGTCCGGGAAGAACTTCGTAAGACGGGTTGACATGCGGTCCAACACCAAATGGAGCCGACGCTCTTGGCCCGCTCACGCGTGCCGGCGAGCGCGGCTCATTTGGTGCGTTAGCCGGACAACGAATCGGATCAGGCTCACTATCACAATACAGGTGCCAATACTCTTCCGGGTCGGACTCAACAACAATGGTGACTTGATACGCGGTAACGCCCTCTCCCGCCTTCAGTTCCATATGAAACGGCAATGCCGGTACCTGTGGTATCTCGATGTGCTTGGCAAAGCGCCTGAAACCGATTGTCTGATGACCTCGAAATAACACGAACTTGGCGATGACCTTAACGTTCACCGAACTCTATTTCGGCTTTGTGAAGCCCCAGGTTGAACCAGGCGTTAAGACCGCCGAACCCTCGCGAGGGGGAACGCAAGTCTCAACCTCGGTCCTCGACTTCGAGGAAGTTCAGAAGCGGGATAACCCACGCCGCCGCGACTCAGCAGTAGGCCTGGATTCCGTAACGTTCGTGCAGCACATCGAGATGGTGCTGCGCGTGGCCGGGGATGATCCAGCAGATGGCGCGGCCGGTGACGGGGTTGTTGTTGGCCAGGCCGGTGTTGGCGACGGCCGTCTCGTCCAATGACTCCACCAGCGTGATGGTCGCCTGGCGAACGGCGATCAGTTCGTCCACCACATCAGCCAGGCGGCGCTTGCCGTGGGGCGCGATCGCGGCCCAGGCGTTCTCGTCGAACCCGGCGAGCGGCGTCTGGTCGGCGCGGGCGATGCGGAGCAGCCGGTAGGTGAACACACGCTCGGTGTCGGCCATGTGGCCCAGTACTTCCTTTACGCTCCACTTGCCCTCTGCATAGCGATGGTCGCCGGTGGTGTCGGCGAGGCCGCGCAGCTTCTCGAATGAGGCGATCTGGTCCTTGAGCATCGCCACTGGGCCGCTGGCGGCGACCTTGGCGATATAGCCGGCATAGAACGGGGCACACTCGGTTTCGGCGGGTCGGGCGATGGTCATTGGCGGCTCCGGAGGGCTTGGGGGCTTAGGGGCTTGGGGGCTTACGGGCTTGACGGTTGGGCCTGCGGAACCAGGATCTCGGACAAGGCGTCAAGGGTGGTGACGCCGTGAACGTCTGACGGTAACTGCGGTACCCGAACCCGCGATAGCTTCGCGAACCGTCGATCGATCTCGTCGAGGTAGATCACTTCCTGTGCGTGACGCGATTGCAGGAACGGGTCGGGGCTCGTCTCTGGCAAGATGCGGTTGACGATCAGGCCGCCGACGTTGACGCCGGCCTCGTTCAACTGCTCGAGCGCACGCGCGGTCTCCTCAATGGGCAGGCGCTCGGCTACCAGGACCAGCATGAAGGCGCTCACGCGCGGGCTGAGCAGCCGCGCCCGGAACTCGCGCAGCCCCTCGAGGCGCCCGGTCAGCGACATCAGTACCGGGTCGGTCTTGTCGTCCTGCTCGATGCCCAGCATCGCCTGCCGCGAGCGCGACAGCGCGCGGATCCAGGCCTCCATCAACTCGGGCATGCGGATCAGCCGCAACGTGTGCCCGGTCGGCGCCGTGTCGAAGACGATCAGGTCGAAGCGCGTGTCCTCGCCTCGAATCAGCCCGCCGATGCGGTCGAACAGCGCCATCTCCTCGGCGCCGGGCATGCTGGCGGCCAGATCGATCTGCTTGTTCGCCTCTTTCAGGATGTGGTCGCCGAACAAGCCCTTGATCTGTTGCTTGACGTTGGCGACGTAGCGCCGCGACTCGAGCGCGCCGTCGATCTCCAGGCCCCAAAGGTTCGGCAGCAGTTCCACGGGCTCAGGGCCAATCTCGCGGTCGAAGATGTCGGACGTGGAGTGCGCCGGATCGGTGGATACCAGCAGCACGCGCTTGCCGGCATGGCTCGCCGCCAGCGCCGTCGCCGACGCACACGTCGTCTTGCCGACGCCGCCCTTGCCGCCGAAGAAGAGGACCTTCTTCTCGAGCAGGCCGCGCATGGTCAACAGCACGGCAACGTGCCGAGGGGAGAGCGCTCCATCCCCATCCGCTTGTGCCACATGTGAAACTGGTCGAGCAGATAGGGATAGACGTCCAGCAGATAGAGCGTCGCCGGATTCGGCAGGCCGACAACCTCCATGTAGCAGAGCAGGAGGAACATGTCGTTTAGTTCCGCCGCCTGCATCCGCAGCTCCCGCTCGTAGGTGCTATAGGCGGCGCCGTGGAAGAAGTCGCGGAGGTTCTGGCGAACCGACATGCCTCGATCATAGCCGGAACGGCTCCTCTTTGTCGGGAGGGAAATTCCTGTCTGGTCATAGGTTCATTCTTCAACTCACGCCTTCGAGGGCAGGCGGAAACCGATGCGTCGACTGGGCGCACGGGGCGGCGCGAGCGTGCGGCGGAGCACCTCGAACACCTCCTTGAGTTCCGTGTCGTGGCGCCCAACCGTCCGCTCAATCACCTGGAGCTTCGCCAGTAACTCGGCGTGACCCGTAGCGGCTTCTCGCAACCTGATGAAGGCGCGGACCAGGTAGATGCTCATGTCAACAGCACGACGGCTATTCAGAACGGAGGCCGCCATGATCGCGCCGTGCTCGGTGAACACCCACGGCCGCCACCGGCGGCCGCCGCGACCAACGTTTGAGGTCACAGTTTGTGATCTCAAAGACTCGAACTCCTCGGGTGATAGCTGAAACGCGAACTCGAACGGGAAGCGAGAGCGATTGCGTTTGACCGCCTGATTCAGCGACCGCGTCGTCACGCCATACAGGTTGGCCAACGCGATGTCGAGTACGACCCTCCGCCCCCGAATCACCTGCACCTGCGATTCCAGCGTCGCCTGCACCCGCGCGATTGTTAACGCCATTCGCTCCTCCAGACGGACGATGGAGAGCGAACTGAGTGCCAGCGACCGCGGCACGGTTATCGGCCTGACTCTTCAGGTGGTGAGATTCACGGTGGCAGAAGTTCCGATCTGACCGGCAGTTCGATGTGGAAGTATCTGCGTACCTCAAGCGCGCCAGGGGCGGTTCGTAGTGTTGACGGACGTTGGGGGAGCGCCATTCGGATCAATCGGCGCGATCATGGGCCAGACGGCCACTCTCGACTCGAAGCACTCCCCGACGGGAAGTCCCCTCCCGACAAGAGGTGCCGCCCCGACAAGCAGTGCCGCCCCGGCAGCAGTTCTCCTACATGTTCAACCAATAGGAGAACTTCACGAGAAACACGTTGTGCGACGGCGCAGCGAACACGCCGCTGAAGTCGCGGCCGAAGCGGAAGTCGCCGACATTCTCGTAGCCCGACTTACCCTGCTGCCACACCACGAACAGCGCCGAGCCCGGCTGGTATTCCCATCGCAACACGTTCGTGGTGCGGAACGAGCGGATGTTGAAGTCCGGGTTGCCGGCGTACGAGAGCGGACGGTAACGGTCGGCGTAGTTCGCCGCGCGGCCGTCGACCAGTTCCTTGAAGTTCGTGTACTTACCCGCCGACACGAACGGCTCGGCGTAGACCTGCAGCGACAGGTTGGGCGTCATCGTGTAGTTGAACCGCGCGTTGAACGACACCGGAAAGCTGCGACACCAGCGCGGGAATGTCGGTCGTCACGATCGCCCAGACGATGTCATGGTCGCGCATCTGGCGAAGGCTCACGGAAGTAGCGGCTCAGCGAAGCCGGTGTGTGTAGATCCACGACTCGATTGAACAGCTCGCCCAGTTCGTCCTGCATCGAGAAGAACGCCAAGCCTGGTGTTCGCCCGAGCTCGAACTCCACGAGCACGTCGACGTCGCTGTCTGGGCCAAAGTCCTCGCGCAGCGCCGACCCGACCTGATGAGTACGATCCGGAGACCCGATGGAGCTGACCATCGTCTCTTGGAAGTAGAATCAACCACCTTACCTTTATGCTGTCCTTCCTGCGGGTGCGCCGTGCCGCCGGGCGCGACCAAGTGCTTCTGCGGCGACTGTGGCGCACCGTTGCCCGCAGCGCCTGACACGGCGACCAGCGCCGGCGTCACGGTGTCGGCGCCTGCCCGGCCTCATCCTTCCTCCTCGCCCGCGGGCCGGTTCCTACCCGGCGCGATGATCGGCAGCCGCTACCGGATGATCGGCCTCATTGGGCGAGGCGGCATGGGCGAAGTGTACCGGGCCGACGATCTCAAGATCGGCCAGCCGGTGGCCCTGAAGTTCCTGCCCGCCGACGTGGAGCGCGATCCGGACCGGCTCGAGCGCTTCCTGACCGAAGTCCGGATGTCGCTGCGCGTGACGCACCCCAACGTCTGCCGGGTCTTTGACATCAGCCAAATCGGCGAGCGCAACTTCCTGTCGATGGAGTACGTGGACGGCGAGGACCTGGCCTCGCTCCTGCGCCGCATCGGCCGGCTGCCGGAAGACAAGGCCATTGAGATCGCGCGGCAGCTGTGCGCCGGGCTTGCCGCGGCGCACGACGTGGGCGTGCTACACCGCGACCTGAAACCCGCCAACCTCATGATCGACGGCCGCGGCCGCGCCAAGATCGCGGACTTCGGGCTCGCGGGCGCCACCGAGGGGATCGCCGGCTACGAAGCGCGCGTCGGCACGCCGCAGTACATGGCGCCGGAGCAAGTCGCCGGCGGCGCTCTCTCCGAACGCACCGACCTCTACGCGCTCGGGCTTGTGCTGTACGAACTCTTCACGGGCAAGCGCGCCTTCGACATCAAGAGTCTTGAGGACCTGCAGCGAGTCGCGACCTCGACGCCGACGAGTCCGTCCTCGTACGTGAGCGGCCTCAACCCCATCGTCGAACGCGCGATTCTGCGGTGCCTCGAGCCCGATCCCGCGAAGCGCCCGTCCTCGGCAGCCGCCCTCGCGGCGGCGCTGCCCGGCGGCGATCCGCTCGCCATGGCCATCGCGGCCGGCGACACGCCGTCACCGGAAATGGTCGCGGCCGCGGGCTCCGACGCCCTCCTGCGACCGGCCGTGGCGTGGCCGCTGCTCGGTGTCGCACTCGCGGGCGCGCTCGTCGTAGCGCTGCTCAACCAGCACGTGGCCGTCCTCAGGGTCGCGGCGCCCGTCAAGCCGCCCGACGTGCTGATCGAACGCGCGCGTGAGATGGTGCGGAGCGCCGGCCTGGGCGGCGACGTGCAGGATGATGCCTGGGGACTGGTAGCGGATCTCGATTACCTGAACCACGTGGATGCACGGCGGCCAGTCGCGCCCGAGGACGATCTCGCCGCTCGCGGCGCGCGCTTCTGGTACCGCGAGAGCCCGGTCCTGCTCGAACGGTTCCAATTCGGCAGCCCGCCAGACAGCGGGCAGCGTGTGTCGCCTAGCGATCCGCCGTTGTCCTACAGCAGCGAGGCCCGTGTGTGGCTCGATCGCGAGGGACGCCTGGTCGACTTCACAGCCGTGCCGTCACAACGGAATGGCGCCGCGGCGCCGGCGGCCGACGCGGACTGGCCGGCGCTCTTTCGCGCCGCGGGGCTCGACCCGGCGAGCTGGACGCCAGCGGCGCCGCAGTGGACGCCACAGTTCTTCGCCGACCGGCAGGTCGCCTGGGTGCCGCGCGCTGGATCAACACCGAGCCCGATGCGCGTCGAGGGGGGAAGTTTTGAGGGACGTCCGGTGAGCTTTCAGTTGATCTTCCCGTGGACGACGCCCTACCGGATCACGGCGAAGCGGCGGACACCGGCGGCGCGGATCGCCAATCTGGCGCAGGTGCTGATCTTGGCCGGCGTCATGATCGCCAGCGCGCTGGTGGCGCGGCGCAATCTGCGTCTGGACCGCGGCGACCGGCGCGGCGCGATCCGGCTGGCGATCTTCACAGCGTCCCTGGTGCTCGTCGTCTGGCTCGTGGACGAGCACCACATCCCCTCCATCTGGGAGCTCTACCTCTTCTTGATGGCGGCCGGGTGGACGTTGTTCGTGGCGGGGCTCCTGGCGACGTTCTACGTGGCCCTGGAGCCGTACGTCCGCCGCACGTGGCCGGCCACAATCGTCTCCTGGAGCCGGGTCATGGCCGGCACGATTCGCGACTCGCTCGTCGCCAGGGATGTGCTGATCGGCTGTGCGGCCGGCGCGGTCTTGGCGCTGATGGCGGGCTCCAATTTTCTCGTTACGCGCACGGTCACGGGCCTGTTGCCCCGTGTCCTGACCGACCAGCGGCCCTTCCTGGGCGCGCCGCACGTCCTCTCCGCAATGGCGATGGCGCTGGTCGTGTCGATCTTCCTAATGTTGTCTTACCTGTTCATCCTGTTCGTGCTGCGCCTGCTCCTGCGCCGCGAGTGGGCCGCCATCGTTGCCGGCGCGCTCCTTGTGAGCGTGCCGATCGCGATCGGCTTCGGCGGCGAGTCGCTCGCGACCGTGCCGTTCGTGTTCGCCATGAATTTCCTGACGTTCGTCGTGCTCGCGCGGATCGGGCTCGTCGCCAGCATCACGGCCTTTTTCGTCGGCTCCGTGTTGCAGACGTTTCCCTTCACGTGGCCGCCGACGGCCTGGTACTCCGGTGTGGGATTCGTGGGTGTGGCCGTGACCGCCGCGATCGCCATCGCCGCGTTCTACGTGGCGACCGGCCGGCGCGCCCGGCCGCTCGCGCGCCGCGGTAACGCCCAACTGGGAAGCTGCGACACCAGCGCGGGAATGTCGGTCGTCACGATCGCCCAGACGATGTCATGGTCCACGTCGTCGTAGCCGTGGATGAGCCTGTTGCGCAGGCCGACGATGGAAGACCACGGACTTCTGACTTCCTATTGACCCATCCACGCGGTGAGCCGGGCCTTCTGCTCGGCGGTGGCCGTGGGCGCCACTTCGAGGCGCCACGTGCGGCCTGGCTCGGCGCCCAGGGTCACATCGATCCGGGTGAGTTTGTCGCGGCGCGCGACCAGCACCGACACCTTGTCGCCCGGCTTGTACTGATCGAGCCGCGCCACCAGGCCATCCGCCCGTACGCGCACATCATCAATCGCCAGGATCTCATCGTCCACGTCGCCATGGAGACCTCAACATCGGGCCGGCCCGCGGTGGGAATGCTGGCTTCCACCTCGACGTAGTGCGTGTGCGGCGCGGGGAAGCGCAGTGTGTAACGAATGGGCTCGAGGGCCTGGGCGCTTGAGGACTTGAGGGCCTGGAA
>JBCKZH010000149.1:0-7669 GCA_038919385.1 Vicinamibacterales bacterium | reverse complement strand
CACGATGTTGCCGCGGAAGTGCGCGTCCTGCTGGCGGTGCGGCATGATCTCTTCGCCCGTGTCGGTCGCCCAAATGACCTGGTCGGTGGCCACCTCGATGTCCTGGCGCTTGAACAGGTCGGCGCCGTTCTTGTAGCCGGCGAAGTAGATGACGCGATTGCCCTGCGCCTTGAGTGCCTTGGCAATCGTGAACAGCACGGCGTTACCAAGACCGCCGCCGGCGAGCAGCACGGCCGACCCGACGGGAATTTCCGTGGGCGTTCCGGTCGGGCCCATCACGACGACCGGTTCGCCCGGCTTGAGATAGGCGCACAGCCGGCTGGATACGCCCATCTCGAGCGCGATCAGCGACAACAGGCCCTGCTCGCGATCGACCCACGCGCCGGTGAGGGCAATGCCCTCCATCAGCATCGAGGCGACGTGATCGTCGAGGCGAACCCGCGGGCTCAAGCGCTCGAAGTTCTGCAGTCGATAGAACTGGCCCGGGTGGAAATGCCGGGCCGCCGCGGGCGCGCGGACGATCACTTCGATGATGGTCGGCGTCAGGCGGACGACCCGCTCGACCCGGGCGAGCAACTGATCGTCGAGCCGGCCCACCATCGCGTGCCAGGCGGCTTCGCGCGCCGGCTGGCCGGCCGGACTAAGCGACGCGATCTGGCCGGCAAACAGCGCCACGACATGCGGGTAGCCGTGCTTCGCTGACGCCATGGCCTTGACGACGTTGCCGTTGTAGCGGGGGTGGTTGTCGCCGTAGTAGGTGACGAACTTGCCGTTGGTGTCGTGCGAGGTGAAGAAGCCGTTGACATCGGGTTCGAGGCGTCCGTTGACGACCTTGAAACCCTGGAAGAATTTCTGCTTGCCGTCGAGGCTGAACGACCCCGGGTGTTCCTTCTCGTAGGTGATGTTCGGGACCGTGCCGGCCGCCACCAGCACCGTGCGCGCGGGCAGTTCCAGCGTCGAACCGTCGGCGCGCGTGAACACCATGGCCTTCACCGCACCAAACTCGTCGGGAACGGCCTCGACCGGGTTCACGTTCTCGGTGACCGAGATGCCTTCCTCGAGGGCCTTGGCCACTTCTTCGTGACTCAGGCGGTAGGCGGGCGCGTCCTGCAGGCGCTTGCGGTAGGCCAAGGTGACGCCGCCCCACTCGCGAATCATGTCGATGAAGTTGGGGGCCTCGTCCGCCGAGGCCGCGCGCCGCCGTTCCGCGCGAACGGCGCGGCCGTGCGACAGGAACTCGTCGAGGATGCCCTCCTCTTCGGGATCCATCATGCCGCGCACGCGCGCCTCGCCGAGATCGCGGACAAGCGCGTCGTAGCGATCCAGCGTCTTCTCGACCTGGATCGGGTAGTACGCCATCAGCTCGGTCGCGGTATCGACGCCGGTGAGGCCGCCGCCGATGATCACCGCGGGCAGCCGGGCCTGCAGGTTCGAGAGCGCGGCCTTCTTGAAGGCGCCGGTGAGCTGCAGCGCCATCAGGAAGTCACTGGCCATGCGGATGCCGCGGATCAGGTTGTTCTTGATGTCGATGATCGTCGGGCGGCCGGCGCCGGCGGCAATCGCGACATGGTCGATGCCCGTCGCCCATGCTTCTTCGATCGGCAACGCTCCGCCAAAGCGCACACCACCATAGATCTTCAGCTTGTCTCGCCGCGCCAGCGTGAGGTGGATCAGCGTGAGGAAGTTCTTGTCCCAGCGCACGGTGATGCCGTACTCGGAGACGCCGCCAAAGCCTTCGAGCACACGCTCGTCGAGGGGGCGGTAGATTTCGCTCCAGCGCTGGATCGGCCGTGGCGGGCACCCGTCAGCTCCGGAAATATCGTCTGGCAGCGGCTCGATCTTGAGGCCGTCGATGGCGACGACGCCAAAGCCCTCGTTCAACAGGTAGTGAGACAGCGTGTAGCCGGCGGGGCCAAGGCCGACCACCAGCACGTTCTTGCCGTTGTACTCGAGCGCGTGGGGCCGCTGCGCATTGAGCGGGTTCCAGCGCGTCAACAAGCCATAGATCTCGACGCCCCACGGCAGGTTGAGCACGTCGGTCAGCACGCCGGTTTCGATCTGTGGAATGTTGACCGGCTCCTGCTTCTGGTAGATGCAGGCCTTCATGCAGTCGTTGCAGATGCGATGGCCGGTGCCGGGGCACATCGGGTTATCGATGACCACGATGGCGAGGGCGCCAATCGCGTCCCCGCGCTTGTGCACGGTATGCATCTCGGAGATCTTCTCGTCGAGCGGGCAGCCCGGCATCGCAATCCCCAACGGGTTCGTCGCAACCTTGCCTTCCTTGTCGCGAATGCCCTTGGAGCACGTGTCCTTGTCGCGCTCGTGGCACAGCACGCAGTAATGAATCTCGCTCAGCACTTCGCGCGGGGTGTAGCGCGAGTCGGTCAGCTCGAAGCCCTGGCGGCGGCGCAGCTTCTCGTCGGGTCCGAGAATCTGCTCGGGCAGCTTGGCATCGGGCCGCTGAATCTGGACGAGGTGGTCGTAGTCGAGGTTCTCTGGGAAGCGGAACACCACCCAGCCGCGATAGCTCGGCGAGTGGACGTGGGCGGCGCACCAGCGCTTGAGGGATTCAATCTCGGCGGCGACGGCGGCCTTGCCGGCCTCCGAGCCCTCAGCGCGGAGCGCCTCCTCGCGGTCGAGCAACGAGCACCCGAGGTGCGCCAGCGCCATCTCGCCATCGGCGCCGTGCGCGGCATCGACAAAGGCGTGGTCCTCGGCTGTCGCGTGCACGTGCGCGCCGCCCTTGAGTAAGGGCAGAGCGCGGCGGCGGACGAAGTCGATCTTGAAGCGGAACAGGACGTCGTAGGCGCGCGTAGCCGCGACCAGGGTTTCGGCATCCGCGCCGACGCCGAACAAGCGGCTGATAAAGCGGCTGAGGTGCGGGGCCATGGCCACCACCAGGTTGCCGCGCGTAACCGCGCCGAGCGACTCTGGCACCGAACGGTACTGCTCCCACTGCGCCCACAGGCCGGGTTCCGACGCCTTCACCTCGCCGACGAAGTGGCCGTACAGGTCGCGCAGGCGGGCCGGCTGGTGGAGGTCGGCGAATGAAAATCCCGGAATCCCGAGGGCGGTATTCGGTGACGTGCTGGATGACATTTCCTACTCTCAATTATATGCGATCGGCTATGGTACGATCGTGACTGGACCTGCCATGACCATCAAGCTGAACGGCGATCCCCACGAGATTCCGCAGCCCCTGAGCGTGTCGGCCCTGCTCGACACGCTGGCGATCGACGCGAGACGCGTCGCCGTCGAACTCAATCTCGCCGTGGTCAAGAAGGCCGCGTACGACACCTCGGTCATCACGGATGGCGACGAGGTCGAGATTGTGAATTTCGTGGGTGGAGGCTAATGGCTGATTCGCTCGTCATCGCGGGCCGCACGTTTGCCTCGCGCCTGATCGTCGGCACGGGCAAGTACCCGTCGCACGCGATCATGAGGGCCGCGCACGAAGCGTCGGGCGCCGAGATGGTGACCGTGGCCGTGCGGCGGGTCGACATCTCGCGCAAGACGGAGTCGCTGCTCGACTACATCGACACGGCGAAGATCTTCCTGCTGCCGAACACGGCGGCGTGCTACACGGCCGAGGACGCCATTCGCACGGCGCGGCTCGGGCGCGACGCCGGCATGTCGAACTGGGTGAAACTCGAAGTAATCGGCGACGAGCAGACGCTGTTCCCCGACAACGAAGGCCTGCTCGAGGCCACGCGCGTGCTGGTCAAGGAAGGCTTTGTCGTGCTGCCCTACACTAGCGACGATCCCGTGATGTGCCGCAAGCTGGCCGAGGCCGGCGCGGCCGCGGTGATGCCGCTCGGCGCGCCGATTGGGTCGGGACTCGGCATCCAGAACCCGAACAACATCCGCATCATCCGCGAGCAGGCCAAGGTGCCGGTGATCGTCGACGCGGGCGTGGGGACCGCATCCGACGCCGCGGTGGCCATGGAACTCGGTGCGGACGGGGTGCTGATGAACACGGCGATCGCCGGCGCGACCGACCCGGTCATGATGGCGAGGGCCATGCGGCTGGCGGTCGAGGCCGGCCGGCTGGCCTACCTGGCGGGCCGCATCGCGAGGAAGTCGTACGCCACCGCCAGCAGCCCCCTCCACGGCGTCGTCGGATCCTGATGTCCGGCCGCTGGTCCCGAGCCTGGATCGTCGCGCTCTACGGGATGGCCAGCTACGCGTTCTGCTCACCGCTGTTCGCGCAACCCACCGGCCTGGGCGTCTTCGACTGGGACCAGCACCTGTTCTACTACGGCGCCGTCCTGAAGAACATCGTCGAGTACGGGCAGATGCCCTTCTGGAATCCCTGGTACTGCGGCGGTAACGTCCTGTGGCAGAACCCGCAAGTCGCCTTGTTGAGCCCGGCGTATCCACTCGCCGCGTTCATGCCGCTGGCGCTGGCGATGAAGGTCAACATCCTGCTGCACTACTGGGTGGGCTTCCTCGGCATGCACGTGCTGCTGGCGCGGACGATTAGGCTGCGGTCGCGCCCGATCGTGTTCTTCCTGGCGACGCTGTTTGTGGCATCAGGCGCGCCGGCGATCCACCTCATGGCCGGGCACAGCGTGTTCCTGCCGGCGTTCTACCTGCCGTGGCTGCTCTACTTCTTCCTCAGGTCGCTGAAGACCGGCACGCTGCACGGCGCATTGCTCGGCGGGGCAGCCACCGCGTTGATGGTCTACAACGGCGGCACGCACATCCTGCCAATGGCGATTGCCTCAGTCGTGATGTTGGCCGTGACCGCAGCCGTGATGGCTCGCCAATGGCGGCCGCTGGCCGTCGGCGTGGTTTGCTGCGTCGCCGGCCTCAGCTATTCCGCGCCGAAGCTGCTGCCGGTGGTGTCGTACGTCGCCAGCGAGCAGTTCTGGGACACGCGCCCGGCCACGGGGCATCCGGATCGCACCACGCTGGAGATGGCCAAGGGCATCTACCTGGATGCACACCAGAAAACCCGCAGCCGGCTGCCTGACCAGCGTCATGGCTGGCACGAGTACGGGAACTACATCGGCCCCTTGGCTGCGATTCTGATTGTCGCCTCGGTCTGGTGGGCCTTCGCCGCCCGGCGCGCCTCCGACGCCTGGCTGGGCCTGTCGCTCGCTATCACCACCGTGATGTTCTTCGTCTGGTCACTCGGCGAGTTCAGCCCGTTCGCTCCCGCGTCGCTGGCGACGCACCTGCCGCTGTTTTCGAGTTTCCGTATCCCCAGCCGTTACAGCCTCGCGTTCGTCTTGTGTGCCGCCGCGACGGTCGGTTGGGCGGCGCGGACGCTGAACCTCGACACCGTCCAGTCGCGCGCCGGGCGCGGGCTCATCGCGCTGGTGTGCATCGCCGCCGCGGCGCATTTGATCGCGCGCAACCGCGTGCTTCTGGTGGATGTCTTCTCGCAGCCGCCGCTTGCCGCGACGTTCAAACCACTCGGCGGCCCTCGGCAACTGGTGACGGACGCGGAATCGAACGCCTACGCCCCTGGCTCGCCGATGTTCACCGCGCTGATGAACGATCGCTCCTTCTACTATTGCTACGAGTCACTGCAATTGAAGCATTCGGCCAACGCTGAAAGCGCCCTGGTGATCTCGGAAGGCACGGCCACGATCTCCGAGACGACGTTCTCACCGAATCGGATCGACTTCACGGTGTTGGGCGGCCACGGGCCGACGCGGGTGTCGCTCAACCAGAACTACGCGGCGGGCTGGTCGAGCACGGCGGGCGCGGTTACGCAACCGCCGGACCGCATGCCTGGCGTCACGCTGGCGGCTGGCGTCACGGGCCGGTTCTCTTTCGTGTTCATGCCGGAAGGCTTGTGGGCCGGTGTCGGCATCCTCGCCGCCGCCCTGGGCGCCACGGCCTGGCTGTGGTGGGGAGGCCGCCGCGCGCGCCCATGATCACGCGAACGCTGAGGCATATCGGCCTCCTGGTGTGGGTCGCCTACTTCGTGGTCCCCGCGGATGCCGGCGGCATCATCAATGGCCTGCCGGTTGGGCCAATCGAGGTCACAGCGCTGCTTGCGCTAGCTTGGCTGGCCTGCCGCGCGGAGACGCCACGGGGTGCCGCCCTGGTTGGGCTCGTGCTGGTCGTCGCCGCGACCAGCGGCGCCCTCTATTCCCGGCACCGGCGGGTTTCGGGCCCGCTACTTCGCCAACGCCGAAGCCAGCGGCTCGCCCGAACGCAGCACCGAGTTCCGGGACGATACCTACACGCGGGTCGATCGCCGGCTGGACTTCGCCCTGGGCGCCACCGAGCTTCCGCTCGCCTTCTTTAACGACATCGCGCGGTTCAACTTCCACGACCCTGCCGGGCCTCGCCGCCGCTGGCTCGAGTTTTCGGCGGCATGGACCGGCCAGTGGTGGGTCGACGCGGGCGCCCACACGCTCTATCTCAACGCTCCTGATGCCACCGCCCAGTTGTTCGTCGATGGCCAGCGTGTCGCCTCGGTCACGCCCGAGACCGACGCCGCAGAAGCGACGGTGACGCTAGGCCAGGGCTGGCATCGGCTGGATCTCAACTTCTCTTCGCCGTACGGGGCGCCGCGCCGCTTCTCATCGGGATGGCTGGCCGGAGGCGACCGGCACCCGTTCAGCGCCGCCAACGTCGCCACCGCGCGCGTGCGGCCCTGGCAAGCAACCGCGCTGTGGCTGCTGCGGCTTGCCAAGACCGGCTGCGATCTCATCGTCCTGGCGTGGCTGGGGTGGGCGTTAGCCACGAGCGTGTGGCGATATCTGGCGGCGTGCTGTCGCGTTCCGCGCGCATGGACCCAGTATGCGCAGGTTCTCCCCGGCCTCGCCATCGCCGCAACGGTCGAGGCCCTGCTCCACGCCTGGCCCTGGTCGCGGCAGCTCATGATCATGCGGGGCGGCGACGACTCGATGACCTACGAGTGGTACTCGCGCGACATCCTGTTCAACGGCATCCTGATGAACGGCGGCGCGGCGCCCGGGCAAGGCGAACCGTTCTACTACCAGGCGCTCTATCCGTATTTTCTGGCCGCCGTTCACGCCGTGTTCGGCGAGGACATGTTCGGCGTGATCCTGCTGCAGCGGCTGCTGGTGGCGTTCGCCGTCTGGACCATGGTGAAGATATCGCCATCGCGATCGCCGGTGACGAAGTGTGGCCCGGCGCCCTCGCCTGCGGCACGGTGTTCGCCGCCGGGAAGTACTGGCCGATTGCCTCTGATCTGCTGAATGAATCGCTTTACGTGCCGATGCTCGTGGCGTGGACCGCCCTCGCGATGCGGTTGTCTCAACACCCTTCGACCGCGCGCGCCGCCGTCACCGGCATCGCCGGCGCCATCACGGCGATGACGCGCTCCACTTCGCTCGTCGCCTGGCCCATTGTCTGCGCCGCTTGCTGGCTGGCCTGGCGCCCGTCGGCGCGCCGCCGCGCCTGGATGGCGACCCTGATCGTCACGTCGGCCGCCGTGTTTTCACTGATCGCAGTACGCAACTGGATCGTCGCCCACAAATTCGCGCCGACCTCGTCGGAGTTCGGGGTCACGCTGCTGGGCGGCAACGAACCGCCGGCCGGTCTCGAAGTGGACCCCGGCCGGGCCGCCCGGTACGCGGCGCTCGGACTGAGCGAGCCGACCGCGCGGGTGGTCGATTACGCGGTTGCTGCTCCCACGGATTTCCTGATGCACCAGGGCCGCAAAGCCCTCTTCGCGCTC
>JBCKZH010000148.1:0-8066 GCA_038919385.1 Vicinamibacterales bacterium | reverse complement strand
CGCTGGGCTGGTCGCCGCCAATGGTGCGGTCGAGCAGGAAGCCGAGCAGCGGCAGCGCCTGCAGGGCGTGCATGCCCAAAAATTGCGCGCTCCGTACATCGCCCATCTCGATCGACCAGTTCACCAACGGCAGACCGGCGCCGCCATCGGGGCCGGGCACCGAGTGCGCGTTGTTGGCCACCATGATGAAGCCCGGGATCACGCTGGCCACCAGGAACAGGGCGATGCCCAGCCGGACACCCCAGAGGTAGCCGGCGCGGTTCGACGGCGTGTCGCGGCGCAGGGTCCACAGCAGCAACCCCACCGCGATGCTGTTCACCGTGATGGCGGCGCCCATGATGTTGAAGATGGCGAGGTCGATCGGCGTGCTGGCGTTGAAGTGAGAGGTGGTGCCACGAGCCGACTGCGTGATGATCAGGGCGATCTCGATCGCCATCGCGCCCGCGATGGTCCACCGCACCAGCGCCCGCTTCACCAGGTCCGGCGACGTCTCCGGCATGAACCACGCCGTCGTCCACAGGAAGATGGTGATTGAGACCAGGAACTTCATGGGCTTGTTCCACGGGTTGATCCCCAGGATCAGCCGCTGGTCGCTGATCGACAGCAGCGTGACGACGAGCAGGGTGAGCAGCATCAGCGCGCCCGTCCAGAACAGCAGCGGGTCGCGCGCGCGCAGCTCCGCGATCACGCCGCCTCCAGGTCCAGCGCCTTGGTCTTCGCCGTGCGAATGGCGAAGTAGAAGATCAGGCCGATGGGGCCGAGCATGAACGTCATTACGTAGCAGGGGATCATCACCAGCCGCGGGAGCCCGAGCCGCTGCGCATCGCGGCTCTCCCATGCGCCGATGAAGAGGTCGAACGCCAGGTAGTGGACCCACCCGGCCAGCAGCAACTCGTCGCGGGAGAACAACCGCCTGACATCGGCCAGCGAGCCGAAGCCGCCGGGCGCGCCGCCCATGTGCAGGGCGATGAAGACGAGATAGATGATCGACAGCGCCAGTGGGATGATGATGCCGGTCAGCAGTTTCGCGCGCGGATCGTTGGGCAGGACCACCAGCAGGATCCAGCCGAACATGGCGATGAAGGTCGCAAACGAGAAGACGGTTTCGAGCGGCATGCCCGGATTGTAGCTTGCCGGGATCCGGGATCCGGGGTCCGGGATCCGGGATCCGGGATCCGCGCACCTTTCGGATCCCGGATCCCGGATTACTGCATCGTCGTGCCGGCCGCCGCGCCCGAGGGCACCGACGTGCCGTAGTAGATGCTGTTGAACAGGAACTTGAAGGTGCCGTGGGGCTGCGCGCGGAAGGTGATCTCCGGTTCGAACAGGAACACCTTGCCCTTGCCGAGCTGCGCTTCGACGGCGGCCGTGCCGCCCTCGAGGTAATGCTGCCCCCACGCCCATCCCGAGCGGAGGGCGTTCTTCGTGTCGAACCATGCCACCGGCTTCACGCCGAGCAGCGAAGAGTTCGGCGCCAGCTCCATCACGGGGGTGTTGTCGACGGCGACGCTCAGCACCGAGCCCGGCATGTAGTACTTGGTTTCCGGCAGCGGCCGCTCCGTGCCGTCCTGCGCCACTTCGACAAGGTGATCGCTCACGGGCAGGCCCAGGTGATGGCCGAGCACCGCGGAGCCGCCGAAGGCCACCAGCACGCCGCCAGCGTTGTCGGTCTCGGGAATGCCGCCGTCCGGGAACAGGATGACGTCGAACTTCGCCTTGAGGTTGCCGGCGTCGAGCGTGGCCGGGAACACGCGCTCGAAGTCGAACTCGAACTGCTCGAGCAGCCAGCGGAGGTGGCCCGACGGCATCGAACCGCCGTACTGGTCCCACAGGCCGATGCGCGGCTTCGTCAACTTGTAGATCGCGCCAGCCGGCCGCTGCGTCACGGCCGTGAAGGTCAGGCCAAGGTCCGCGGCCGCCTTCGTCAGCACGGCGCTGGTGGTGGGCTTGGCGGTGATGAAGATCACGCCGGTGCCGTCGGTGCTCTGGTAGCCGCGATCGCCGACGAAGAACGCTTCTTCGTTCGCCTTCATCAGGCGATTGATAGCGATGAACGCGTCGTTGTTCCTGTGGTTGACGACGTAGCCGACCGCACCGGCCGTGTCGGTGACTCTGCCGGGCGCCGGCTTGATCACATCCGGAATCTTGTCGAACGGACCATCGAAGGTGTCGAGCACGCGATCGAACTTGAGGCCCATCTGGAAAGCCAGCGTCCAGCCGGCGCTGTCGTAGGGCGGAATCGGCGGCCCACCGGGATACTGGAAGTCGTTTGGATGATCCTGCGGCTCGAACATGTCGAGCAGGTGGGGACGGAACGCCTGCGCGCCCTTGAACACGTAGGAGCCGGCCGGATACTGCTTGCCCGCCACCGTGAACGGCGCCGTCGCGCGATGCGCCGTCAGGCCGGTCTTGATCATGATGTTCACGAACTTGGTGGCGGTGAGGAAGTCGCCTTCGTTCGCCGACAGGATGAAGCCGCGCGGATCGCGATACTCGGGCTTCCGGACAATCGCGTAGTACTTCTCGGGCACCGTGGCAATGCGGCCACCAGGTACCATGCGCGAGTCGCTGCTGCCGTCGACCTTGAGGTCCTTCGCGATCGCGTCCTTGACCTCCGCGATGCGCCGCGGATAGATGGTCCAGTGGTCGGTGTTGCCGCGGTTGATGCTGTTGCGGCCCGCCAGGTAGATGTCGTTGAACGGATCGCGGAAGGGCGGCGCGAACATCACCGTGCCGGTGGGGCCGGTCTGGTGATGGTTGTAGGTAATCTGCGGGAACCACTCGCGATACAGAATCCGGTTCATGTTGGTGGATTCCGGCTGGTTCATCATGTAGAAGTCGCGGTTGTTGTCGTGGCCGACGTACTTCTGGTAGAGCCGCGGCAGCTGGCCGGTGCTGCGTGCCTTTTCGTTCGGCTTGCGCATGTACCAGCCGGAGACCAGCTCCATGCCGTCGGGGTTGGCGTGCGTGGCCATGATGATGACGTCTGCACCGTCATGCGATCCGACTCGGTGTCGAGCTTGCGCACGTACTCGGTGAACGTGGTGTAGTTCGGGAGCATGTAGTCGGCGCCGATCTTGTGGCCGAAGAACTGTTCCGGGGTGGTGACCCTGAGCGCGGCGGGCGACTGGGCCTGCGGTGCTGCAAGGGAGAGCATCAGGAGGACAACAACCGAGAGCGAGCGGAGCTTCAAACGCATCCGACGAGTAGATGCCGCGGCCAACCGTCGGACTGGCGCGCGATTGTAAAGGGGCCAGGCACCGAAAGTGCGAAAATGACGCAGGAACTGCGTACCGCAATGAAGTCCATCAAGCCATACGGCGCCTGGCCGTCTCCACTTACAGCCGCTCGTGTCACCGCCGGCGCCCTGCGCCTCGATCACATCCAGCTCGACGGAGGCGATGTGTATTGGGTGGAGGGCAGGGCGTCTGAGGGCGGGCGCTATGTGATTGTGAAGCGTGCGCATTCCGGCGAGATCAGCGATGTGACGCCGGTGGCCTTCAACGTGCGCACGCGGGTGCATGAGTACGGCGGTGCGGCCTACACGGTCGACCGCGGCACCATCTATTTTTCGAACTTTGCTGATCAGCGAATCTATCGGCAGGCGGCCGGCAGGACGCCGGAGGCGATCACGGCTGAGGGACGCTTCTACGCGGATTTCCGGGTCGACACCCCGCGCCATCGGTTGATCGGCGTCCGCGAGGATCACTCGAGATCCGGCGAACCGGTGAACACGATCGTGGCTATCGAACTACGGGCCGACGGCACTGAAGTGCCGCCCATCGGGCAAGATCTGGTCCTCGCCTCCGGGGCCGGCTTCTATTCCGATCCGATCGTCAGTCCCGATGGTGCGTCGCTGGCGTGGATCCAGTGGCACCACCCCAACATGCCGTGGGATGGCACCGAGTTGTGGACGGCGCCCTTCAACGCTGACGGGACATTGGGTCCGCGCGAGAAAGTCGCCGGCGGCGCCAACGAATCGATCTTTCAACCCGAATGGTCGCCAGGCGGCACGCTGTACTTCGTGTCGGATCGCACGGGCTGGTGGAACCTCTATCGCCGCCGCTCTGCAATCGAGCCCGTGCACGTTATGGCGGCGGAGTTCGGCAAACCACAGTGGACCTTCAGCATGGTCACCTATGCGTTCATCTCCGCGGACTGCATCGCGGCCACCTACGCGCAGAACGGACGCTGGAAGCTCGCGCTGATCGACGCGGAGACCCTCACATTCACGCCGGTCGAATTGGCGGTGCAGCCGGTCGAGTCCATTCACGCGAACGCGAAGGCAATCTACTTCGTCGGCGGATCAGCGACGGACCCGACCGCGATCACAAGGTTGGCGCTCGACGGGATGACCGCGGAGGTGCTGCGCCCGGCGTCGGCGGAGCGGATCTCGTCGGATTGGATAGCCCTGCCCGAAGCGGTGACCTACACCGCGGCAGGTCGCGAGGTGTATGCGTTCTACTATCCACCGACCAATCCCGAGGTGGCGGCGCCGGCCGGCGCGCGTCCGCCGATGCTGGTGCTCACGCACGGCGGTCCGACCGGGGCCACCTCGGATGTGCTCGATCCCAAGATCCAGTTCTGGACCAGCCGCGGCTTCGCCGTCCTCGATGTCAACTACAGCGGCAGCACGGGCTACGGCCGCGCCTATCGCGAGCGCTTGAACGGCCAATGGGGCATTGCCGATGTCGACGACGTCGTCGGTGGCGCCACGGCGATGGTGGCAGCGGGCAAGGCGGATCCGGCGCGGCTGATCATTCGTGGCGGCAGTGCCGGTGGCTACACCACCCTCGCGGCGCTGACGTTCCACCAGACGTTCAAGGCGGGCGCCAGCTACTACGGCATCAGCGATCTCGAGGTGCTGCAGCAGGACACCCACAAGTTCGAGTCGCGCTACAACGAGTCGCTGATCGGGCCGTATCCGGCGGCCCGCGATCTCTACGTCGAGCGCTCGCCCATCCACTTCACCGACCGCCTGTCGTGCCCGATCATCCTGTTCCAGGGGCTGGACGACAAAGTCGTGCCGCCCAACCAGTCCCAGATGATGGCCGACGCCGTTCGCAAGAAGGGGTTGAAGGTGAGGTACGTGACGTTCGAGGGTGAGCAGCACGGCTTCCGCAAGGCCGAGAACATCATCCGCGCGCTCGACGAGGAACTCGCCTTCTATCGCGACGTGTTTGGGATTTTTCTCGAAGACGCTACTGGAGGTGCGTGATCGAAGGGGAAAGCCACCTCCTCTGCGTGCTGCGATACGTCGAGGCGAATGCGGTAAGAGCAGGTCTTGTCGACCATTGTGAACGTCCCCCTGCAGAGGACGGACTTGGACGAGATTCGGGCACCGAAGAAGATGGGTCGACCGCCCAAGCCCATCGACTTACGAGAACCGAAAAAGTGAAGCAGGTTGACATTTTGTATTTCCATATAGTCATATAGACATATGAATGTGATGCGCTTGTCCACCCTCTTGCTCGAGGATGCCTCGGTTCGCCTGCTCGATGTCCGCACGCCCGGCGAGTTTGAGGACGGCCACATCAACGGCGCCTATAACGTGCCACTCGACCTGCTCGGCGAGCATGCCCAGGATGTCCGGACCGCCACCGGCGCGGTGGTGCTGATCTGCCAGTCGGGACAGCGGGCATCGCGCGCCGAGCAGTTGTTGCGCAACTCGGGACTGGCCAACGTGCATGTCCTTGACGGCGGCATGAACGAATGGCGAGCGCGCGGGTTGCCAGTCAATCGCGTCAGGGCGCGGATGTCGCTCGAACGCCAGGTCCGCATCGCCGCCGGCGCCATGGTCGCCGCCGGTGCCATCGGCGCGCTGACCATCTCACCGCTCCTGGCCATTGTCCCAGCCGTGATCGGCAGCGGCCTGGTGTTCGCCGGCATCTCCGACATTTGTGGCATGGGCATGCTGCTGGCGCGCCTGCCCTACAACCGCGGCGCGCAAACCTGCGACACGGAAACCATCGTCCAACGTTTCCTCACACACGACGACCGGGCGCGATCATGACGCTGACGGCCCTGTTCCTGGCGCTTGCCATCGGCGTCGTGATGGGCCTGCTCGGCGGCGGCGGCTCCATTCTCGCGGTGCCGGCACTGACCATGCTGCTGCACTTCGCGCCAAAGGAAGCCGTGGTGATCAGCCTGTCAATGGTCGCCATGGCCGCATCCGCCGGGGCCTTGGGCAGTTTCTATCGCGGCACGTTGTGCCGCTCGCCTCCGGCCTCGTGGTCGGCCTCGCCGCCACCGGTACCATCGCCGGCGGCATGATCGCGCATCACCTGCCGCAGCGCCGCTTGCAACAGGCGTTTGCCGTCACCCTGGTGGTGCTGGGATCGTTCGTTCTCGTCCGTTCATGAGTTCGAGGAAACACTATGTTCGTCAAACGTTTCTTTGAACCGTCAATCGCGCAAGCCAGCTATCTGATCGGCTGCAACGCCAACGGCGAAGCCATCGTCATCGACGCCAACCGCGACGTCGATCAGTACATCCAGGCCGCCGAGCAGGAAGGCCTGCGGATCACGCACATCACCGAGACGCACATCCACGCCGACTACGTCTCCGGATCGCGCGAGCTGGCGCACAAGACCGGCGGCACGTTGTATCTCTCCGACGAAGGCGACGCCGACTGGAAGTACGCCTTCGCGTCGGAAGGCCGGCTGCTGCACCACGGCGATCACCTCCAGATCGGCAATATCCGCGTCGACGTGCTGCACACACCCGGTCACACCCCGGAACACCTGTCGTTTCTGATCACCGACGGTGCCGCCGCCGACCGGCCGATCGCGGCTGTCACCGGCGACTTCGTGTTCGTCGGCGACGTCGGCCGGCCTGACCTGCTCGAACGCGCCGCCAACATCAAGGGGACGATGGAGGTGGGGGCAAGGACGTTGTGGAAGAGCCTGCAGGCTTTTGCGAAGCAGGAAGACTGGCTGCAGATCTGGCCGGGACACGGCGCCGGCTCCGCCTGCGGCAAGGGCATCAGCGCCATTCCCTCGTCGACGCTCGGCTACGAGCGGCGCTTCAACTGGGCGTTCAACGTGAAGACCGAAGCCGATTTCGTCGCGCGCGTGCTCGAAGGGCAGCCCGAACCGCCGACCTACTTCGCCAACATGAAGCGCGTGAACAAGGCCGGCCCGGCGCTGCTTGGCGGATTCCAGGCACCGCCGAAGGTGACAGACGCCAAGCTGGTGGAACTGCTGGCCGCCGGCACGCTCGTGATCGACACCCGGCCTGCCGACGAATGTGCCGCCCAGCATGTGCCCGGCACACTCAACCTCCCGCTGAATGCGTCGTTTGTCACCTGGGCCGGATGGCTGGTGTCTGAGACTGCGGACTTTTACTTGATCGTCGATGACGCGACGGCGGCGCGGTTGCCAGAGGTCTCGCGATTACTGGCGCTGATCGGCATCGATCGCATGACCGGCTGGCTCAGCACGTCCGCCGTGACCGCGAGCGCCGTACTTCGTCGCACGCCGCAGATATCGGTGACCGACCTGCAGACCGCCGTCAACAACGGGGCGGTGACCGTGGTCGATGTTCGCAGCGCCAACGAATGGGCCGGCGGACATGTTCCAGGTGCCCTTCACATCCCCCTCGGCTATCTGGCCGATCGCTGTCGAAGCATTCCGAGTGGCAAGTCCATCGTCATGCAATGCCAGGGCGGCGGCCGGTCCGCGATCGCCGCGTCTCTGCTCGAACGCCTGGGATTCATCGGCGTGATCAACCTGACCGGTGGCTTCTCGGCGTGGACCTCCTCGGGATTGCCGGTGGAAGGCAGCCATGGGCACCAAGCCGCTCGCGCCTGACACCCTGCGCGTGGTCGCACAGCGCTTCAAGGCACTGGCCGAACCCGCGCGCCTCGCAGTGCTGGACGCCTTGCGTACGGGTCCGCTGAACGTCAGCGAGCTGATCGAGGCCACCGATCTGAACCAGGCCAACCTCTCGAAGCACCTGCAGCTGCTGCACGCCAGCGGTTTTGTCACGAGACGCCGCGACGGCCTGTTCGTGATCTACCAGATCGCCGACGCGAGCGTCTTCACGTTGTGCGACATCATGTGCGG
>JBCKZH010000147.1:0-8107 GCA_038919385.1 Vicinamibacterales bacterium | reverse complement strand
TCACGGCGAAGAAGGAACTGGAGCGATCGTTCGAGGACCTGAACCGCGAGATCAACCACCTGATCGGCCAGTTGACCGACGAGGAGCGCCGTGCCTATCTGGCGGAGAGCCTGTTCCTCAACCAGGTGAAGTACGAGAACGACAAGCTCGAGGCGTACCTCAAGAAGCTCGGACGGAAGAGTTAAGAATTCAGAGTTAAGAGTTAAGAATGTCGCTCAATTATCAGGCAACCCGCTTCACTTGTTCGTGGCCGTGGTCGATCGGCGTCCTGCTGTGCGATGGACGCCTGACATGCGGCTGCGCCGATCCCTACGCCAAGCGCGTGCTGGGCGACACACGCACCTCGTCGCTGGCGTCAATCTGGCAGGGGCCGGTCGCCAGCCAGTTGCGCGCCGAGATCAATACCGGCGGCTCTGCCTTCTGCGGCGACTGCCCGCTCAAGCTGCCACTCGCGGCTGACCAGGCGCCACCGCAGCGCGATCTGAACGTGGCGCCCACGCCCGGCCGGCTGTACATCGAGTGCACGGCGGCCTGCAACATTTCCTGCTTGGATGCGTGCTGCGCCCCCGAGACCGGCATCACGCGCACGCGTCAGGCCGGCATGCTCGACTGGGACGTGTTCACCAAAGTGGTCGACGAAGCGGGGCCGACACTCGGCCGCATCGATTTCTTCAACTACGGCGAAGCGTTCCTGCACAAGCGCGCCGTGGAAATGTGCGAGTACATCAAGACCAAGTTCCCGCACATCTACCTCTACACCAGCACCAACGGGCTGGCCTTCACCGAAGAGAAGGTGCGGCAGTTGGCCCGGTCTGGCATCGACGAAGTCACGTTCTCGCTCGATGGCGCGTCGCAGGAAACCTACGTTCGCTACCGGCAGCGCGGCAACTTCGACAAGGCCATCGCCAATCTCCGCGCGCTGATCGACGAGCGCAACAAGCACGGACGCGACGTGCCGTTCGTGAACTGGCGCTACATCCTGTTCAACTGGAACGATCACGACGAAGAGATGGAGCGCGCCAAGCAGATGGCCGCCGAGATCGGCGTCGACCGCCTGTGCTGGGAGATCACCGACCATCCGCAGGATGCCTTCTCGCGCCGCTTCGCGCCAGGTACACCCGACCACGATCGCATCAAGTACGAGGTGTGGGACGTGAGCGGCCTCGGTAACGCCATCCCCGGCGCCACGCCGCGCGCCGAGATCGACGTGCGAACCGTGCTGCCCAATCTGCCCTTCCTCGCCCGCGCCAGCACACTGCTGACGCTGACGGCGCAGATCAAGAACCTCTCGACGCGACCGTTCCGGGCGCAGGCTACTCACGGTCGCCGTCTCGTTCGCCTCGGTGCGCAACTGACAACTGACGATGGCACGGTGATCGATCGCGACTATGCACGAGCGTGGCTGCCGCAGGATCTGGCGCCGGGCGCGCAAACAACGGTGCACATTGACGTGCCCGCACCGACGACGCCTGGGCGGTACGGATTGAAGTTCGACCTGGTGAGCGAAGGCATTGATTGGTTCGAAGCCGCCGGGTCGCCCACGATTACTCGCGGCTTGTGGGTCAGCCAAGGGTGCTGAGGTGCTTGGGTGCTGAGGTGCTTGGGTGCTGAAGTGCGGAGGACAGAATGAACAGAAGACTGATTACTGTAGTCGCGCTCGGTGGCCTTCTGTCGGTGAGCGCGCTGGCGCAGCAGCGTGCGGCCGATGGCGTGACTATCAACGACGAGGGCCTACCGCAGTACTCGACCTTTTCGCTGTGTGCCATTGACCCGGTCACGGGCCAGTCGGGCGCCGGGGTGACGACGCGCGTGCCGTTTGTGGGCCGGGCTGTCCCTCACGTGCGCGCGGGCATTGGCGCCGTCTGTACGCAGGCCTCGACGATGGTCGAGTACGGGCCGCGCGGGCTGGATCTGCTGGCCAAGGGCGTGGAGCCACAGGCTGCGCTCGCGCAGTTGCTGGCGGGAGACGAGCAGCGCGAATCGCGCCAGCTCGCCCTGATCGACATGAAGGGCCGCGCCGCGGCCCACACCGGCAAGCAGAACGGCAACTGGGCCGGCAGCCGCCAGGGCCTCAACTACACCGTGCAGGCCAACATCATGGTGGGACCGGAGGTGGTCGAAGCGGTGGCGACGACGTTCGAAGCGACCGCGGGCACCGGCATGCCGCTGGCGGAACGGATGATCCTGGCGATGGAAGCCGGCCAGGCCAAGGGCGGCGACCGCCGCTGGGGCAACCTGCAATCAGCCGCGATCAAGATTGCCGACCCGAACGATCTCGGGCGCGGCGGCGATCGCATCGCGCTCGCCATTGAAGTCGGTGAACACCCCGAACCAGTCGCGGAACTGAAGCGCATCTACTACACGACCGGCCGAAGGCTGGGCTATCGCACGTTCTCGAAGGTCGAAGGCACGGATGTGATTGAGCTGAAGCGCATGCTGCACACGCTCGGCTACTGGAAGCCCACGCTGGCCGCGTTCCCGAGCGCGCCCGCCGGCACCAACACGCCGCAGATGCAGGAGCTTCGCAAGACCAATCCGGCGGCGTTCGAGAAGGCCGCGACAGAAGCGCGACAGGCGTCGGCGGCCTACACACGTGACTACGCGACGCTGGACGACGAGACCATTGCCTCGGTCGACAAGTTCCGCGCCGATCGCACTCTGAACTACCAGGGCAATCCGCCTGGGCTGGTGGATGCGCGTTTCGTGGACGCGCTGCGGACGGCGTATTTCGCGAAAACGAAGAAGTAGTTATTCGACGATCACCGGCGCGACGCAGTCGCGTCCGGCGTCGGCGCCAATCGGCATCCAGCCCGTGAAGTCGGGCTGGGCCGCCATCATCAGCACCGGCGACAGCGCCTCTGGCTTGAAACCGGGACCCGCCTGCTGCGCCAGGGCGCCGCGGAATGCCTCGAACCCCGACACCGTGAACAGTACGTAATACAACTGCCGCGTCGCGCCCATGGCCGATACGCGCCGGTAGCCGATGCAGGCCGGCGCAATCGCCGCGCGCTCGAATCCGGCCGACCGCGCCATGGCCAACACCTGGTCCGCGGTGACCGAGGCCGGCAACTCGTGACGAAGTGCCAGCGGAATGCCAGGCATGCTCGGCGTGCCCATCGATTCCATCTGCCGGCTGAACAACTGCCGGAACAGGTTCATCGGCAGCTCCGGTGGCGGCCGCAGGGACACGACGGAGCCCTGCGAATCGGCGGCGGTATCAATGCCGAGCGTCCAGCCTTGCAAGTGCGATGCGGCGATCTGGTAGGGCTCGGCCCTCGCGTCTTGAGCCGAGCGCACGAACAACCATCCGCCGCCGGCCAGGACCAGCAGGACGATGACGACCTTGATCGGGGGATGGATCTTCTTCGCGAGCGCCATCTACTTCTTTGGTAGTTCGAATACGTACAGCGTGTGGCCGCTGGAGGGCGGGTTGATCTCCGGCGTAATCGTTCGCGGCACCACGCGTGGGCTGCCGCCGCCGGTGCCGGTGGTCACCGCCACGTACTGTTTGCCGTTGGCAGTGAACGTCACCGGAAACCCCTGCACCGCGGTATTGAGGCGCGCCTGCCACAGCACCTCGCCGGTCCGGACATCGTGCGCGCGGAAGTAGCGATCCAGATCGCCGATGAACACCACTCCGCCCGCCGTGCTGAGCGCCGCCGTCAAATACGCCGCGCGCTGCTGAATGCTCCACGTCTCCTTCATTGTCGCGAGGTCGATGGCGAGGAGCTTGCCGACGTTGCCGTCGCTGCCCGGCATCTCGAAGAACCGGCGCGCCGCCGCGGTGCCGCCCGAGCCTTCGACGAACTCGACCTTGCGCGCGGAGATCTCCATGCACGACTGGCTGAGCGGGATGATCAACTGGTTGGTCGGCTGGTGATAGGTCATCGCCTGCCAGTTGTGGCCGCCCTCGGTGCTCGGGCACACGGTGAGCCACTCGTCGAGCTTCTGGTCGATGATGTCCTGCCGGTACGTCGGCGTGCCCTTCTCGGGATCGATCTTCTCGAACATGTTCTGGAACACGGTGTGTTTGTAGCCGAGGAACTTGCCCGTGCGCCGCTCGAGCTTCCACAAGATGCCGGCCTTGCCGATAGTGAACAGCGCCTTTTCAGGGCCGTTGTCGATCAGCACGCGTTCGAACACTTCATCCTGATCGAGCGTCTCGCCCGGGATGTGCTGGTAGTGCCACGCCAGCGATCCGTCTTCGGCGCGTAACGCCACGGTCGACCCGGTATACAACGCGGCATCCGACACCTTGGTGCCGCGGCTCGCCGGCATCCACGGCTTCGCCTGGGCAATGCCGTAGTAGATCAAGTCGAGATCGGGATCGTAGCTGCCGACGATCCAGGTATCACCACCGGCGCGCATGTTGTCCGGCAGCGTGCCCCACGTGTCGCCACCGGGCTCCCCGTTCCTGGCCACCGTATGGAATTTCCACAGCAGCTTGCCGGTGCTTGAATCGTAGGCGCTGATGAAACAGCGCTCGTTGGCGCGGAAGCGGTCGCAGCCCTGCAGCCCCTGGATCACCTTGCCGCGCACAACGATTGGGCCGCTGGTCTGGTAATAGCCCTTCGTCACGTCGGCCACGGTCGTGTTCCAGACCACCTTGCCGTTGCGCGCGTCGAGCGCCACCAGGTGCGCGTCGGTGGTGGACAGGAAGATCTTGTCCTGGTAGATGGCGATGTTGCGCATGGAAGCGAACGAGCCGACCACCGCGTTGGGGCCGACCTGGTTCTCCCACAGCAGCTCACCGCTCGCGGCATCGATGGCCTGCACCATGTTGAGGGTGTTGGTCAGGTACATGATGCCGTTATGCACGAGCGGCATGGGCTGGTTCGCGCCGGCCTCGGTCATCGCCCAGCTCCACGCGAGCTTCAGGTCCTTGACGTTGCCACGCGTGATCTCGGCCAGCGGACTGTAGCTCCACGCCTGGTAGGTGCGGCGCGCCATCAGCCAATCACCGGGATCGGGATTGCGCAGCATCGCATCGGTGACGGGGACATAGTTCTTGACCTCGCTGCGGACCGACAGCCCGCGGGGCGGTGGCGGAGCGACCGGAGCGCGCGACACTGGAATGGCGCCACCGGGTGCCGCGGGTGCCGGCGGCGCGGCCGCACGCTGGCCGGTGGCGATGGTGCCGATGGCCGTGGCCGTCGCGGCGAGCAGGGCCTGCGCGCCAGCGGCGGCGCCGTTCGCCTGCAGGATGAACGCCGTGATGTTGAGGTATTCCGCTTCGCCCAGACTCGGCTTACCGGGAGGCATCGTCGCTGACATGTACTCGACGAGATCCTTCGTCGTGCGTCCGCGCCACGTGGTCATGAAGTTGGGACCGGCCAGCGCCGGCGCTTCGTTCTGGCCGACGAGGGTGGCCTGGTGGCAGCTCGCGCAATTCGCCGAATAGGCGGCTTGTCCCGCCGTGGCCTGCGCGGTGGTATAGACCGGCGGCGCCGCCGGGGTCTGTTTCGCGACGAGCGAGAGTGTGAGGCCAGCCGTCAGGGCCAGCGCGGTGAAGGTGGTTAACGCTTTCATTTCTTGCCCTCTTGAACAAGCAGCCATCCCCACAGGTTGCCATCCGGCGCCTTCTGGCTATGTAGCTTGACATAGAGCCGACCGGCGGCGAGATCGTCGACTTGCTGGTTGGTCAATTCGAGCGACCCGCTGATCGTGCCGGCCGTGTCCTGGGTCGAGGTGAGATCGCCGATGGGAGTGCCGCGCATGGCCGTCTTCGGGCTGCGATGGACGCGAGCCACCGTCGCCGCCGTCCTGAGGCCGGTGAACGTGCCGCTAATCGTCAGCGTGTTGCCCTTGAGCGTGGCGGTGACCGAGCCGGAGCCGGCCACCGTTGCCTGCATGGCGACATCGAGGGGCACGGGAGAGAGCCGGGCGCGATACTGCCGCGACTGCGCGCCTGGTGTGGCAACCGATGCGGCCACCAGTAGGGCGGCCAACAAGATGAACCGTCTGGTCATGAGCCGGAATGATACCTGAGAAGCGTGGCCTATCGTCCATCCGTTGGCGCGGGAGGATTCAAACCGACTCGCCGCACTAAATCCTGGAAGCGTGGTTTTCCTCGCAGGCTGTCATAGAACGGGTCGCTGTTCATCAGGAGCGCGAAGACATTGCGCTCTTCGCAAGCCTTCTCAAGCCAATGAAACGCCTGTTCCGTATCGCCGAGGATCACGTAAGCCCGCGCGAAACTTATCGCCGGTACATACTCGCCCCTTTCAACCCTCTCGTTCAGCCGTTCGAGCCTCTTCTGCGCCACCGCCCGCACCGCGCCGCCGAAATCGGCTTCGGCGTAGGCACCACTGAGAATCGCAGCAAGCTCATTATCTCCGGCGAGCGTCATCGCCCGCTGCCACCCGGCGACCGCCTCGCCGTACATCTCCTTCCGCTCGCAGGCATCACCAACTGCTTCGTGAACCAAGGGGTTGTTCGGGTCTAATTCGAGTGTCTGATGGTATTGCCTGATCGCCTCATCATGCTGCCGCGCATAGTAGAACCAGTTGCCTAAATAATAGCTGTAGCGCGTCGAAAGCGGGTCAAGTTCCAGCGCTCGCTTACTCTCCGCGACGGCCTCATCAACCTGCCCAATCATCACCAGGCAAAAGGAGTAGAGGAGATGTACCTCCGCGAACTTCGGGTTCAACTCGATGGCCCGCTTTAACTCCCGTTCGGCTTCGCGCCAGTCCCGGTAGTAGAACATCTTGATGGCCGCCAACCCGTTGTGGACTTCGGGGAGCGTGTCGTCCAGTTCCTGCGCCTTCGCCATTGCCGCCTCCGCCTTCACCCAGCCTTCGTTCGCGGGCATCATGCCCATGGCGGCGCAAAAGCCGTAGTATTCGCTCAACCCGGCGTAGCCCAGCGCGTAAGTAGGATCCAAGTCGATCGCGCGCTCGAAGTAGTCGCGGCTTTGTCGGCAGCCCTCAGGCGTGGCTTTGTACCAGTGGTAGCGACCTTTCAGATAAAGCTGATAGGCCTCGGCGTTATCGGTATGACGCTTCAGCACTGCCGCCTTTGCTTCGCCGAACAGTTTCAATTTGAGCGCGTCAACTACTGAGAGCGTGATTTCATCCTGCACGTCGAAAATGTCTTGCATCTCGCGGTCGTAACGCTCCGACCAGAGGTGATAGCCGTCCGCGGCGTTGACAAGCTGAGCCGTTATTCGCGTACGATTGCCTGACTTTCTCACGCTGCCTTCGAGCACTGTCCGCACACCCAGGGTCCGCCCAATCTCGCTGACGTTGATATTTTTCCCCTTGAACGAGAAGGAAGAGGTGCGCGCCGCCACTTTCAATTCGTCGATCTTCGCCAGCGCGTTGAGAAGTTCTTCCGCCAGGCCGTCGCAGAAGTATTCGTTCTCAGGGTCAGCGCTCGTATTCGCAAACGGCAGTACGGCGATTGAATGTTCCGGCTCGCTTCTCAAGACTTTTGTTGCCGATTCATTTTGCTGGCGTGCGGACGAAGTGCGTTCGACCTCGGCTTCAAACTCCAAACGCTGCTTCAGGCTCTTCAAATCAAGTAGCAGATCTTTGGTCGTCTGATAGCGTTCATCTCTATTCTTGCGCAGTGCTTTGGAGGCAATACGCTCGAGTTCGGCCGGCACTTCTCGTGAGTAGCGCGCCAGCGGCTGAGGTGCTTTCTCGCTGAGAATCGAAGCCAGCACTTCGCTCGACGTTGAACCTGCAAACGGTGTAGATCCGGCCACCATTTCGTAAAGGACAACACCCAGGCTCCAGATATCCGTGCGCGCGTCAACATCGAGACCACGCGCCTGCTCCGGCGACATGTAGATGGCGGTCCCAACCACCGAGCCTGGATCCGTCATAAACGCCGTCGTCAACGCTTCGGTGTCGATATTGGTTGATTCATGCGCCGTAAGTTTGGCCAAGCCGAAGTCGAGCACTTTCACGATACCGTCGCGCCTGACCATGATGTTCTCCGGCTTGATGTCGCGATGGACGATGCCGGCTGCGTGAGCCGCGGAAAGCGCGCTCGCACTCTGAACGGCCACATCGAGAACTTCACGGAGCTTCAGCGGCGCTTTCCGCGTTCGTTCGCGCAGCGTTTCGCCGTCGATGAACTCGGTGGCGATGAAGTTCACCGA
>JBCKZH010000146.1:0-8155 GCA_038919385.1 Vicinamibacterales bacterium | reverse complement strand
ATAATGACTCGTGCGCATCCTGATGCTCGCGCCGGAGCCGTTTTTCGAGCCGCGCGGCACCCCGTTCAGCGAATACCACCGCATCAAGACCCTCGGCGAGCTCGGCCATCACATCGATCTGGTCACCTACCCGTTGGGTCGTGATGTCGAGCTGCCCAATCTGCGCATCTTTCGATCGTTGCGTCCCCCGTTCGTCCGCAAGGTGCGCATTGGACCGTCGCCCACCAAGGTCGTGCTCGACGGGTTGATGCTGCTGACGGTGCTGCGGCGGATCATGGCCGACCGCTACGACGCGATCCACTCTCACGAGGAGATGGGGCTGGTGGGCGTCTGGCTGGCGAAGTGGCTGGGCATCCCGCACCTGTACGACATGCACTCGAGCCTGCCGCAGCAGCTCACCAACTTCAAGTACAGCGAGTGCGGCGTACTGCGGAAGGTGTTCACCTGGGCCGAAGGCCAGATGGTGCACAAGTCGCGCGTCGTGATCACTATCTGCCAGGAACTGCAGGACACCGTCACCGCGATGGGCGTGGGGGACCGCTCGCTGTTGGTCGAGAACGTGATGGGCGGCGATGTCGATGACCCGCCGACGCGGACACCGGCCGAGGTCCGCGCGGCGTGGGGTATTGCCCCCTCGGCGCCACTGGCTCTCTACACGGGCACCTTCGAGGCCTATCAAGGTGTTGACTTGTTGATCGACGCGGCGGCGATCATCGCGGCTCGGCGCCCGGATGCCCGCGTACTCGTCGTCGGCGGCGAGCCGGCGCAGGTGGCGGCCGCAAAAACGAAGGCCGATGCGCGGGGCGCGTCGGGTGTGATGATCTTCACCGGCCAGCAACCCGCGAACGAGATCCCTGGATTCGTCCAGGCGGCGGACCTGCTGGTGTCGCCACGCGTGCGCGGCACCAATACCCCGCTCAAGATCTATTCGTACCTGCGATCCGGCAAGCCGATCGTCGCCACCAATCTGTTGACGCACACGCAGGTGTTGACCCCGGAGATTGCGAAGCTGGTCGTGCCCGAGCCCGAGTCGTTCGCCCACGCCGTGCTGGAGCTGTTCGCACAGCCCGAGCAGCGAACGCGGCTCGCGGCCGCGGCGCGCGAGGTGGCGCAGGACAAGTACAGTCGCGAGTCGTACGTACGCCGGACGGCGCAGGCCTACGAGTGGCTGGTTCCCGATCGCACGATGGCTCGCCCGTGAAGGTCCTCGTCACCGGTGCCACCGGCTTCACCGGCGGCTATTTGGCAACCTTGCTGGCCGCTCGTGGTGACGACGTGCGGGCGCTGGTGCGGCCGAAGAGCCGGGCCGCGTTCGATCGCTCGCCGTTGGCCGCGGCCGGTGTGCAGGCGGCGGAAGGCGATCTCACGAACGCGGCCTCCATGCGGCGCGCCTCCGAAGGTGTCGAAGTCGTGTACCACATTGCCGCGACCTATCGGGAAGCGGGGCAGCCCGATGCGGCGTATCGCGCCATCAACGTCGATGGCACGCGCAATGTGCTGGAGGCCGCCAAGGCCGCCGGGGCTCGTCGTGTGGTCCACTGCAGCACGGGCGGGGTACACGGGCACGTCGCGAATCCACCGGCCACCGAAGAGGCGCCGTTCAATCCCGGCGACGTCTATCAGGAGACCAAGCTCGAAGCCGAGACCCAGAATGTAGGCCTGCGTGATTCGCAGCACTTGAACCGCTACCGACCATGCCATGACATGGACCAGCACCCCGCGGCGGTTTCGGTACCGGCTGACCGCTGCGCCTAGCGCCAGCAGACCTCTCGTCAACGCTCCTGGGTGGTGGCCGGTCGGCACCAGCCGCCGGGCGAACTGGTCGGCCCAGAACATCGACACGCACGCCGCGCCGATCACCGCAAGCCCCGCCAGTAGGCGCCAGGCGTTGCCGCCTTCCGGGAACTAGGCGACCAGGCCTGCCACACCCACCACCAGCAGGGACAACACGCCGAGCACGCGGTCCACCACAACCGACGCGAGGGCTTCGCTGCCGGTCGTGGTTTCGCGGGCCAGCCCGTACGCCCGCACGGCATCCGCCCCGATGCCGGCGGGCAGGAAGCTGCCGACGAAAGAGCTGACGAGGAACAAACGGACCACAGCCGGCGTGGTAATCGCCATCCCGCTCGCGTGCACGAGCAGGATCCATCGCAAGATCATGATCAAACGATCGACGGCTACCAGTGCCAGCACCAGCGCGAGGCGCGGCAGCCTGACGGCCGCCACGGCGCGCGCCGACTCCGCCATATCGATGCGGGTGGAGAGAAACGCCAGAATCGCCACGGTGACGACCACGCGGGCGATCCTCGAGCGGCTCGCGCGACCCACGACGTCTCCCACGTGGATCACGGGGCCAGGGGTTTTCGGGCGACGAACGTCAAGGTCTCGAACAGGTTCTTGCGGACCTTGAAGAGCAGATCTTCGGTGCCGGTGTAGCGGGAGAGCGCATCGATGCCGGGCACGTTCACCAGCATCGCGCCGGCCGCCAACGCGGCGCGCGTCAACCCGCGCGCCAGGCCGATGGCGCGTTCGACGTGAAGGATCTCGAAGCCCCCGTCATTGAACAACTGCTTCACCCGCCGCTCGGTGGTGACGAAGTTGTGCGTGTAGTCCACATCCCAGAAGAACGTGCGTTCCTTCAGGTAGTCAGGCACGACCACAAAGAACACCCCGCCGGGGCGTAGCGCGCGCAAGGCCTCGGCGGTGAACTGGCGGGCGGCATCGATGCCGCTCATGTGCTCGAGCACCTGATCGGCGTACACGACATCAGCGGAGTTGTCGGCCATGGGCATCGGCGGCACCCACGCCTGAATCACTGTGAGGCCCTTCTGCTGGAGAATCCGGACAAGCAGCGGACTTGCCTCCACGGCCGTGTACTGCCACCCCGCCCGGATCGCGAGTTCCCCGAGCGTGCCGTGGCCCGGGCCGATCTCGAAGAGCTCTCCCGGTGGCGTGCGAAAGCGCTGCAGGAGTCCCAGGCGATGCCGCTCGACCTTGCCGCGGCGTCCACTGCCGTAGCTAGTGAGCGTCTTTTCAGAGAAAGTCTTGTAGAAGCGGTCGTCGGCCACAAATGCCAGTGTACGCAATGACGGGGGTCAAGTGCCTGTGTACTTGACCCCCTGATGGTGGGGTGAGGCCGCCTACTGCGGCTCGGTGGCGGCTGCGGCCGTGCAGGCGGCCACCGTGCGGCCCGGTCGAGGGAACATCGTCCGGCCCACTGTGCCTGAGTTGAACGTCACGTCGGTCACGTCGCTCCACCCAACCGACGGATCGGCCCCGCAGTGACCGTTGATGATGTCGAAGATGTAGACCGACGTGCTCCCCTGGATGTCGGTTCCGCCGGCATGGTAGTAGCTGACGACGTCGTGCGAGGTGTCGTTCATATTGCCGCGCTTGGCGTTGTAACCGTAGCGTCCGTCTTTGGCTCTCAAGGCATCAACGGTCCTATCCATGAATTCCCAACCCCCGCCATGGTCGCAGCACCAGGTAGAGCACAACTCCGCTCACGACGAGACGCACAAGAATCTTGAACAAGCGTGTGCTGGTGAACACCCAGTCTACTCAGAACTGTATGATGGGAGTATGGAGGACTTCGAGCAGCGTGACGATTTCGGCAACCTCGAAGCGAACCTCGTGTTCTTACGCCGGTCCGCAGCGCTAGCGCTGCAGCCGGGCCTGGTGATCCTCGAGGTTGGGAGCGGCAAGGGCAAGCTGCTGAGCTACCTGCGCGGGGAAGGCCACGACGTTCGCGGCGTCGAGGTCAACACATGGATGATCGACGAGAGCCGCCGGCTCTACGGCGATCTGCCCATCACGCCCGTCTCGGGCACGGCCCTCCCGTTCCCAGACGCCGCCTTCGATATCGTCCTCAGCTTCGACGTGCTCGAGCACATCCCCGACACCGACGCGCACCTGGCCGAAGTCCGTCGCGTGCTCAAGACCGGCGGCCGCTACCTGTTCCAAACGCCGAACAAGTGGACCAACACGGTGTTCGAGACGCTGCGCTGGCGCAGCTTCACCGCGTGGCGGAAGGATCACTGCTCGCTGCACAGCCACGCCGACATCCGTCGTCGCTTCGGCGCGCACAGGTTCGCCGTCGAGTTCCACGACGTCCCTGTCGTCACCGACTTCTTCAGGCGCAAGGTGCGCCACTACCTGGGCGCGCCCGGGGTGCTGGCGCTGAAGGTCATCAACCCCGACACGCTGCCCCTGTCGCTCCGCACGAACTTTTACGTGGTGGCGATGAAGAGGTAGGCTGCTCGATGGCCGCGCCCCGTGGCACAATGATCCGGCCCGGGGACACGCCCTCAGAGCGGCCGGAGGCCGAAGGCTCCACCACGTCGGGACGAGACGACGGGACGGCCTCGCTGGTGGCCGCCTGCGCTGGCCTTGGCGTTCGCGCCGTCCGCGGCTTTGACGGGGATTGGACCGCTCTAGCTGGGCGCTCTCCTGTGTGGCTGGTGCTCGCCTTGTTCTTGCTCCCCGCAGTGATGCTCGCCTGCTGGTTGTACGCCGGGCGACCGGGTGCCGCCGGCGCCGCCCTGATCGTGGATACTCACTGGGGGTCGATCTGAGCGGCATCGTCCTGCTCGTCTTCATGCGGGCGATGTAACTGCTCACAGCTTACGACTTGTCAGACATACGCATATAATAGCGACGTGTGCGCATCCTGATGCTCGCGCCCGAGCCGTTCTTCGAGCCGCGCGGTACGCCGTTCAGCGAGTACCATCGCATCAAGACGCTTGTCGAACTTGGCCACCATATCGACCTTGTGACCTACCCGATCGGCAGGGACGTGAACCTGCCGAACTTGCGGATCTTCCGGTCCATGCGGCGGCCCTTTGTGCGGACGGTCCGCATCGGCCCTTCCTTCACCAAGCTGGTCCTCGATGGGCTGATGCTGCTGACCGTGCTGCGCCGCGCGATGTCGGCGCGATACGACGCCATTCACTCGCATGAGGAGATGGGGCTGGGTGGGTGTGTGGATGGCCCGTTGGCTGAAGATTCCGCATCTCTACGACATGCACTCCAGCCTCCCGCAGCAGTTGAGCAACTTCAAGTACAGCCGGTCTGGTGCGTTGCGCAAGGCCTTCGCCTGGGCGGAACTTCAGATGATCCACCGGTCTCAGGTCGTCATCACCATCTGCCAGGAGTTGCAGGACACGGTGACCGCGATGGGGGCCGGCGGGCGATCACTCCTCATCGAAAACGTGATGGGCGGCGACGTGGACGAGCCGCCGACTTGTTCGCCGGGCGACGTTCGCGCGGCGTGGGGCGTGCCCCAGGACGCGCCACTTGCCCTGTATACGGGTACGTTCGAGGCCTATCAGGGCGTCGAGAGCTGATCGCCACGGCCGTGCTGATCGCGCGCAGCCGGCCCGATGCCCGCGTACTGGTGGTCGGCGGTGAGCCGGCACAGGTGGCGGCGGCGAGGGCCAGGGCTGAGGTGGAGGGCGCGGCCGACGTAATGGTGTTTACGGGCCAGCAACCCGCGCGGGAGATTCCCGGCTTCGTCCAGGCGGCGGATCTGCTCGTGTCGCCGCGGATCCGCGGCACGAACACGCCCCTCAATATCTACTCGTACCTGCGGTCGGGCAAGCCCATCGTGGCCACGAACCTCCTGACGCACACCCAGGTGCTTACGCCTGACATCGCCAGGCTCGTTGCGCCCGAGCCCGAAGCATTTGCGAACGCGGTGCTCGATTTGCTCGATCGCCCGGAGGAGCGGTCGCGGCTAGCCGTAGCCGCGCGCGCGGTGGCGCAAGCCCGATACAGCCGAGAAGCGTACGTCCGCCGCACCGCGCAGGCGTACGACCGGCTAGCGGGCCGCAACACAGGTGCAGGCGTGCCCTGCCGGAGGCGAGTGCCACCCCGCAGAAACCCGAGGATCTCGCGCCCCGGTGAAGGTGCTGGTCACGGGGGCGACCGGGTTCACCGGCGGCCACCTCGCCACCACGCTGGCAGATCGGGGAGACACCGTCCGGGCCGTGGTCAGGCCGAAGAGCCGCGCTCGATTCGACCGTTCGCCGGCCGTCGCGGCTGGCGTCACAGGCGTCGAAGGCGACCTGATGGATGCGGCGTCGATGCGCAGGGCCACGGAAGGTGTTGAGGTCGTGTACCACATTGCCGCGACCTATCGAGAAGCCGGGCAGCCCGATTCCGCCTACCGGGCGATCAACGTGCAGGGCACGCGTCACCTCCTGGCCGCCGCGCGCGAGGCCGGCGTCCGGCGGGTCGTGCATTGCAGTACTGGCGGGGTTCACGGACACATCGATCATCCGCCCGCGACCGAAGATGCTCCCTTGCGTCCGGGGGACATCTACCAGGAGACCAAGCTCGAGGCTGAGCAGCTCGCCCGCGAGTTCGGCACGGCGACAGGCCTGGAGGTGGTGGTCGCCAGGCCGATTGGCATCTACGGCCCGGGCGACCGGCGCTTTCTGAAGATGTTCCGCGGCCTCGCCCGGGGGCGCTTTCCGCTGATTGGCTCGGGACAGGCCTGCTATCACCTGACCTTCATCGACGATCTCGTGGAAGGGTTCCGGCTGTGCGGCACCGTGCCGGCCGCGGCCGGCAGGACCTACCTGCTCGCCGGTCCCCGCTACACGACGCTTGAGACGCTCCTGCAGCTGGTGTCGAGGGAATTGAACGTGGAACCGCCCAAGGTCCATCTGCCGGTCTGGCCGTTCTGGACAGCCGGTCTCCTCTGCGAGCTGGCCTGCGTCCCGCTCGGAATCGAACCGCCGATCTATCGGCGTCGCGTCGACTTCTATACCAAGAGCCGCGCGTTTGACACGACACGTGCGCGAACGGAGCTGGGCTTCGCTCCGCAGATCGATCTTGAAGAGGGCATTCGGCGCACGGCCGCGTCGTACCGCCGTGAGGGACTGCTATGACACTTCGCGCGCATCAGGCCGGTCGGCTCAACATTGTCCACATCTGCGACCACCTGGGATGGGAAGGATCCCGGATGCACGGCGTAAAGCGCCTGTTTGCGTGGATGATTCCGCGCTTCGACAAGCGCTGCTTCAACGTCTCGCTCGTCAGCCTTCGCAAGAAGGATCTGTCAGCGGACAACCTGGAGGAGTTCGGCATCGATGTGACGTACCTGGCTCGGCACAAGTTCGATCCCGGCACGTACGCGGCGCTCCTCAAAGTGCTGCAAAGCAAGCACGCCGACGTGCTCCACATGCATGGCTACGGTGCGACGACATTCGGGCGGTTGTGTGCGTGGCGGATGGGAATTCCGTCGATCCTCCACGAACACGCCAACCTCACGGACACACCGTGGTTTCAGAAGGTGGCCGACAGCATTCTCGCGCCGCATACCGACATCGCGATCGCTGTCTCGGAATCGACGGCCGAGTTCACAACGCGCGCGCGCCGCATGCCGGCGAACCGTACCAAGGTGGTGTATCTCGGCGCTCCTCTCGACGAGTTTGCGCGTGCGCGCGGCGAGGCCGAGATTCGATCGGCGCGCGCGGCCCTCGGCATCGCACCCGGCACGACCGCCATCGGCACGGTCACGCGCCTGATGCCATCGAAGGGCAATCAGTATCTCATTGAGGCGGCACCCGCGGTTCTGGCGCGGCATCCGCATGTGCGCTTCTTCATCGTGGGAGAGGGCGAACTGCGACGGGAGCTTGAGGACCAGGCGCGCGCGCTTGGCCTGGGCGATCGCCTGGTGTTCACCGGGTTCGCACGCGATGTCGCCGCCGTCTTGTCGGCCCTCGACATTGTGGTGTTCCCGTCGTTATGGGAAGGTACGCCGCTCACGCTGTTTGAGGCCCTGGCGATGGGGAAGCCGATTGTGGCGACCGACGCCGACGGCATGCTTGACGTGCTCACCGACCGGAAGGACGCGCTCGTCGTGCCAAAAGCCGACGCCGCGGGGCTCGCAGACGCGATGTGTCAGTACCTGGAGCAACCTGAACTGGGCGCGGGCCTGGGCCTCGCGGCCGGCAAGACGGGTGCTCGCTACGGCATCGAGGCGTTTGTGGTGAAGATGGACCGTCTCTACCATCTGCTGGATGAAAGCTCGCGCCGCACCGGCCGGGCGGGTATCCTGCACGAGGATCTCAGTTTTCTGGCCACCGAGCGATGACCCTCGACACCAGCATCGCCCGCCGTCTGCAGGGAAGAAGCCTGGCGTGGCGCC
>JBCKZH010000145.1:0-8232 GCA_038919385.1 Vicinamibacterales bacterium | reverse complement strand
TCTCAATACCACGTACATCGCCAACTTCGGCGCCGAGCTGGCCGTGGTCTCGATGCTGCCCGCCTTCTTTGAAAAAACCTTTTCCCTCTCGCCAACCGCCGCGGGCCTCATTGCGTCCAGCTTCGCTTTCGTCAATCTCTTCGCCCGGCCGTTCGGCGGATGGATCTCGGACAAGATGAAGAATCGCAAGCGCATCATGCTGATGTACATGCTCGGCATCGCGACGGGCTTCTTCTTCATGGGGTTGATCGACTCTTCATGGCCCCTCTGGGTCGCGGTCGCCGTCACGATCGGATGCTCGATGTTCGTTCAGGGCGCGGAGGGAGCGACGTTCGCGATCGTTCCGCTCATCAAGAAGCGCATGACCGGGCAAGTGGCCGGAATGGCTGGCGCGTACGGCAACGTCGGCGCCGTTCTCTACACGATTCTCTACAGCTTCGACTGGGTAACGGCGGAGCGCTTTTTCTTGATCATGGCGGGCGGCGCCTTCGTGAGCTTTCTGGTCTGCCTCTTTTTTCTGGGAGAGCCCAAGGATGCGTTCGCCGAGGATTACGCATTGACGGCCGGGGATATCGAGCACGTCGTAACGAATCGGCATCCGCACTCACCGCATCTGCCGCATCGAGGTGAACAATGAGCGACACCGTGAAGGCCCGCGCGGGATGGATCGAGGAATGGACGCCCGAGGACCCTGAATTCTGGAAGACTATCGGATCGAAGATCGCGTGGCGGACGCTGACGATCACGACGATGACGCTCGTTCTTTCCTTCGCGTCGTGGTTCATGATGAGCGCGATCGTGGTCCGGTTGCCCGCCATCGGATTCAAGTTGACGACGATGCAGCTCTTCTGGCTTGCCGCGATGCCGGGACTTGCGGGCGGCACGCTTCGCATCATTCACACGTTCCTCATCCCGATCTTCGGCACCAGGAACGTCGTTACCATTGCGACGCTGTTGAAACTGATTCCCTGCATCGGAATAGGTTTGGCCGTGATGAATCCGGAAACGCCTTTCTGGGTCTTCATGGTTCTGGCCCTCGCGGCCGGATTCGGCGGCGGAGACTTCTCGTCGTATATGCCGTCGACGAGCCTCTTCTTTCCAAAGCGGCTCCAAGGTACCGCGCTGGGGATCCAGGCCGGTATCGGCAACTTCGGCGTGAGCGTCGCGCAGTTCGTAACGCCGTGGATCATCGGGTTCGCAATTCTCGGAGGTTCGCTCGGCGCGAGTCAGGTCTTCACCAGGGGCGCGGTCCCCAGGGCGATCTGGCTCCAGAACGCGGCTTTTTGGTACGTGCCGCTTCTCGTCGTCTTCGGGATCATGGCGTGGATCTATCTCCGGAACGTGCCGGTCAAGGCCTCCTTCAAGGAGCAGCTCGATATCTTCAACAACAAGCATACGTGGTTCTGCACGATCACCTATGTCATGACCTTCGGATCGTTCTCCGGATTCTCGGCCGCGTTTCCGCTTCTCATCCAGTCCGTGTACGGCGCCTTTCCTGATGCGCCGGATCCTCTGAAGTACGCTTTCTACGGGCCGCTCATCGGCTCTGTCGTCCGCGTGATCTTTGGCTTCATCTCGGACAAGACCGGCGGCGCCATTCTCACGCACCTCGCGGGCATCGGTTTGATCGCATGCGCGGTCGTGATGGCGACGACGGGCCTTCTCACGCCCACGGCGCTCGACCAGTTTCCGCTCTTCGTCGGCCTGATGCTGACGATCTTCTTTTTCACGGGAATGGGCAACGCCTCGACGTTCCGGCAGTACCCGGTCATTTTCTCCCACTCGCCGCGTCAAGGCGCAGGCGTTCTCGGCTGGACCGCCGCGGTCGCCGCCTACGGTCCCTTCATCTTCGCGACGCTCATCGGAAAGTCGATCGAGCATAAGGGCTCCGCGATCCCGTTCTTCTTCGGAGCGACGGTCTTCTACGTTCTCGCGACCGCGATCAACTGGTGGTACTACACGAGGAAGAGCTGCGAGAAGCCGTGCTGAGCTGTCACGCAATGACTCACCGTCGCTCTTCATCATGCGATGATTTACGCCAGCTCTCGAGATATGACGGCGATCATAGACGCCTGCTGGCCGCTCTGACAGCATTCCGGTGGAGATGGCTGCTCCGGCCCTGTACCCGCGCGGGGAACGACCACGGCCTCGAGACCTCGGCCGCGTGCCTGCCGTGCTCGGCCTCGTGGCACTGGTGGCGTTTGCCTCCCCAGCGGCTTCGTTCGCCCAAACACCGGCCGCGGCGGTGGCGATGCTTCGTGTCGACGTGCCCGGCGAGGGCTACCTGCTGTCGTTGTGGTCGATGGCCACGGCCCTGCTGTTTGCCATGATCGGCATGCTCCGCCTCCCGAAGGCGGCGGTGCTGCCCTCGCCGCGCCGTTTCTCGCCACACCTGGAATACCTCCAGAAGGCCTCGCGGGCGCTGGCCACCCGCGTCGGCCCGAAGCCCGGCCCGAAGCGGCTGACCGTGCTGAACGAGCCGTTCGACGACGAAGATGGCGGGTTCTCATGCGCCGAGCCATAGGCCGCCTCATCGTGGTCGGCGGCCACAGCCGCGGTGTCGGCAAGACCGCCACCATCGAGAAGGTGCTGCGCGCCAGGCCCGGCGAGGCGTGGGCGGCGGTGAAGATCTCGGCGCACCGTCACGCGCCAGCAGGCGCCGCGCCGCCGGTGATCGAAGAAGCCCACGAGCCGTCGCCGCTGACACAAACCGGCCGCTACCTTGCCGCCGGGGCCGGCCGCGCGTGGCTCTGCCGGTGTCCGAGCCAGCGGCTGCAGGACGCGGCCGGCTTTGTTGACCGCCTCCGCGACGAAGGCTGGAACGTCATTGTCGAGTCGAACCGGATCGTCCGGTGCCTGGCCCCAGACCTGTTGCTCTTCGTCGTGTCCGACAACATCGACGACTGGAAAGCGTCGTCGGCGGAGTGCCTGCGCGGCGCCGGCGCGATCGTATTGTCGGCGGGGTCGTCGCGAGTGCCACCGCAGGTGCTGACGCTCGGCGGGCCGCGGCTTGCCAGACCGCCGGTGTTCGCATTCACCGAGTCGTGGACGGTGCGTGGCCTCGATCGATGGATCGACCGGCCATCCGTACGCACCGGACAGGCAACCACAGGCCGTATCGGCGGCCTGTCGCAAGCCACTGAGGCCGCCCCCGTATGACAGCCGTCATGGTGACGTGGCCGACTTGCCGCTACGGTGGGGTCAGGCGCGAACGCCTGAGGAAGAAGGAGGTTCAGCATGCGGTCACTTGAGCGGTTCACGGCAGCGACGAACCGCCAGCCGAGCGGACCGCCCCTACTCACCGAATACCAGTTCGCCGGCGACAAGGAAGCGCACGGCGTTCCCGCCAAGACGCACGAGTGACTGCTGGTGCGTGCGGGCCATGAGGAACGCCGGATGGCGCTCTCCTGGCCGCGCAGGTCCGCTCCGTTGTTGTGAGATGGAGAGGGGTACCGATGGACCAGAATCCGCTGGGCGACGATTACAGTGACGACCCGGGGCGTCCGCTCGACGAGCTGTGCGACATCATCGTCGCGCGGTACCACGCGTACCTGCACCGCACCCTTCCGCTCATCCGCGCGGAGTTGGCCGGGCTGACCGAACCTGATTCCGCGCCGGCCGGATCACTGGCCGAGACCCGCGCGGCGTTCAACGAACTTGCCCATCTGGTGCAGGGCCACCTGGCCAAGGAGGAGCACGTGCTCTTTCCCGCGCTCGAGGCGCTGGCCAGGGCCGATCGCGAGGGCGGCAGCCGTCCCGCCCTCCCGTTCCCGACCGTCCTCTACCCGATTCGACTCCTGGAGTCCGAGCACGCGCGCATCGAAACCGCGCTGGAACGCCTCCGACAGGCCACACAGGCGCTTGTCGCGCCCGAGAGCGCGTCCGAAGCCTGGCGCCACTGCTTGTCGGAACTGTCGCGTCTTGGCCCCCACCTGCGCGAGCACCACCGCGCGGAAAACGAGGTGCTGTTTCCACGCGCCCTCGAGCTGGAGCGCCGGCTGCCGTAGTCGGCTATGATTCGGCCGTGTCCATGCGGCCCGACGATGAACTGCTGCGCCGTATCCCGCTCTTTCGCCGCTTGTCGGCGGGCCTGCGCGCCCGCGTGGCGGAGGTCGCGCGCCAAGTCGTACGAACGCGGAGACATGATCTTCTCCGAAGGTGACCCCGCGGACGCGTTCATGGCCATCGTCACGGGCCGGGTGAAAGTGTTCAAGTCGACGCCGGCCGGCAAGGAAATCATCCTCGAGATTTTTGGCGCCGGGGATCCGCTGGGCGCTGTGGCCGTCTACGAAGGCGTGCCGTTTTTTGCGTCGGCCGTGACCCTCGAGCCCACGCAGTGCCTGCGGATTGAGCAGCCGGCGTTCTTCCGGCTGCTCGAGCAGGATCCGGCGCTCGTCCGCGGGCTGCTTTCCGGCCTCACGATCCGCCTGGCCGAGTTGACCCGTCGCCTGGCGGAGTTCTCGGGCGCGCGGGTCGAGACGCGCTTTGCCCGCCTGTTCCTGAAGCTCTGCGATCAGATCGGCCGGCCGGATCGTGGCGGCGTGTTCGTGGCGATGCTGCTCTCGCGGCAGGAACTGGCCGATCTGACGGGCACGACCATCGAAACCGCGATCCGCATCATGAGCCGCTGGCAGAAGGAAAACGTGCTGCACACGGAGAAGGACGGCTTCGTGGTGCTTGACCGAGGCGCACTCGACGAAGCCTCGGCGTCGTGAGATTCCGATGTTTCACCCAGGGGAGCCGCTTGCAAAACTCCTGAGCCTTAGGCGAATGTCGAACAGATGTACGGTTTCTTGGCTACCCGAGCGCGTTCTGGCCCTGAGAACGGCGGTCGGGCCTCTCAGAAGCGTGGGCACAGCCTCTTCGGCGTGTTTTGAACCGACGGTTGGACAGAGTGGCACCCTTCATGGCGCCCGGACGGATTGGATGTGAGCGTTGCCAGCGCGCTGATTGACTATGTCACGAGGCGCATGAGTTGGTCGGCCGTGAGTGCGAGCATGCCGAACATGCAGTGGCACATCACCGTCGCGGCGCCACGGACGCGGACATGGCGACCGCCGAATTCGTCTTTGAGGCGGCCATTGACGCGCTCACTCGCCGTGCGTTGGTGGTAGCGAACGTCCTCCGGAAGCTGGAAGCCAATGCACTTCAGGCGCCGGGCTTCCGCTTCACGTTGCTCCTTGAGGGCTGTGTTGCCGCGGGGGTTGATGTCGATCAGCGGGACATGGCCGAGTGAACGGCTGTGCTGTCGGATCTCCTCGGCGTCGTAGGCGGCGTCCATCAGGTCATACAGGCTGGTCGTCCGCTCGGCGGACAAGGTCGCCAGCGGAATGGCGGCTTGGCTGTCATGCAAGGAGGCGGAGGTCAGCATGCAACTGATCGGGATCTGACCATCGGCCACGTCGATGTGCAGCTTGTCGCCGATCCAGCTTTCCTTGTAGCCCTTGCTGTTCTTCTTGGTTCCGACCGCGCACTCGGTTGGCAGATCGTCCAGCATCGCGTGCGTGGACATGGCGCCCTGCCGCTGCAGGCGTGTGAGTGCCTTCGGTCTCTCTTCTCCCTTCTTCGGCCGTCCCTGCTTGCGCGTGGGTGGCTCGGGCGGCTCTGCCTTCTTGGCCGGCTTCTCGCGTGCCTCAATGGCAGTCGAGTCTCGGGAGAGATGGCCCACCAGCCGGTCTTCGTGCGTCTGGCGGATCAGTGCTTCGTGCACGCGCTGGGTCAACTGCGTGTCCGCGAACTCGGCGAAGGCGCGTGAGAAGACGGACTCGCTCGGCACCTGGCTCTTCCTCTCCCAGCCGCAGATCCGCCGCAACGCCACATCGGTGGCCAACCGGTCGAGCAGCCCTCGCGTCGTCGGCATGTCGTAGACCGCCTTCGCGACGAAGGCACGGGCCATGGCCACGCGATCTTTGAGAGGGCGCCCCGGCACCCTGAAGTGCGAGGGCACGAGGTTCTCGATACGGATGATCTCCAGGGTCTGCACCAGCTGCTGCTGTTTCTCGGTCAGCGGACCGAGATCCTTCTCCACCCATGGAAACAGCGTGGTCTGGATCGACTGCCAGCAGGGGGCGAAACACGCGCGCAGGCTGTGCATTTCTTGTGTGTGCATTTCTTGTTGACCTCTCCGCCCCTTAAGGTATATATACGGACTGCGAGGAATGTCAAGGAAGAATCGCATGACACAACGCGAACGCATGCGCAAGCACGCGGACCGCTACCACGCGCTCAAGGGAGAGGTGCACGCGATTGGGTTCGTCTGCCAGGGCAGCGTCCAGACGAGGCGGGTCGAGTGTGGTACGGCCAATTGCCGCTGCCACCAGGGTCCGGAGCACCGCCACGGCCCCTACCATTACTGGACGCGCAAGGCCTGCGGGAAGACCGTCGGGCTGATGCTCACCGAAGACGAGTTCCCCCTCTACCGGGAATGGATCAAGAACAACCGCAAATTGGAACGGCTCCTGCGGGACATGCGCACCGTGTCGAGCCGCGCGCTTGCCCTCACGACCGGTAGAAAGGCCCCGTGAACCCTCGCGTCTCTGGCTCACCCAGGCGAGGTGTCGGCTACCGCCCGTTGCATTGACCGTCCCGCATCCTGTAGGCGTCGGGCGAGAAAACCCGCTATCCGCAGGATTTCGCAAGAGGCTCAGGGGTTAAAATGTTTGCCATTTATTTCCCCTATGGGTGAAAATATCAGTCATGTCTGGACGCCCCCCGATATCTCGTCGCGCCGGTTGCCGAAGACCTGGCCCGCCGGATGGTGTTCGTGGCCGGCGCCAGGCAGGTCGGCAAGACGACGTTCGCGCGGTCGATTCCAGGGGCCAGGGCGGGCTACCTCAACTGGGACGTGCCGGCTGACAGGTGGCCCTTATAGGTCTGCTCCAAGAGGACGTCAAGTTCGCTGAAATACTCGGGCGCTTCGAGGTCGTTCTCCTCAGCTCAGACGCGCAGTCGCTCCTGCGCCCGCAGCTGCGCCACCGCGCGACCGCGGCGCCGATCGCGGTCCCCGCGACGCCCACCACCACCGCCAGCGCGGGACCGGCTCCTCAGCCGATCTGTCCGTTGTGTCACACGGGCACGCCGGCGGGTGATCGCGATCCTGCGCCCGCAGCGCAAGGTGCCCCCGTGACCAGGAGGCGCGCTCGGTGCCCGGCACGACCCCTGACGACGTGCGCGCCACACGTGATCGGCATCGTCTGTCTGTTCGAGGAGGTCACGTCGTGTGCGGCCCGATCGCACGCCCCGCGAAGGGGCGGCAGGACGTCGGTCGCGACCGAAGACTCGCGCACCGCCGCGCCGCGAAACTCCCGTCAGCCCGATATCAGCATCGGGACACACGCCGACGGCCGTTCAAACTCCAAATAGCACCGCCCGTGCCAGGATTTCGTCCAACCCAGGATTTTGTCGCCGCTTCGCGCGACAAGAATCCTTGATTTGTTAGGCCGAAGTTCCTTCTTGTTTGAGCGCTTCTGAGAGGCAGAAACCAAGCGTATTCAACGGGTTAACGGTGTCTGGCGCTTGGCATATTGTAGCCATGTAATATAGTTGATTTGTATGTGCAATGGTGTAGTATGTAGCCATGCACATCGACGTCGTCCCGAATCGCGGCGCGCGCCCCGCGTATCTGCTGCGCGAGTCCTATCGCGAAGGCGCGCGCGTGCATAAGCGGACGCTCGCCAATCTCTCCTCGCTCGCGGACGAGCAGATTCTCGCCATTCGTGCCGTCCTGCGCGGCGAGACCTGGCAGCCGGTGGCGCAGTCCTTCGAGATCACCGCGTCGCGTGCGCACGGCCATGTGCAGGCGGTGGCGCTGGCGATGCAGCGGTTGGGCTTCGCGTCGCTGATCGCCTCCAAGCCCAGCCGCGAACGCGACCGGGTGCTGGCGCTGGTGGCCGCGCGCATCGTGGCCCCGCACACGAAGGTGGCGACCACGCGCTGGTGGCACACCACGACGCTGGCCGAGGACGGCGGCGTGGCCGCGTGCGACGAGGACGATCTGTACGCGGCGATGGACTGGCTGCTCGCGCGCCAGGACCGGATCCAGAAGAAGCTCGCCGCGCGCCACTTGAGTGCCGGCGGCCTGGTGCTCTATGACCTGTCGTCCAGCTACTTCGAGGGCACGACCTGTCCGCTGGCCAGGCTCGGCGACAGCCGCGACGGCACGAAGGGCCTGCTGCAGGTCAACGACGGCTTGCTCACCGATGTGCGCGGCTGCCCGGTGGCGGTGTCGGTGCA
>JBCKZH010000144.1:0-8285 GCA_038919385.1 Vicinamibacterales bacterium | reverse complement strand
ATGTGGCGCGCGCCGCTGAGCAGAAGCAGGAAACGCCACCCTATCCATCGCAGGCGGATCTCACCGCCGAAGCGGATGAGGAGCCGCCCCAGACACTGCTGACGGTGGCCGACGCAGCGGGCAAGGTGGTGCGGCGGCTGACGGTGCCGGGCACGCGCGGCATCCATCGCTATGTGTGGAACCTGCGTGGTGTGCCCACGACCACCGGCGCCGATTTCGGTGGTGGTGGTGGTGGTGGCGGGGGCGGTGGTGGCGGTGATGACGACAGCGATCAGCCGGTGTTCCCGGGCGGGACCGGTGGCGGCGCCTTCGTTCCGCCCGGCACCTACAAGCTATCGCTGTCGCGCCGGGTCGGCGGGGCGATGGCGACGCTCGGCGTGGAGCAAACGCTCACCGTCGTGGCCGACCCTGCCGCGGCTATTTCTCCGGTGGCGCGAACCGCCGCGACCGACTATCAGGACAAGGTCGCGAAGTTGCAGCGCTCGTTCACGGGCGCGCTCGAACAGGCCAACAACCTGCGGACGCGCACCACCGCGATCCGCCGGGCGTTGGTGGATTCGCCGGCCGACGTGAAGATGCTGGATGAGGCCGCCAGGTTCGATGGGCGTGTGCTGGCCGTGCTGCGCAAGCTGCGCGGCGACGAAACACTTCGGGGCCTCGAATCGGGATCACCGTCGGCGATTCAGCAGCGCGTGAACTCGGCCGTGGCCGGCGCCCGCGGACTCACGGGCGCGCCGACTGGTACGCAGCAGTTGAACTACGGCATCGCGTTCGATGAACTGGCGGCGGAGATCACCAGGCTACGGGCTCTCGAGGCGGAGATCAGGAAGTTCGAGCAGCAGATGGAAGCGGCGGGCGTGGCCTACACGCCCGGCCGCTGGCCCGGTCAGTAGCGCGTTACTTGAACTCGACGCTGATGGTCGGGCCGTCAACCTTGATGCCCTTGATGTCCTTCAGGTAAGGCTTGATCGCCGACAGCGAGGCGTCAGGGCCCAGCTTGCTTTGCAGGGTCTTGAACTTCGCTTCGTCGGCGAGCAGCGCGTCCATCTCCATCTCGAGCAGAGTCAGGCGCGAGCCGGTGACGTATTCGGCGTTGGTCTTGACAATCGTACCAGCCACTTCGAGGTCGATGTTGATCTTGAAACCGGCGAACATGCTCTTGATCATGTTCATCATCATCGGGTTGGTGAGATCGGGCATGTCGCTGGCGCCGCCGCCCCCCGGCTTGTCGACGAACGCGATCGTCAACGTCGAGGTGCCGCCCGAGCGCGTGAGTGTGAATTTCACCGGGTCGTCGGTCGTCGGCTCGGAGTTCATGCGACCGTCGGTTCCGCCGCCCATACTCGGGCCTTGACTCACCTGAATCTCGTTGATGTCGTCGAAGGCGAAGATCGCCTTCGAGCCTTCAAAGCCATTCGCGCCCTTCGCCGGTTCCGCCGACACCAGCCGCACGCCCTTGCCCATGCGGGTGGCCGTGCGTTCCAGGTCGACTGTGTTCACGCCGCCGGCGCCCGTCTGCTTGTCGGCCCCCGGCATCATGGCCTTGAGCGCGGCGACGTTCATCAGCGTCGTCTGCTCGACGGTGCCACTGCCGTCGGCTTTGACCTTGATCAGGGTGGTGCTGTTGATGCAACCCGTCAACGCGACGGAAGTGATGACGGCGAGCAGGACACGAGTGGATCGCATAAGGGGTTCCTCCGACAGGGATGCTCCATCATCGCACGGCTTGTGGCTTGCGGCTTGGGGCTTGAGATTTGGCTGGATGCCGCAGCCGACCAGCCCTACCCGCCAGACCAGCCCCTCCCGCCCCATAATGGGGCATGGCACGAGAAGGAGAGGGCAAGACGGCGCTCGTGACGGGCGCCTCATCGGGCATCGGCAAAGCCTTTGCGGAGCTGCTGGCGGCCCGCGGCTACGGCTTGGTGTTGACCGCCCGCCGCCGCGACCGGCTCGATGAGCTGGCCGGTCGGCTCGCCGCCCAACACGGCATTCCCACGTACGTCGTCGTTGACGATCTCGCCGAGCCGGACGCGCCGTCGCGCATTGCCGGCGCCGTGCGCGACCTTGGCCTGCACATCGATGTGCTGATCAACAACGCCGGCTATGGTGTGCCCGGGAGCTTCGTCAATGTCGCGTGGTCCGACCACCAGCGTTTCATTCAGATCATGATGACGGCGGTGTGCGACCTGACCTATCGGCTGCTACCCGCGATGCTCGATCGCGGGTGGGGCCGCGTCATCAACATCGCGTCGGTCGCCGGCATGGTGCCGGCGCCGGCGGGCCACACCCTCTACGGCGCGTCGAAGGCGTTTGTGATTCGCTTCTCCGAGGCGCTGGCCGCGGAGAACGCGGCGAAAGGCGTGCACGTGACGGCCGTGTGCCCGGGTTTCACCTATAGCGAGTTCCACGACGTGACTGGCACTCGTCAGCAGATGAAGAGCGTGCCCGCCATGATGTGGCTTGATGCCAATGACGTGGCCCGCGAAGGGTACGACGCCGTGATGCGCGGCGATGCCGTGATCGTGAACGGCCGCATTTACCGGCTCATGCTCTGGCTGCTCGGCGTCGTCCCCAAGGGGCTCGTCAAAGCTATTTCAAGTGCGGCCGGCCGCCGGTATCGTAAGGTCTGAACACTAGCTGGCCACCTTCGTGATCGCATACACCATGTCGCCCACGAAGCGCTTGAACGACTCGTTCTCCACGAACTGCTTGTAGACCTGCGTGTCATCCTTCAGCAGCTGCTGCATCACCCGGCCCAGCGCCTGGTCGTGCGCCAGGCGTGCGGTGTGCGGCGTGTTCTCTTTGGCGTTCTGGTACGCCGCGTCGGCGGCGACCTGGGGCGCGATGTCGTCTCGAATCCGCTTGGCGACCCGATCGGTGTCGGTGAACAGCGTGCCGAACTGGTCGTTGAAGCTCTTCAGGATGCTGCTGAGACGATCCATCTCCGGCTCGGGCTTGTGGCCGCTCGCCTCCGTCGGCACGGGCTCGATCTCGGCATCCGCGTCCGCCAGCGCGATCTTGAGCACCGCCTTCTTCTCGACGCGGTAGCTGTCCATGTCGATGGCTTCGAGGATACCCTTCGATAGGTCTTCGTCTATCGGCGCCGGCAACTTGGGCACCAGCAGGTTGAGCAGAATAGACAGCTTCTCCCACTCCGCGTTGCTATAGGCGATCACAGACGACAAGAACGCATAGGTGCGGCAGAACACCTTGGCCTTCGCCTTGAAGTCGACCTGGCCGTCTTCGTCGAGCGCCTCGTAGGTCGCCACGCACACATCGAGAATCGGGTCGAGTTGGTCGCGCTCCGCATCCGCGAGAAACAGCGCCACAAAGCGGTTCACCTGCTCCGGCGTATACACCTGCGCCTCGTCCAGCGCCGCCTTCAAGTCGTGGAGCTTGTTGGGGTCGGTCTCCTCGGCGAGGAGCGTGGTGCGGAAATAGTCCTGGAACGCGAAGGTGATCGCCTCGCTGTTGTTCTGGAAGTCGAGCACGAAACAGTCGCGCTTCTGCAGGTGCGCGCGGTTGAGCCGCGATAGGGTCTGCACCGCCCTTATGCCCGACAGCACCTTGTCCACATACATCGTGTGCAGCAGCGGCTCGTCGTAACCGGTCTGGAACTTGTCGGCGCAGATCAGGAAGCGGTATGGGTCGGTCTGGATCCTGGCGGCAATGTCGTTGCTCGAAAATCCGTTGAGCGACGCCTCGCTCACCCTCGCACCGCCGTAGTCGTGCTCGCCCGAGAAGGCGACGATGGCCTGATACGGGCTCTTGCGCTCCGCAAGGTACGCCTTGAAGGCGTGAAAATACTGGATGGCTCGCTCGATGCCGCTGGTGACCACCATCGCACGCGCCTGCCCGCCGATCTTGTTCGCCGCGATCACCTGCTCGTGGAAGTGGTCCACTATGATCTCGGCCTTGAGCCGGATGGCGTGGTCGTGACTCTCCACATAGTGGCGCAGCTTCTTCTTCGCCCGCTTGGTATCGAACTCCGGATCGTCCTCGGTCTTCTTGACCAGCTTGTAGTAGCTGTCCACCGGCGTGTAATGCTTGAGCACGTCGAGGATGAAGCCTTCCTCGACCGCCTGCTTCATGCTGTAGGCGTGGAAGGGCCGGTGCTTGACTTTGCCCTCGGCATCCGCAGGCAGCGCCTCGCCGAACATCTCCAGCGTCTTGTTCTTGGGCGTGGCGGTGAAGGCGAAGTAGCTGGCGTTCTTCAGCATCTTGCGCGCCGCCATGCGCTTTTCCAGCGCGTCGTTCACCGTGTCCTCGGGGTCCGCCTCCGCGTCGTCCCCCAGCGCCTGGCTCATTGCCGCTGACGTGCGTCCGCCCTGGCTCGAGTGTGCCTCGTCGATGACGATGGCGAAGGTCTTGCCGCCCTCGGTGGCGATCTCGTCGAGGATGTGGGGGAACTTCTGTACCGTCGAGACGATGATCTTCTTTCCCTGCTGAATGAACCTGCGCAGGTCACCGGAATCTTTGGCATGCCCCACGGTGGCGCCCACCTGCATGAACTGCTTGATGGTGGCCTGAATCTGCTGGTCGAGCAGCCGCCGGTCGGTGACGACGATCACCGAGTCGAACACCGCCTTGTCCGCACGCGTCACGCCAATAAGCTGGTGCGCGAGCCAGGCGATGGAGTTGGACTTGCCGCTGCCCGCCGAGTGCTGGATCAGGTAGCGCTTGCCCGCACCCACGGAGCGCACATCGGCCAACGCCTGGCGCACCACGCCAAGCTGGTGGTAACGCGGCCAAATCTGGGTGCGCTTCTTCCGGCCGGTCTTGGGGTCCTTCTCCTCGACGATCTGCGCGTAGTTCTCGAGGATGTCGGTCAGCCCCGCCGGGGTGAGCACCTCTTTCCACAGGTAGTCGGTCTTGAGGCCATGCGGATTGGGCGGATTGCCCGCGCCGTCGCTGTGGCCCTTATTGAACGGGAGAAACCACGAGTCCTTCCGCGCGAGCTTGGTGCACATGCGCACCTCGCTGTCGTCCACCGCGAAGTGCACCACACAGCGGCCGAATTCGAACAGCCGCTCGCGCGGGTCGCGGTCGCGCTGGTACTGCGCCACCGCGTCCAGCACCGTCTGCTTGGTGAGGCTGTTCTTCAACTCGAAGGTGGCGATGGGCAAGCCGTTGATGAACAGGCCCAGGTCAAGTGCTCGCCGGGTTTCGTCCAAGCTGTAGGCGAACTGGCGAATCACCGAGAACCGGTTCTGTGTATGCAGGGCCTCGGCTGTCTCGTTGCCCTTCGACGGCGTGCCGTAGAACAGCTCCACATGCACGGGGCCGTGCTTGACGCCCTTGCGCAGGACGTCGATGACGCCGCGGTTGCCGACTTCGGAGGCGAGGCGGGCCACGAACTGACGACGCGTGGGGCCGTCGGTGTCCAGGGCAAGAGCTTCGGCGACCTCTGGCTGCGTCGCCTGGATGAACCCGCGTAACTGCACCAGATCAACGCACGCACCGCGGTCGTAGTGCTTTGGGTCCGCCAGCAGCCAGCCGGTTCCGCCCGCGACTGGAACGGAAGTCTCAGTCGCCACGTGGGGCGGCGAGAGCAGGTCGGTCCGGCCGGTCATGGCCAGGACGATCAGCGATTCCAGGCCCTTTTCGGTGACATCGGTGCTCATCGATCCTCCTCGGGCCTGCCCGGACTCCCGCTTATCAAGCAACCATCAAGCAATTCTTGGACGTTGGCGGCCTTATAAATCAGCCACTTAGGCAGCCTGCCGGAGCCGAAGCACCTGTTTGGCCGGTTCGCCATCAAGCAATCTCCCCCGGACGGGCGCGTGGCGCCGCCCAATACGGCAGGTAAGTCCGTGCCCGGGTGCCGACCGTGGTGTCCTCTACCGCGTTCAGGCCCGCCGCCACCGCCTCGTTCAGGAGCCGCGAAGCAGCCGACGCATTCTTCTCCGAGATCCCGAAGCGCTCGCGGAGCGAACTATTGGTCATCGGCTGACGGGTCACGCAGCGCAGGCAGGCGTGCAAGTAGCAGGCTCGAACCCGATCCGCCTTGCTCATGTCGGCCAGCGGCTTATGGGCAAAGAGAACGGAGCGAGTAAAGCCCTCGGGCGCTTCGAACAAAGGTGCCGGCAGCTGGTAGAGCTCCACTTCGAACACCACTTTGTCGATCCCGCTGCCGCGTTCCTCGCAGATGCGGAAACGGCGCATCAGGGAAGCCAGCGTTTCGTTGCGCGATTTAGGCGGCGTGTCGACGAAGCGCCGCGTATCCACCAGCGGCTCGCCGGGGTTGGTGATCTCGATGCGGTCGTCAAAGATCTCCACCATCGGGCCCGCCCCGGTCACAAAGAAGTCTTGATGGATGAGCGCATTCGCAACCAACTCGCGGATGGCCAACTCGGGGAACATCGGCACCTTGCGGCGCAGCGCCTGCCCGATCACCTCATTGGACGGCAGCCAGCCGTTGACGTAGCCGATCAGCCCTCCAAAGCCGCTGGCGTAACCCTTGGTTTCCACCTGCTCCTTCAAGGTCTCGACGCGGCTCGTGCCCCGGTACTGAATCACACGGGCGGCCTTGCGACGCAGCCCGGCAAAATCATCCAGCCGCTTCGCAAACAGAACGGCGCCCAGATTTGTGATGTTCCAGCCATCCGCCTCACAGCGCTCGATCAGGCCATCGTCTGCAAGCGCGGCGAGAATTCCATCGCGATCCGCAGGCAACGGCAGTTCGAGCAAGTCGAAGTAGGCAGGATAGTCCAGCAAGCGAAGGACCTCATCCGCCTCCACGCGTTCAACGGCGATCACACGTTCGAACGGCGTCTGGTCGAACACCCGCCACAACGCACGCTCGCGATCCGGCGCATCCTTCAACGGCTTTTTGACCGAGCCGATGCGGATGAACGCCTCGTTCTGGAACCGCAGGGGATGGCGGAAGGCCTGGCCGATCTCCTGCGGGTCCGCGTTACTGTCCTTGAACTCCAGCCACTCTGTCTCGCGCGGCAACTTGCAAAGCTCGCGAACCAGACCGGCCAGATACTCGGCGCTGCGATCTGCAGTCACGACGTGGCTTCCTCGTCGCTGGCGTCGGCGTCCGTGTTCAGGTCCGCGTCGTCCTCGACGGTGTCCGGCGGTGCCTCATCGGGCAGGTGTAAAGCCGCCTCGCGCACATCGAGCTTTCCGGTGACGACATCGGCGACGAGGCGGGTGCGGTATTCGCGGAGGAGCTGGACTGCTCGAGCGAGGGACTGAGCGACTGCGTACTCCTGATCGATCAGCTCAGTGATACGTGCCTGTGCGGAAAGCGAGGGAATTGGCACATCTTCCTTAAGAAGCCTAGCTGCATTCAATGGCCGATTCCGTCCTGCAGCCCCACGCGAATGATGATCTAACAGCATCACACCGTACGATGTCCGGAATATCGCAAAAAGCACTGCCGATGAAACGAACTCCTCACGGCCGCGCAAGATTGGATACCGGTGCGAGGCCACGCAGCCTTCGTCCTTGGCTCTTGCAATAGCCACAGCGCCCTCCCAAGCGAATTGCCCGCTGATCACGAAGTCGCCTGCTTCGACCCTGAAGAAGTCTGAGTCGCCAAGCTCTCCGCCGTCTGCCGGCAGCTTGTGGAAAATCCCGCGTCCTCGATTGTAGAGACCGATCCGTGTGTAACTCTGATCGGCATGTCTATCGATCGGACGCGACATTATTCTTGCTACCGTGGATAGGCGTAGTTGTCTCGTGGCTTCAAGGCGCAGGGCGTTTTCCGTGACGACTGAGAGCATCTCACTGACGAGCTCTAGCTGCCTCCGCTTCGCCCGGATGGCCCGCTCCAGCCGTCCGTTCGCCCAGTCCAGAAACCGCACGATGGTGGCCTGTTCTTCGGTACCTGGGACCACGACCGGAACGCCAAGGAAGCTTTCGGGGTAGAGCCGTAGGCGCGAACTGTTCACGCCCGTAGAGCAGCGTTGATATTCCTCTGCATAGTCTGGGGTGCGAAGCAGGTAATCCGCGAAGCTGGGCAGAAAGCGATCCGCCTGAAGTGGCCGATAGACGCCATACGCTGGGCTCACTAAGCCGGCGTGTCTCGTCACTCCCAGTGCCGCCATCCAGGCCCACAGCGTATTTATTACCAGGTCGCCCGGATGACAGATCTTGTGCCCGACGTTGGACTTCGCGAGGAACATACTGACGGTCTTCTGGCTCCGAGGTGTGACACCCGTCTTGTGTGACACCGAGAGCAGCTCCTCTTTGCCCGTGACTGAGCGCTCATCGACTTCGCGGAATAGGAACTTCGCGCGGCGGACCGCCCACCACGTGGGGATTTGCCCGAGCCA
>JBCKZH010000143.1:0-8285 GCA_038919385.1 Vicinamibacterales bacterium | reverse complement strand
GGGCTCCGCGCCAGGCCCTGCTCGATTCCGAAATGTCGTACGCTGCCGTCGTGTATTCGGCTGACTCCTCCCGGTTCGTCAAAGCCGAGCCAAACGCTCGCGTCTCTCGTGGCGAGCAATGCCCGCACCGCCGCCCTCGGCAGCGACTTGCCGTCCGAGCTTCGCCATTGCGTGAATTGCACACCGTCGAACACCAATGGACCGGTTTCGGTCCCCAACCACAGGTATCCAGCTGAATCTTGTGCGAGAGCCCAGATCACGCCGGGCGGGGGAAGACCATCCTTCTGGACCCACGAGGTGAGACTGTAACCGGACAGGATGTTGCGGAAGTCGGCCGGTTGGGCCAACGCCGCGCCCCGCCAGAGGATCGCCGCCAATGTCAGGAGAATCGTCAGAGGCGTTCGTTTCATAAGTCACACCGTACGACCGACGCGCCGGTCCAATCCGGCCATGAACGACGTGAATGCCCAAAGCTTACGGGAAAGACGCTTTCCCGCCAATGGGGCCAGCATACCTAAGTTCGAGTATCCCACTGCTAAGTAACTGGTGTTGGGTAGTTGACTCCCATGCCCACGCAAGCAAACATGGCCCGCGCGTCGTGTTGTCGGGCCGCCAGGCGCCAGGTAGGACTCTTCCGGCCACGAACACGAGTGGACGCGTGCCAAGTGCGCGCGACGTTTCCCGGGAATGGATAGCACATGCGAATTCTGCTCCTCTCGATCTGTGGCGGCGCGCTTCTCGGAGCCTCTCTAGGGGTTCAAAGCAGCCCAAACGCCGCCGCTCCGCAGACGACCGTGTTTACTGGCGCCCGTCTCATTGCGGGTGACGGCAGTGCGCCGATCGAGGATTCAGCGTTCGTCGTCCAAGGCAATCGTTTCACCCTCGTCGGGCGGGCTGGCGACGTCGACGTCCCGCCGGGCGCGGCTCGCATCGACCTGGCGGGCAAGACGGTCATGCCCGCTCTGGTCGACCTGCACAGCCATATCGGATACGACAACCCGACAGCGGGCACCGAGGCGAAGGAGAACTTCACCAGGGATAACCTTGTGGATCATCTGGAGCGGTTCGCGTACACGGGGCATGCCCTCACGCAGAGCCTCGGCTCCGATGCTCCAGAGGAGTTCATCTGGCAGCTGAGGGATCAGTCAACCGAAGACTCCTTCACAGGGGCGCAGTACCTGACGGTTGGCCGCGGCCTCGCATGGCCGGGCACGGGTCCCACGGAGCCAACCAGAAACGACACGCCCTATCCCATCGTCAGTACGTGGCAGGCGCGGGTCGCCGTGCGGGAACTGGCCGCTCACAAGGTGTCGTTCGTCAAGCTCTGGCTGGAGGATCGCGGCGGGTACGAAGCACGCGCCGACCGAGCCGATCGGGAGCGTCTTCTCAAGGAACACGGAATCCCGCGCATCGGAGCCCCAAGCCAGCTCACGCCGGCAATTTATCGAGCGGCCATCGACGAAGCCCGCATGCACGGTCTGCGCACACTCGCTCACGTCAAGACACTCGAGGACCTGAAGGACATGCTCCGCGCGGGCATCGATGGGTGGACTCACCCGGTGGGCGACCTGCCAGTTGATGATGAATTGATCGAACTGCTCAAAGAACGGCCTCAAGTTTGGTACATCCCCGTCATCACACCAGCACTCGCGGGCGGCAGCGCCCCACGCACGCCGGGCGAACGTCCGGCGTGGCTGGCCGATCCCCTGCTCAGGGCGATCAAGTGTCCCGCCTACCTCGAAAATTGGGGCCGATCCTTCGAAGCAAGCAAACGGGTGCCGTCGCCGACCGGAGGTCTTGGTGCGCAGAACGTGGCGAGACTGCGCGCAGCAGGCGTGCGCATCGCGTTGGGCAGTCACGACGCCGGGACGAACAGGATTCTCGGCTGGGGCAGCCACATGGAGATGGAGGCGTTCGTGAACTGGGTGGGCATGACACCCCTGGAAGCCATCGTCTCCGCAACGAGCGCCTCCGCCGAAGCTTTGCGAATGAACGACCTGGGTTCGATCGCGGCAGGCAAGAGAGCGGATTTCATCGTGTTGGACGCGAATCCGCTGGAGGATATCCGGAACACACGCCGGATTTCGCAGGTGTACTTAAGAGGACGCCATGTCGATCGCGCAGGCATGCAGGCCAAGTGGGCGGCACGCTGCAGCGCGGCGGTGACTACAAACTAGAGAGGGCCTCAGTCGAGGGATCAACGCTCCGGCCGAGAAGGGCGGAGCGGCGGATCGGACGGCGTACGCCCCGTCTTGTTCTTGGCGTTGGGGTTGGCGCCCTTCTCGAGCAGATAGTTGACGACCGAGTCGAAGTCGCGAGCCGCTGCGGCGTGAAGCGCGGTGTCGCCGTTCGCGTTCGCGACGTTGACGTCGACGCCGAACTCGACCGCCACCTTGGCCACCTCGAGCGCCAGCGCTTCACGCTCGGCTGGCTTCGGCAAGGCCCACCCGCTGTTGATGTCCCCGCCCATCCCCACCGCCGCCATCAGCACCGTCGTCGCCCCTTCCTTCACCCGGTAGTAGGTGCCGTAGCTGCCGGCGGGGTACTCGACGTCGTGCATGAACGTCGGATCGGCGCCGTGCTGCCTCAAGAGGCGCATGATGCCAGGCTTGCTGAAGCGGGCGGCGAGCCAGAACGGCGTCGCCCCGACGAACGTGTTGTGGAAAAAGGAGTCGTCGGATTCCCGCCGGGTCGGGGTCGGCGCCAGAAGCGGGGCGTTCGGATTGGCTCCATGGTTGAGCAGCGCAGTCACGGTCCTCTCGTTTCCGCGCAGGATGGCCGCGTGGAGCGCCGTGTAGCCGGCGCCGGCATGGTTCGGATCAGCGCCTTTCTCGAGAAGAAACGCGACGAGCGCGTCATGGTTGCTGTGAGCCGCCAGCACCGTGGCGCTGATGCCGTACGCGGCCTGGTCATTGACGTTCGCCCCTGCCGCCACGAGATGCCTCGCCGAGGCCAGGTCGCCCACACGCGCGGCGAACATCAGCGCGGTGTCACCCCCCTGCTTGACCCACATCTGGTAATCGGGATGGCTGGCCTGGTCGGGATCGCTCTTCATCAACTCGTCCCGGACCGCCGTGCGGGCACTGACATCCGCGCCGTGGTCAAGCAGCACTTTGACCACGTCGGGGTGCTGCTGCGAGACGGCCCATATGAGCGCCGTCTGGCCGCGCGCGGCGCGGACATTCGGATCGCCGCCCTTCGCGAGCAGTTGCTGAACGACATCTGCATTGCCGGTGCGAGCGGCCGTCATCACGACCGTTTCGCCCAGGTCCAGCGCCGCATTCGGGTTTGCCCCGGCCTCCAGTAACCTCCGAACCATGGCGGCGCTGCCGTTCAGGGCCGCTGGCCAGAGCGGCGTGGCGCCAAGATCGTTCGCCGCATACACATCCGCACCGGCGCGAAGCAGCAGGTCGGCGCTTTCCAGATTGTCCCGGTACGCGGCCCAGTGAAGGGCGGTGGTGCCGTCCTTCTGCCGAGCCTTGGGGTCCACCCCTTGCTTGAGCAGCGCGCGCACCGCACTCAGGTCGTCGTTCCTGGCGGCAGTAATGAGCCGCAGATCCGCACCGGTGGCCGCCATGCTGATTACGGCCAGGCCCATGATCGCGAGACGTCGACGCCAGTCGGTTATCGGCATGATGTCCGTTTCTCCTTCCGTTACACGCCCGAGAGCGTGTCGATCGGAAGCCTGCCGGTGCTGCGGCCGATCTTCTCAACCGGCAGATCGAATTTGTCCATCAACGACACCAGCAGGTTTGCCATCCAGGGCCGGTCGGTGTACTTGAGATGTCGGCCGCCCTTGAGCCGCCCCGCCCCGCCGCCGAGCAGCAAGACGGGCAAGTTGGCGCCGGAGTGGTTGGTGCTGTTGGAAATGCCGGCGCCAAACAGAATCGTCATGTGGTCCAGGAGCGAGCCATCGCCGTCGGGCGTCGCGCGAAGCTTCTCCAGATACTTGGCGAAGAGCCCGGTGTGATAACGATTGATCCGGGACAGCTTCTCGACTTTTTCCGGGTCGTTGTTGTGGTGCGACAGCGGATGGTGCGCCTCCGGCACGCCGATTTGCGGGTACGGCCGGGCGCTTTGTTCCTTGCTGAGCATGAACGTGATTACGCGTGTCAAGTCCGTCCGAAACGCGAGAATCTGCAGGTCCAGCATCAGGGCCAGGTGGTCTTCGAAGACGGGGGGCGCGCCCTGGGGCTGATCCAATACCGGCAGCTCAAGCTCGCTTTGCTTCTCGGCTATCTGAATGCGCCGCTCGATGTCGCGGACCGATTCCGCGTACTCATCGACCTTGAGTTGATCCTGCTGCCCGATCGCCCGCCTCACGTCCGCCAATCTCTCGGTCACGGCGTCCAGAATGCTCTTGCGCTGCTGCATCCGCGCTTCCCGCGCCGGCCGCGCCGTGCTGCCGCTGTCGCCGAACAACCGCTCGAAGACCACCCGAGGGTTCCACTCCATCGGCAGCGGCTGGTGGGGACCTCGCCACGAGATCGTGTGGGTGTAGACACAACTCAGGTTGGCGGTGCAGGCCCCGGCGTTCTGGGTGGCGTCGAGTGAAAGCTCGAGCGAGGCCAGTTGGGTGTGCTTCCCCAACTCCCTCGCGATCAGCTGATCGACGGAGACATCCGCCAGGATTTCCGTTTCGTTGCGGCCGCCACGGGTGATCCCGGTCAGAAACGAACCCGCGGCGCCGGCGTGGGCGACGACCCACGTCGCGTGGAGGCCGGAGAGCACGAGCATCTGGTCCCGGAACGGCGCGAGCGGCGCGAGAATCGGGGAAAGCTCGAAATTGGTCCCCTCGTCCTTCACCTCCCAGTACGGCATGGCCATGCCGTTCGGCATATAGAACGTCTGGAATCGATGGACCGGCGAGGCGGCCGCTTTTCCGACCACCGACAGCGCGGGGACCATCGCATCCAGCAGCGGCAGCGCCAGGGTCGTTCCCAAGCCGCGCAGCACGGTCCTCCGTGGCAGCGTCTTCCCGGTAATGAAGCTCATGGCTATCGTCTCCTTAGTGACCTGAAACGGATCTCAATCATCAACGCCGCACAACGGCGCCTTCCGGCGCGGTCTGTGATGCCTGCATGAGAAACGGCGCGCTCTTGACGATCCCGAACACGATCGCCGACCAGCGATAGTCGCTCGACGCCGCCTGCCGGACGATCTGGCGCACGGCCGGCTGATCGTAGTAGTCGAGTCTCCGCCCGATCGCATACGCCAGCAGTTTCTCGGCAACTGTGCGCGGGAACTGTTCGGGTCGCGCCAGCAGCAGCTTCCGCAGTCCCGGAAAGCCGTCTACCGCCGCACCGCTCGCCGTCGTCCCTTTCGTGTCGATTTCATGCCCCGTTTCGTCGATGGTCCGCCAGCCGCCCAGCACATCGAAATTCTCCAGCGCGAACCCTAGCGGATCAATCACGGAATGGCAGCTGGCGCATGTGGGGTTCGCGCGGTGCGCGGTCAGCCGCTCGCGAATCGATTTTGGGGCCAGACCCGGCTTGTTGTCGAGAGCGGTGTCGACGCCGGGCGGGGGCTCTGGTATCGGCAGGCCAAAGATGTTGTCCAACAGCCATTTGCCGCGCAACACCGGTGATGTCCGATCCGGGTAGGACGTCGCGGCCAACAGCCCGCCGTGCCCGAGCAACCCGCCGCGCTGGTCGCGATTGGGAAGGACAACCCGCCGGAAGCGGCCGCCGTATACTCCAGGAATCACGTAATGGCGCGCGAGCCGTTCGTTGACGAACGTGTAATCGGCGTTCAGGAGCTCCGAGAGCGGGCGATCCTCTCGGATGTTGCTGGCGACAAACAGCTGGGTTTCCTGCTGGAACGACTCAAGGAGGTTCGCATCGAAGTGTGGATACGCCTCCGGATCGACGATGACTTCGCTCACGCGCCGCAGATTCAGCCACTGCGTGGCGAAGTTGGCGGAAAGCGCATCGACGGCTCGAGGGTCGACCAGCATTCGCTTGACCTGCTGATCGAGAATCGCCGGATCACTCAGCTTCCCGCGTGCGGCCAGATCGATCAACGCCTCATCCGGAATGCTGCTCCACAGGAAGAACGACAGGCGCGAGGCCAGCTCCAGGTCGCTCAGACGAGTGGCTCGTCCAGGCGCCGGCCGCTGGGATTCGGAATGTATCCGCAACAGGAACGCCGGATCGCTCAGAAGGAACTCGAGGGCGAACTGGATGCCGGCGTCGAAGCTTCCGCCTTCCTTCCGGCCGCGCTGGAAGAAGTCGCCGAGCAGCGCCATGTCGCGCTCCGTGACGGGCCGACGATAGGCGCGCTTGGCCAGCCGCGAAAGAATTTTCGTCGCGCAGGCCCTCTCGTCCGCACTTTTCGTGGGCTGGCAGACGAAAATCGCACGACGGCTCGGTGTGTCCTGCGCAGGGCCGGAAGTCCCGTAAGGTCCTCCGATCTGCAGCGTCTGCACGGCTTGGTAGTCCATGTAGAGTTCGTCGTTCGCGAGAAGCCTGCCCCGCTGCACGGGCTGCGGAATGCCCTCTGGCTCCCAGAGTTCCCTCACGAACGACACGCCGACCACGTGCGAACCCGCGACGACCGGTACGCGGACCTCCAGTTGATGATCCGCCGACATCATGTAGCCTTCCCAGTCGATCGAACCGGGTTCGCCGGGGCCGGTAAAACTCTGCGGCGACGGCGTGCCTGGGGCTTTCCCTCCGACCGTGAAGCGCCGCAGCCGCTCGCCATTCAGGCGCACGTCGAAGTGCTGCGGCCATCCCATGCCGAGGATATAGTCCTGCCAATTGGTGCGGAGGCGCACCTTGAACAGATACTCGCCGTCGGCCGGGAAGTTGTATCGCACCGCAATGCCGCCGCGTGAACCGAACGGCAGATCTTCGCTCCTCTGGTCGTCCTGCACGATGTGCAGGGGGATTTCGAATGTCTCCAGCGTCGCGTTCGCCGGCGGGAGTCCGGTTGCTAGACGCGTGACCTGACGCGCCACCGACAGGTATCGGTCCAGATGCGCCGTCGAGATCGAGAGGACGTCCCCGAAGTTGTCGAAGCTGCCGTCCGCCGTTTCATCGGCAGGCAACAGTGACGCCACATCAATATCGATCTCGAGCAGATCCCGGATCGCGTTGTTGTACTCCGTGCGATTGAGCCGGTGGACCGGGCTCACCCTGCCGGGGTTCGGATTGGCCTCCCACGCCCGATCGAGCCTATCTTCGAGGGCGTTTGCGAGGGCATCATAGGTGGCGGCGTCGGGCCGCGGCCGTCCGGGCGGCGGCATCGAAGCCTGTCGCAGCCTGGCGACGACTTTCTCCCAGATTGCCGGCTGGGCGCCCGGATTCGAGCCGTCGACCGTGTCGAGCGCCAGGCCACCCGTGCGCAGCCGATCGTTGTGGCAGCTGACGCAGTACCTTTTGACCATTGCTTGAACGTCGGGGCCGTCGACGGGGGCGGGCGCAGGGGAAGCCTGTTGGGTCGGAGTCCCGGCAGAGAGCACTGCGGCGAACCAGGCGACTGTCAGTAGCGCGAAAATCTCCGCGCGGCCACCAGTTACCTGTCGTCGGAACGGGCGTCGGTCTTCCAACCTCAAGAACCGCATACGCTTTCTCCCTGGCTCGTCAAGTCTCCCTACCTCGCCAACACCGAATCCTAGCAGCCGAAAGTGCGACTTGGCCATACCCATTAACAGGTATGGGTTCACAGGGGCTTCACGGCGGGTAACGGGTCGGGTTTCGAGACTGGCGGCCTTGCGCTTCGCCGCGGGGGTTCCAGAGATGATCGCACAGCCTGTTTGGCGAGCGAACTCAAAGGTCGGATGAGCCGCTCGACTTACCGAATGCCAAAGCGTGCGGCCAGATACGCGGCCAGCGGCTCCTTCTCGCCGGGATCGACGCGGGCGCCCCAGCCCACCATCTTGTCGACCTCGCGCCGCCAGCCGGCAAGCCCGAGGCGCTGCTGCTCGACGATGTCCGCCGCGTGGCATCCGAGGCATCACTGGGTAAACAACTCTGCCCCGCGCCCGCCGACGGGCGGAGAGGGAGGCGCCGGAGAAAGCCTCGCGCTCGCATCGAGATAATCGAGTAGCAGCGCTCGATCGGCCTCTGGCACCACGGCGCCCCATTGGATCATCTTGTCGAGTTCGCGTTCCCAGCCTGCACGACCGAGCCGCTGCTGCTCGATCAGATCGACGCCGTGGCAGGTCGCGCACCTCGTTCGAACGACATCTGGAACTGTGGCGGCTGGCGGCTCGGGGCTCTGCGCCGACACGGCAACGCCGAGGTACGCAGCCCCAACGAAGGAAAGCCACCTATCGCACA
>JBCKZH010000142.1:0-8395 GCA_038919385.1 Vicinamibacterales bacterium | reverse complement strand
CTGATGGCGCATTCACCTGAGGTCGCCTCGCTGCTGGGGCTCCGGGATGCAGACGTTGAGTCGCCCGCTTTTGCGGAGGTGTTCGGCGGCAACGCGCTGTTTGAGGGGATGGAGCCGTACGCCGCGAACTACGACGGCCATCAGTTCGGCGCCTGGGCGGGCCAGCTCGGCGACGGCCGGGCCATCACACTCGGCGAAACGATCAACGCCGCAGGCCAGCGATGGGAACTGCAGTTGAAAGGCGCCGGCCGAACACCGTACTCACGCGCGGCTGATGGTCGAGCCGTGCTGCGTTCGTCAGTCCGCGAGTTTCTCTGCAGCGAAGCCATGCACCACCTTGGCGTGCCGACGACGCGCGCGTTGAGTTTTGTGACGACTGGCGACGACGTGCTGCGCGACATGTTCTACGACGGCCGTGCCGCCCTCGAGCCCGGGGCCATCGTCTGCCGCGTGGCACCATCGTTCATCCGATTCGGCAACTTCGAGCTGCCCGCCTCGCGACGCGATCTGGCGCTGCTCAACCAGCTCGTCGACTTCACGATCCGTCGCGACTTCGCGGATCTGCTGGACGGCCGCACTCCGGCCGACGCAGACGTGCGGGCCGAGTGGTTCGCGGAGGTGTGCGAGCGCACGGCGCGCATGGTGGCGCACTGGATGCGAGTGGGCTTCGTTCACGGTGTCATGAACACCGACAACATGTCGATCCTCGGGTTGACGATAGACTACGGGCTCGCGATGACGATGCCGAGCTGATGAACGACCTGCATGCGTTGATGCACGAAGCGGAGGTGGACATGACCATCTGGTTCCGCGGTCTCGCGGAGATCGGCATGGACGCGCCGGCCTTGGACCCGCTCCGGGCTGCGATCTACGACGCCGAGAAGATGCGGCGTGCCGAGCCCGCGTTCGTCGCGTGGCTGGAACGTTACGTCCGACGCGTGCGGCAGGACGGATTGGATCCGCAGGATCGTCGCGCGCGTATGAACCGGGTCAATCCCCGGTTCGTTCTGCGGAACTACCTCGCGCAGGACGCGATCGACCAAGCCGAACGCGGAGACACCTCGGGCATCCGCGAGCTTCTCCACGTCCTCCGTCGTCCCTATGACGAGCAGTCTGGGTCCGAACGCTTCGCGCAACGGCGGCCGGACTGGGCACGAAACCGCGCGGGCTGCTCGATGCTCTCCTGCAGCTCATAGGTGATTGCTCGCGGCGGGAGCCAGTACGCCGTTCACGGATACGACACACGGCGAGTCGTCGCAGCCTTTGCCCAGCGCCTGAGATCACGGCCCACGTTCGGGCCACACCGGCGCACCACGGACGAGCAGCGACGCCACCCACTGCGGCTCCAGGATCATCATGTGGCTGCGGGCCGGGGACAGCTGCTCTTCAGGGAAGAGCTCCCGCACGCGAAGGAAGATCAGCCGATCATCCTTGAGTCCGGCGAAGCGCATTCCTCCAAAGCCGACCGTCACGCGGCCATGTTCGTCGTCGACGAACACTATCTGGTCGGTGGGCAATGAGATCCGCGGCCCGTTGAGCAGATCGACAAAAGTGCCTGGTGGGCCGTTTCGGTAGATCGGAAGCGAGGACACGATGTCGAGCTGCCGGTAGAGGGTGCTCCCTGGCGCGAACTCGATGAGCAGAGGACAGACCGTCATATGCGGGACGAGAAAGGCGTCATCGGTCAATACCGGGGAACCGCCGCGGCCACAAGCCGAGACCATGCCTCGATTCCGCCGGCAAGGTTGTACAGGTTACGAAAGCCATGCTGGAGGAAGTACTCCGCTGCAGCTCAATGGGCTGTCCGGAGGCAATCAGAGCCTTGAGCTCAGGCGCTGGGAGTTGGGAGCTGGCGGATGGCCGGGGTAGTTGCGGGGCTGCTCATCAGACCAGCGTACACCAGATCGCCGCCGCACTCCCGGAGCGCCAGCAGGTGGACGATGGCATCGAATGGTCGCGTTCCATCGGCGTGACGGCCGTGCCGACCTTTGTGTTCGATGACCAATATGGGATCGTTGGGGCCCAGGACTACGATGTTTTCAAGGCGATGATGGAGAAGCTAGTGCGCAAACCGAAGACCGCCACCAATTGAGTGAAGCTGCCCAACCACGTCCGCCGGAACGCCCGCGGGACCGGCTGGGGCGGCCGTTGCCGTGGGGTTCCCCGAGCGAGATCGCGCTGGAGGACTACGCCACACTGTCGCTGGCGGAGAACAACCGGTTGGGCGTCGCACACTTCAACGCAGGCCGCTTCTTCGAGGCGCACGAGGCCTGGGAAGAGGCGTGGCGCAAGGCCGAAGCAACTGATGACGAAGAGTTCTTCAAGGGGCTCGCGCAGCTCGGTGCGGCTTACACCCACTACGCTCGGGGGAACGCACACGGCGCCCGCGTGCTGCTGGAGCGCGCGCTGGAACGCATCGGGACGCGCGGTTCGCCACACCACGGGATCGATGTGGCGAAGGTCTCGGGCGCTTTCGACGAGCAGAGGCGCGTGTTCATTGAGGCCGAGGAGGAGGGTTCACCCCTCCCAACGATCATCCAACCGAAGCTCTAACCATGGCCAAGTAGCAGGGAAATCCCTCTTCCCGGAGAGCGCGCGCCTGCCGATACTTATTGGTGAGCGCAACGGCATGTATTTCGGCGCCTCCCAGGGAGCTTTGAACAATGGCATCAATCGCCTCACCTCGATACGGCATCGGCATCACGCTGCTTCTCGCGGCCGTCGCCGCAGCCGTGGGAGGGTTCGTCCTCTTCCAGAGCGGGAGTGCGAAGGGCGTGGATCTGACCAGCGCGAACCTTGTGCCGGAGGACGCGGGGGCCTATTTCGCCCTGAATACGGACCTTGGCAGCAGCCAGTGGGTGGCCGCCTTCAACCTCATCGACAAGTTGGGACAAGAGGATCCGAAGGACGAACTCACAAGAAGTGTCGAAGACATCGGCGACCTCGATTGGGAAGACGATGTCGCGCCGATGCTTGGCGGCAACGCGGCGATCTATTTCACATCGTTCAGCATCGGCAACCTGGACGTCCAGGGCGCGCTGATCTTGAAGTGCAAGGATTCGGAGAAGGCGCTCAAAGCGCTGCAGCGCCAATTGCCGGTTGACCTTTCGAAAGCACAACACGGGGGAGTCGAGTACTGCCGCGGCGAGGACGGCAGGGCGTTCGTTGCGCGGCTGGGTGACCATCTCGTGCTGGCCGCGAATGAAGAGAGCCTGTACGACGTGATGGACGTGCACGCAGGCAAGGCGAAGTCGCTCGCGGATGTGGAGGGCTTCGGGAAGCTGCGCGACGAACTGACGAACAACTTCCTGGCGTTCCTGTACAAATGAAATGACCATGCCACGGTTTGGCGTCCTTGCCCGCCAGATCAGCAATAAGACGGACATGTTCTTTGATGGACGACACATCCGATGGCATAGTCAAAGTGTTCATGGTGTAATCAAGCTGTGGCACGAGCCTGACGCGCGGCGGCAACCAAGTTTTGCAACGCTGGTTTCACTTCCTCCCAACGCCGTGTTTTCAACCCGCAGTCAGGATTCGTCCAGAGACGCTCCTTCGGAATCACCTTCGCGGCGGCGCGAAGAAGGCCGAGCATCTCTTCGGCGGACGGAACCCGCGGGGAATGAATGTCCCACACCCCAGGCCCGATGTCGTTCGGGTATCGAAACTGCGCGAACGCGCCGAGTAATTCCATGTTGGAACGTGAGGTTTCGATGGAAATCACGTCCGCGTCGAGCGCAGCAATGCTGGCAAGGACGTCGTCGAATTCGCAGTAGCACATGTGCGTGTGAATTTGCGTATTGTCGCGCACGCCACTGGCTGCAAGGCGGAAAGCGTCCACCGCCCAATTCAAATACTCCTGCCAGTCAGCACGGCGGAGCGGCAACCCCTCGCGCAAGGCCGGTTCGTCAATTTGGATGATGGGCAGGCCGGCGGTTTCGAGGTCATGCACTTCATCGCGCAACGCGAGAGCGATTTGTTTTGCAGTTTCACTGCGCGGCTGGTCGTCGCGCACGAAGCTCCATTGCAACATTGTGATCGGGCCGGTGAGCATCCCTTTCATCGGCTTGCGTGTGAGTGATTGTGCAAATTTCGACCAGTGCACCGTCATCGGGTGCGGGCGCGAAACGTCGCCAAAAATAATCGGCGGCTTCACGCAACGCGAGCCGTAGCTCTGCACCCAGCCGTTTTCGGTGAGCGCAAAACCGGCAAGCTGCTCGCCGAAATACTCCACCATGTCGTTGCGCTCGAACTCGCCGTGAACCGGCACGTCGAGACCGGCTTCCTCCTGCCAGCGGACACATTCAATGGTTTTCTGTTCGAGGAACTTTTCGTAATCGGCGGATGACAACTCGCCCTTTTTGAAACGGGCGCGGGCGGCGCGCACGTCTTCCGTCTGCGGAAACGAGCCAATGGTCGTGGTGGGAAACGATGGCAGATTCAGCCGCGTCTGCTGCTCCGCCCTGCGGGTGGCAAAGTTGTTTCGCCGTTGCAAGTCTGTGAGTGAAACGGCTTCGGCTCGAAGTGTGATAACTGAATCATGGATGCGCGGGCTGCTTCGGCGGGTGGCGATGACTTTGCGATTTTCCAACAAGGCGGCGCTGTCGCCGGTCTGGTCCACGAGTTGAGCAAGCAATCCGGCTTCCGAAAGTTTTTCCTCCGCGAATGCAAACCAACTTTTGAGTTCCACATCCAATTTGGTTTCGTGCTTCAAACTGATCGGCGAATGAAGCAGTGAGCAGGATGGAGAAACCATGAGCCGTTCGTTACCGATGGCCTTCGCCGCTTTTCGCAACCAGTTCAAGGATGGCTCGAAATCATTTCGCCAGATGTTTCGCCCGTCCACGACGCCGAGTGAAAGTTGCATGGTCGCTGGCAACTCCGCGAGCAATCGGTCGAGTTCGTGCGGCGCGCGCACTGCATCAAAATGAAGCGCATCCACCGGCAACTTGCAGGCGGTCGAAAGATTGTCCCGCAAATCGCCGAAGTAGGTTGCGAGTAACATCTTTAAGCCGGAGACGGCTTCACGGAGTTGCCTGTAGGCAGCGGTGAATGCGGCTCGTTGTTCCTGTGTGAGGTCGAGACAAAGAGCGGGTTCATCAAGTTGCACCCACTCTGCCCCTTGCGCATGAAGACGGCGCAGGACTTCGAGATAAATCGGCAGCAGCTGTGGCAAGAGCGAAAGCCGGTCGAAGTGTTCTCCGCGTGTTTTGCCGAGCAGGAGAAAGGTCAACGGTCCGACGAGCACCGGCACGGTGCGGATGCCGAGCGAGAGCGCCTCGGTGAATTCGTCGAATGGTTTCGTGGAAGCCAGCCGGAAGCTTTGTTCCTGGTCCAGTTCCGGCACGAGGTAGTGATAATTCATGTCGAACCACTTGGTCATTTCAAGTGCAGTGGCAGAACCATTGTGGGCACAGTCTGCATGGTCAGTGCCATTGGTAGTGACCCCACGCGCCATCGCGAAATAGGTTGAGAGCTTGACCGTGTCATCCTGCCAGTGGAATCGTTCCGGCACAGCGCCGACCAGCGCGCAGGTATCGAGCATCTGGTCGTAAAGGCTGAAATCGTTTGAGGGGATAAAGTCAACGCCAGCCGCCTGCTGAATGCGCCAGTTCTCCGCGCGGATCGCTTTGGCGGTTGCGAGGAGTTGCGTCTCGCTGGTCTGGTTCGACCAGAAAGATTCGAGAGCACGTTTGAGTTCACGCTTCGCCCCGATTCGAGGAAGCCCAGATTATGTGTTCGTATGTGTTCGTTCATTTCAATCATTCTTGCGATGATGGTTTACCGTCACATTGAGAGCTGGTATTCGGACTCCGAGTGTATGAAGCGTTCGCTTCGCCTTCCCTCTTGCCTTCACCGCCGTTTCTAAATCGGCGATTGGCTTTGCTCCCGGCGCGTCAAGGCTAGCGGGGACGTAACCAGGATCGGTAGTCGCCGGGCTTGAACTGCCCGCGTTGCAATATCGGGCCGGTGAAGGTGAGTATTTCCACACCCGCCTCAATATCGGCGGCGGCGAACACGCCCTTGCCGTGTTGAGGACTGATTTTCACGCGCACCATCATGTCACTTTCCTCCCACCCAATCGCGCGGCTTGAGGAAGATGTCATACAGCCTCGCCTCCTCCGTGCCCGGCGCGGGGTGCCAATTGTAACGCCATTTTACCAGCGGCGGCAGCGACATCAAAATGGACTCGGTGCGTCCGCCGGATTGCAAACCGAACAAGGTGCCGCGGTCGTAGACCAGATTGAACTCCACGTAGCGCCCGCGCCGGTAGTGCTGGAAGTCGCACTCGCGCTCGCCGTAAGCGATATCTTTGCGCCGCTCCACGATGGGCAAGTAGGCGGGCAGAAAGTGATCGCCCACGCTTTGCATGAAATCAAAGCAGCGCTCGAAGCCGCCTTCGTTGAGGTCATCATAAAACACGCCGCCGATGCCGCGCGGTTCGTTGCGGTGTGTGAGGAAGAAATATTCGTCACACCATTTCTTGTAACGCGCATAGACATCATCACCGAAGGGCGCGCACGCCGCGCGCGCGGTGCGGTGCCACTGCACGGCGTCTTCCTCAAAACCATAATACGGCGTGAGATCAAACCCGCCGCCGAACCACCACACCGGTTCGGCGTCATCTTTTTGCGCGATGAAAAAACGCACGTTGCAGTGCGTGGTGGGAATGTAGGGGTTGCGCGGGTGGAACACGAGCGACACGCCGAGCGCCTGGAAATCACGTCCGGCCAGCTCAGGGCGATGCGCGGTGGCGGACGGCGGCATTTTCTCGCCGAACACGTGCGAGAAGCCGATACCGGCCTGCTCGAACACCGCGCCTTCCGTCATCACGCGCGAGCGTCCGCCGCCGCCCTCCGCGCGCTGCCACTGATCCTCGGTGAACTTACCTTGGCCGTCCGCCTGCTCCAGCGCGGCGCAGATGCGATCTTGCAGTTCGAGCAGATACTTCTTTACGGCTTGAATGTCGGGTGCGTGCATGGGCTATGATCTGATTCGGATACGCGCATATTAGGTGGGCATGTCGCTCTCTGCAACAAGGGACTTCAGGCCCAGTCGCCCCACAGGGTTTGCAGCGCGGCGAGCGCGGCGGCGGGAACGGTTTCGGTGCGCAGGATGCGTGGCCCCCAGGCGCACCGGCGTACAGCCTGCGCGCCTCGCCTGCGCAACCTCCGCATCGCTGTGGCGGGTTCATTGGGCTCTGGGTCCGAGAATGCAGAGCGTTTTTAGCGTAGCGACGCGGCGGCGAGATGCGTCGAAGAGGGCGACATATGGGTCGCCGCGGCGGTGCGCTAAAGACGTGTTGGACGAAACTGCCGCCCGGATGGTCGGCTATGGGGATTGCATGGTGGGTGGTGATCGACGCGCGCGGCCGTCGGGGTGGAGGCCGGTGAGAAACCACGGCATCCGCGGGTGGACAAGGTTCGTGGCCGGGCGTACAGGGAAACGCCACGCAGTGTTGATCGGTCGAAAGATCCTCACGACGCGGTCATCCACAGACGACTCCCGACGCGGCACCGTGGTGCGCGGCGGACGACCCGCGGGGGACGTCGGGGCATGCGCATCATGATGAATCCAGAATCGCGAGACGGCTGCGGGCGCCGATGAGGTGCTCGATGATAAGCATGCGGCCGGCTTGGCAGCGAGGGCACGTGCGCAAGGACACGCCCGTGAGCGTCTCGTAGCGGTCGCGATCGTCCGCCGGTACCGTCGCCGCGGGCGTCTCAGGAGCCGACGTGCCGAGGAGCTGGCGGCAGCGGGCGAGGTGTTCTTTCCGGTGGCGATTCCCGAGCAAGCCGTAGTAGCGAATGCGGTGGAAGCCGGCCGGTAGCACGGGCAGCAGAAAGCGCCGGATGAATTCCGTCGCGGGGAGCGTCATCATTTTGGGGGTTTCCGCGCTGGCAGTGCGGTAGTCCTTGTCGCGGAAGCGCACGTGCCCGTCGTCGATGTCGAGCAGCCGCTGGTTGGAGATGGCGACGCGATGCGTGTAGCGGCCGACATCGTCGAGGACCTGCTGAGGACCGGCGAAGGGTGGCTTCGCGTAGACCACCCACGCGGTCTGGCGAGCCGGCCGCAGATGATCAGCAAAGACCCGCGGATCCGCCAGGGTCTGGAACGACCCACCGAAGTGCAACTGGCCATGGTCGAAGGCGTCGTGGAGTGCTTCCAAGAAGAGGCGCCGAAACAGGCGCGACAGGACCCGCACGGGGAGGAAGAACCCCGGGCGGCACGCCACCCAGCGGGTGCCGTCGGTCGAGAGGCCGCCGCCCGGCACCACGCCATGTAGATGGGGATGATGGACGAGCGTTTGTCCCCACGTGTGCAGGACGGCGAAGAACCCGATCGCGGCACCGAGATGCGTGGGGTCGGCGGCAAGGGTGCGGAGCGTCTCGGC
>JBCKZH010000141.1:0-8501 GCA_038919385.1 Vicinamibacterales bacterium | reverse complement strand
GCGTATGTGTCGGTCGATGGCGTGGCAATCACCGACCTCAAGCCCGCAGACATCGAGATATACGAAGACGACAAGCCCCAACGCATTGAGAACCTCGATCTGATCGAAGCGCGCGCGCCGGTACCGCAATCGGAGCGGACCAACCCCACGAACGTGCGTGACATGCGGCAGGAAGCAAACGATGCGGCCCGGGTCTTCACGCTGTTCTTCGATCGCTTCCACGTCTCCTTGGCCGGCTCGTACCACGCCCGCAAACCCATCGTTGAGACGCTGGACCGGCTGATTGGCCCAGACGATCTGGTCGGCGTGATGACACCGGAGATCTCGCCCTCCGCCATCACGTATAGCCGCAGGACTTCGAGCATCGAGCGCATGGTTACTGACACCTGGCACTGGGGCGTCAAGGATCGCCAGGTTCCGGAGAGCCCGCGCGAACGCGCCATCAGGGAGTGCTATCCGAGCTCGGCGATCGCCGACGAGATGATTGCGCGCCTGCGAGAGCGCGACACGCTCGACGCTCTCGATCACCTCGTCACCCACCTCGGCGGGCTGCGCCCGGAACGCAAGTTCGTGATGGTGTTCACGGAAGGCTGGCCGCTGTACCAGCAGAGCGACACGCTGGCCGCGGGCAGCGCACCCAGTCCGGCTGGTGTCGGGGTGGATCCACGGACCGGCCGGATCTCGACGGCGAGGCCGCTCGACCCAACGCGCGAAGGCAGAGGTTCGCAGGAATCGTGCGACCGCGAACGCGTGATGCTGGCGTTCATCGACCACGAGGTCAAGTTCCGGGAGCTGCTGCAGCGGGCCAATCGCGCCAACGTCAGCTTCTACCCGATCGACGCGCGGGGGCTGATCGTGTTCGACCAACCGACGCGATTTGATGTGCCGCCGTCGGTGGACGCGGCGTGGCTGCGCGATCGGCACGATGACCTGCGCATGATGGCGGAACAAACGGACGGCCAGGCCGTGCTCGACAGTACCAACGACATTTCCGGCGCAATGCAGAAGATCTTCACCGACGTGGGCTCCTACTATCTGGTGAGCTACTACTCATCGAACCAGAAGCTTGATGGCCGCTTCCGCCGCATTCGCGTGGCGGTGAAACGCGACCAGGTGGACGTGCGCGCGCGTCCGGGGTACCTGGCACCGACCGAAGCCGAAGCGCGCGCCTCGGGCATGACACCAGAGCGGCCGGCTGGTAGTCGCCCGGCGCCGCCCCCGTCGGTGACGCGTGCCCTGGATGCCATCGCTCCTGGCCGCGGCAATCTCCCGGTTCGCATCCAGGCGGCTGGCGGTCGCGGATCGATCCGAGCCGTGGTTGAACTCGACGCCGCCACGGCGAAGCAACCCGAGTGGATCGCTGGCGGCACCCTGCGGCTCACCGTGGAGCCTGAGCGCGCGGGCGCCTCCACCACCGCGTCACCATCGCAAACCGTGACGGTGGCGATTGAGCCCGGGCAACGGAGCATTCCCGTCGATGGCACGCCGTCGCCGCTGGCGGCCGGCCGCTATCTGGTGCGCGCGGAGCTCACGCCGGGATCGGGTCGGCTGCCGATCCAGGTCAGCACGTTCGTGACCGTGCCGCCCGACTCCGCGGTGGTGGGGACCGCCGCGCTCGCGCTGCGTCGCGGGCCGAGCACGGGCCTGGCGTACGTGCCCACGGCCGACCCGCGGTTCCGGCGCACCGAGCGCCTGCGCATCGAGGTGGCGCTGACCGACGCCGCCACCGAGGCGACCGGCCGCATGCTCACGCGCGAAGGTCAGGCCATGCCACTGGTGGTGACCTACTCCACGCGAGTGGATGAGGCGAAAAAGCTGACGCTGGGGGTGGCTGAGGTCGTCCTCTCGCCCCTTGCGGCAGGGGAGTACGTGCTCGAACTCGCGATCAAGAAAGCCGGCGAGCCCGAGATCATCACCTACGGATTTCGCATCGTTCCCTAAGAGCCGCCGGTCGTGAAAGTGAGCGTGAACGGCGCGAGCGCGCCGCCGTCGGTGCCTTTGATCCCTTCCAGGAACTCGATCCGCACCAGTTGAAACGGCGCCAATGGCTGCGAGGGCTTGATCTCGAGCGCACGGTTCTCTTTCGCATACGTCGCCGCGAACGCGATCGGTTCGGTCGTGGGCGCCTTGGCGTAGATGATGCGCACGCGCTCCTTGAGCGACGCGGGATCAAGGTCGCGCGACAACTGCATGCGGATCCGTTCGCCGATGCTGACATCGGTTTCGCCTTCGGTCGGAGCAGTGAACAGCACTTCGACGGGTGGCGGTGGGGGCGCGATCTCAACTTCGGTGACCGGCTCCGCCGGCGCCTGCGCCAACTCGATGGTCGTGCCGTCGAGCCACGTCAGTCCTTTTGCGGTCCGCACGGTGCCCTGCACCCTGACCCAGCGGCCCGAGTCGATCCGCTTGGCGGGATCGAAGTTGAACGTCTTGCCCTTGGGCTGCAGCCCCATTACCCACAGCGCCGTATCGCTTGACCGAAGCACGAACTGCCATCGCGCCTGGGCCGGCGCTTCGGGCAGGTCGGCGAACAGATTGCGCCCGCGAAACTGGCCGAGGATCGTCACCCGCTGGCCCTCAAACCGCCCGGGTTCGAGCGCCACGCTGCGTAACGGCGGCGCGGTCGCATCCGCTGCCGGCGGCGGCGGAGTCGTGCCAGAGAGCAGCAGCACGAGTTCTTCTCCGGGCCGCGGCCACCGGTCAGGATGGAGCGCGCGAATACGGTCGGCCAGATTGAACGGGATGAGCCGAGGGTCGTCTTGCGACAGGCGGCCAATGTCCAGGAACTGGCCGCGGGCTTCGAGCCTGCCCTCCCTGGGCAACTCGCGAGCGATCAGCCGGATGGTCGCCTCGTCACTGGCGAACAGCACGTTCTCGATGGTCTCGCCCTTGACCGAGCCAATCACCGACACGGCTTGCTGATGGTAGAAGCCGGGATAGCTCCTGAGCGCCGCGATGGTCGTGGCCCGCCGTAGTGCCGGTTGGGCCGCAGCGTGCGTCATCAGGAAGCTGCTAGCGAGCGCGAGCGCGAGAACGGACCGTCGCATGGTCAGTCCATGCTAGCAAATTACCGCACCTCAGACCTTCCGCTGGGCGAAGCGTGTCAACACCACGGCCAGCGCGAGGAACAGCATCGCGCCGGCGATCTGCCCGAACGCCTCTTCGCCACCTAGCGACGGGATCATCTCGCCCACGACCTGGAACGGGCGCAGCCAATCGGCGCCGACCAGGATCGCGTACAAGATTCCCGCGAGCGACCCGCCGGCGATCAAGCCTGAACTGAACAGCGTGCCCGCGCTGAGGTCAGAGTCGCTCTTCGCCGGGTCGGCCATGGGCCGGATGATACTCGCTTCGCTAAGGTGGATTGCGGTATTCTGAAATCTGCTTGTGAATTCTCCGAACAAGCGGAGACCGGCGGCCGAGCCGGTGTCCGAGCTGACCACCAATCGGCTGTCCGTCTACCTCCGCTGCCTCAATCAACTCGAGTCGGCCGGGGTCGAGACTATTTCCTCGCAGGCGCTGGCGGAACGATTCCATCTTAACGCCGCCCAGATTCGCAAGGATCTCGCCTACTTCGGCGAGTTCGGCGTGCGCGGCGTGGGCTACTACGTCAAGGACCTCAAGCGTAACCTGCGCCAGATTCTCGGCCTCGACCGCAAGCTGCGGGTGGCGGTGATGGGCGCCGGCAATCTCGGCCTCGCGCTGGCCGACTACCCTGGCTTCAGGCGCGAAGGGTTCGAGATGGTGACGATGTTCGACGTGGCCGACGCGAAGATCGGCGGCCAGTCGCGCAGCGGCGTTCCGATCCACGACCTGAAGGATCTCAAGAAGGTCGTTCGCAAAGAACACATCGACATCGCCGTGATCGCCGTGCCCGTCGAATCGGCCCAGCATGTGCTTGACCAGGTGGTCGCCGCCGGAATCAAGGCGGTACTCAACTTTTCGCCCGGTGCGCTGAAGGTGCCGCCCGGTGTCAAGATGAAGGGCGTGGACCTGACCGTGTCGCTTGAAAGCCTGTCGTTCTACCTGGCGCAGGGGATCGATGTCGAAGACTAAGCGCGCCCAAGGCGGCACCAAGCTGTCCCATGTCGATTCGCACGGGCGCATTCGGATGGTGGACGTGGGCGCCAAGGCCGTGACCGACCGCGAAGCCGTCGCTCGCGGCGCCATCTCCCTGTCGGCCACGGCCCGCAGGCTGATTCGCGCGGGCGCGGTGAAGAAGGGCGATCCCCTGCAAGCGGCCCGCCTCGCGGGCATCATGGCCGCGAAGAAAACCAGCGAGCTGATTCCGCTGTGCCATCCACTGGTGCTGACGCACGTGTCGGTGGAACTCACCCCGTCGCGCACCGGCTACGCGATTGTGGCGCGCGTCCGCACCTCGGGCCAGACCGGCGTCGAGATGGAGGCGCTGACCGCCGTCGCGGTGGCCGCCCTCACGCTCTATGACATGGTCAAGGCCGTCGACCAGACGATGACCATTAGCGACGTCGAGTTGGTCGAGAAGAAGGGTGGCCGGTCGGGACATTACCGGCGGAAGTAGGGCGCGTGAAGGTCCTGATCTCCATCCAACAGCCCGTGAAGCAGTGGCAAATCCCCGCCGAGGGCGTAGCCACGTTGCGCGCCCGCTTTCCGCATATCGACTTTGTCTACGCGACCTCAGACGAGCAACGTGCGCGTGGCCTCCTGGATTGCGACGCCGCCTACACCTGGATCCTGAACGCCGCCGAATTCGCGCACGCGTCGAAGCTGCGATGGTTGCACACGTCGGCCGTGGCGGTAGAAACCCTGTGCCTGCCGGAGCTGTTTGCCAGGGGCGTGATTGTCAGCAACACGCGCGGCGTCCAGGCCGTGCCGATCGCCGAGCACACGCTGGCCGTGGTCCTCGCGCTGGCGAAACAGCTTCCGCTCGTCCTCGACCACCAGCGCAATGCGCACTGGGCGCAGAACGACTTCATGGGGCCGCGGTTGCCCTGGTTGCTCCGCGGGCGCACGCTCGGCCTGATCGGCGTTGGGACCATCGGGTCCGAGATCGCATCACGTGCGCGGGCGTTCGGCATGCGCGTCGTCGCTCTACGCCGACGGCGCGGACACACCGAAGTGCCAGGGGTGGATGCAGTATTGGGCGGTGAGCAACTCGACGCGTTTCTGGCGCAGACCGAGGTGCTGGTGATCGCCGCGCCGCTCACGCCACACACGCTCGGGTTGATCGGTGCGGCGCAGATCGCCCGGCTGCCGAAGGGCGCCGTGATCGTCAACGTCGGCCGCGCGAAGATCGTGGACACTGATGCCCTGATCGCGGCGCTCCATTCCGGCCACCTCGGCGGTGCGTCGCTCGATGTCTATCCGCACGAGCCGTTGCCGCCCGAGCATCCGCTGTGGACCTGTCCGAACGTGATCCTCACGCCGCATACCTCGGGCTTCCGCCACGGGCACTGGGAAGAGGTTGTCGATCTGTTTGCGGAGAATCTCGAGCGGTTTGAACGGGGAGAATTGCCGAGGTTCCGAGTGGAGCCGACGTTAGGATACTAAGCCGCAAGCCTGTCTGGGCGGCGGCTCGATGTGGATGATCGCGTCCTTGATCTGCGGGAAGCGGACCATTAACTTGAAGATCTCCCAGCAGGCGTAGCCGATGAAGCCCGCGATTACCAGCGCGGCCACCGGGTCGAGCCACAGGATATCCCATTCGCACGCCGGCCAGGTAAACATTCGGTGAACCCGTAGTCGGTTTCGTGCGGACGCCGAATTCGCTGGACACGTCGAACTTTTTCCTCTACGGTTCGCCCCATGGATGCGCCGCCGTTGGTGTTGGACGCAATCTCACCGGCTCTCGCGGCGAGCACGGCGCCGTTGGCCAGCGTGTCCGTGACGCTGACCAAGCTGGAGCACATCGAGCTTGTGCTGGCGGCCAATCATTGGAAGAGCCGGCACGCAAGAGCGGTGTTTCGGCTGCAGCACGTCGAAGACAGCGACCAGCGATTCGTGCGGCAGCTGCAAGAACAGGCCAAGCAGCGCGAGGCGACGCTTCGTGCCGAACTCGAATTGGCACAGGCCAAGGTCCGTGATCTTCAGCAGCGCCTGTTCGGCCGCACGAGCGTACGCAGCAAGGGTGGGACCGAGCTCCAGAGCCGCCCCATGCAGCCGCGTGCGCCGCGCGGCCAGCGGCGCGGCGCACCGGGTCACGGGCGCACGATGCTGGCTCATCTGCCCGAGCGCCGCGAGACCGCCGCGCTCGATTCGCCGCAATGTCCGGCCTGCGGCGAGCCGCTGAGCGATTTCCCTGGCACCGAGGACAGTGAAGTTCTGGAGATCGAGGTCAAGGCGTATCGGCGCGTGATCCAGCGGCGGCGCTATCGACGCACTTGCCAATGCGACTGCGTGCCGGGCATCGTGACCGCACCGCCCCCGCCCCGGCTGATCGAGCGCGGCAAGTTCGGCCAATCGGTATGGGTCAGCGTGCTGCTGGACAAGTACCTGTACGGCAGACCGAGCAATCGCTTGCTGCAGGATCTGGCCCACCACGGGCTGGACATGTCGCCGGGCACGCTCACCGGGGGCCTGCAGACGCTGGCGCCGCTGTTCGATCCGCTGCAGGCGGCGCTGCTCGAGAAACTGCGCAGCGAACAGCACTGGCATGCCGACGAGACCCGTTGGGCGGTGTTCGTCCCGATGGAAGGCAGAACAGGCCACCGCTGGTACCTGTGGGTCTATCACTCGCCCTCGGTGGTGCACTACGTGCTCGACAAGTCACGTTCTGCCCAGGTGGTCGAAGACGAGTTGGGCGAGGTGGCGTGCGGCATCATCAGCTGCGACCGCTACTCGGCGTACCAGAAGTTTGCTCGGCTGCACCCGACGTTCCTGCTGGCATTGTGCTGGGCTCACCAGCGTCGCGACTTCTTGGAGTTGGGCAACGCCTACCCGCCGGTGTTGGAGTGGGCGATGGTCTGGGTCGACGCGATCGCGCATCGGTATGGCCTGAATGATCGACGCCTGCAGGCCCCCAAGGGCAGCGCCGAATACGCCGCGCATGATGACGCGCTGCGCCAGGCCGTGCAGGACATGTCCGAGCAGCGCGACACCGCCCTGCGCGAGGCCACGCTGTGCGAACCAGCGGCCAAGGTACTTCGCAGCATGGACAAGCACTGGGCGGGGCTGACGGTCTTCGTCGACCACCCGGCCGTGCCGATGGATCACAACGTCGCCGAGCGAGCTCAGCGCACGCCGGTGGTGGGCCGCAAGAATTTCTACGGCTCCGGCCGTATCTGGTCGGGTCAGTTGGCCGCGACGATGTACAGCCTGCTGATGACGGCCAAACTCTGGAAGCTCAACCCACGCACCTGGCTGAGCGCCAGTAGTGTCCGGTCATTGAGTTGGTCTGTCGCTGTAACCTGTTGACACAGCTACAGATAGATGCTGTTCTTCCACTTTTCGATATCTTTGCGAATGGTCCGTTTTCGGCCCGTGGCGAGCCTAGCAACCCGCTGGCACACAATGCGGCATGCTGCCTGGTCGCACGATCTTCGCTCAGTTTATGGACCATGTCTCGCGGTTCGAGTTTCAATCGTGCGTCGCGAAGTATGACGGGGAGTACAAGGCCTCGCGCTTCTCGTGCTGGGATCAGTATCTCTGCATGGCTTTCGCGCAATTCACCTATCGCGAGAGCCTACGGGAGATCGAAGCGTGTCTGCGCGCGATGCAAGCCCAGCTGTACCACGTCGGCATCCGCGCGCGCATTTCGCGGTCGACGTTGGCGGATGCCAACGAGACCCGCGATTGGCGGATCTACGCGGACTTCGCACAGAGCCTCATTCGAACGGCGCGCGACCTCTACGTTGACGACCCGTTGGCCGTCGACTTGGCGAACACCGTGTACGCGCTCGATGCGACGATCATCAATCTCTGTCTCTCCGTCTTTCCGTGGGCGCACTATCGACGGCGTGACGCGGCCGTCAAGCTGCACACGCAGATCGATCTGCGCGGGCTGATCCCCACGGTCGTGCACATTACAGAGGGAAAACGCGCGGATGTGACCTTTCTCGATGCGGTGGTGATCGAGCCCGGTGCCATCTACCTCATGGATCGCGGCTACCTCGACTTCCAACGCCTCCATCGCTTCACCGACGAAGCGGCCTTCTTCGTGACCCGCACGAAGAAAGGGATTCAGTTCCGACGACGCGCGTCGCGGCCCGTCGAGTTCGCGACGGGCTTGATCTCGGATCAGACCGTTGGCTTGGCCACGGCCGCGTCCCGACGCGCCTATCCCGCACCGCTGCGGCGCGTGCGCTACGTCGATCCCACGACGACGAAGCGCTTGACATTTCTCACCAACAATTTCACGTTGCCCGCGCTCACGATTCCCCAGCTCTATAAATCGCGGTGGCAAGTGGAATTGTTCTTCCGGTGGATCAAACAGCATCTTCGGATCAAGGTGTTCTATGGCACGAGTGAGAACGCGGTGAAGACCCAGATCTGGATCGCCTTGTCGGTCTATGTCCTCGTCGCCA
>JBCKZH010000140.1:0-8732 GCA_038919385.1 Vicinamibacterales bacterium | reverse complement strand
CGCTCCGCCTGGAGAGCGGCGGCCTGATCTACTTTTCGAGCGGCGCAACCACTTTGCTTGCCCGAACCGACCAACAGCGTCTCGGGAAGCTCCGGGGGGCGCGGGAACTCGAATCGAGGTTGCGCTGGCTTGTGCCCTCCCTCGAAGAGCCAGAGCGTCTCATGGTCCAGTCCAATCTGGTCCGACGATTCTCCAAGACCGATCTGGATCTGGTAGCGAACGTGCGAGAACCGCTGCTTGTCTTCAGACATCGCCTTCCGAATATCGTCCGGAATCTTCGCTTCAACGGCGAGCTGAAAGTCGGCCCCCTCTTCCAGCCACAGCAGCTTGCGATAGTTAAAGCTGCGGTCGAAGACCGTCTTGCGGACCTCGCCTCGGTTTCTCATCAAGTCTCCGAGGAAGGCGATGACATCCAGGAAGGTCGTCTTGCCGCTCCCGTTCGGTCCAACGAGCGCCCGAAACGGACCAACGGCCTGTTCGATGCCCTTCAAACTGCGGAATCTGCGTGCCTCAACGCGGGTGAACATGGGTGTGCCTGACGGTGCCGTAGATTATAGTTGGCGCTGGTCCGCCGTTTGGCGATGATTCCGGCCACGCGCGTCCTCCACGCCCTCGCCTCGGCGTCAGAACCGTGGGACGCCATCCTCGGCTACGGTCCGCAGGGCGTGTGATTTTCGATCACACACGCTGACGCGTGATGGTCCCGCGGGGCTGCAACCTTGCCTGGCCGCCGGACTTGATATCACACGACGATAAGGGTAAAAATACTACCCATATCGACATGCGGCATAAAGTCCACACGCGCGAGTTGTTCGCAAACCCCGTCTTCTCCCTTGATGAGGCTGCCCGGAAGCTGGCGCCCCGCGGCGGTCGCGCGGCCACCGTCGATCGCCTGAAGCACTACGTCAAGACCGACCGCCTCAAGGTGGTGGCGCGCGGCCTCTACGCCGTGGTTCCGTCGGGCACGAGCCCCGAGCGATTTGTGGCCGATCCGGTGCTCGTGGCCCTGGCGGCGCGACCCGATGCGGTCTTTTCGCACCACACGGCGCTCGAGCTCCTCGGCGCCGGCCATTCAACCTGGCATCAATGCACGGCATACACCACGCGGCTTCGTCGGCCGATCGATCTCCGCAGTACCACGGTCCTTTTCCTGGCTGACCCGAAGAGCTTCCGCGGCCCCAAGCTCCGGCGCTTCGCGACACGACACGTCGATCGGCTCGGGCGCGTGCTTGACGTCACGGGGCCTGAGCGGACGCTTGTGGAAGGCTTTCGGCGGCCGGCCCTGGTCGGCGGTCTCGAGGAGCTGGTGACGTCCGCCAGCGGCTTTCCGACCCTTGACCTCGATCTCCTCGCGCAGGTGCTCCGCCGCTACGACGCCGCCAACCTGTGGGCCGCCACGGGATGGTTCCTCGAACGGTTCCAGAAAAGCTTTCATGTGCCTGCAACAACACTCGCCCGTTTCGAACGGCGTCGCCCGCGCTCTCCGCAGTACTTGGAACGGGGGAGTCGTGGCGGCCTGCTCGCGTCACGCTGGAATCTGATCCTCCCCACTGCTCTCGCCGGTTCAGGTGAGCCCGATGAGCGTTAGCCTGCAGTTCCTCGAACGCTCGGCGGCAGACACCGGGTTTCAACCGGTCGCGATCGAGAAGGTTACAAGGCTGGGCGAACTGGCAGCCGACATCGGGCGCCATCCGTTTCTCCGTGAGGTGCTCGCGCTCAAGGGCGGCACGGCACTGAACCTCGCCTTCGGGGCTCCATCGCGCCTGTCGGTCGACCTCGATTTCAACTACATCGGCGAAGTCGATCGCCGGAAGATGCTGGTCGACCGTCCAAAGGTGGAAAACGCGGTAGCGGATCTGGCCCGGCGCTCTGGCTACAAGGTTCAGGTGTCTGCCGACGCGTTTGCCGGCCGTAAGATGTTCCTCGCGTATCAATCCGCCCTGGGTTCCAGGGACCGAATCGAAGTCGATCTGAACTTTCTTTTCAGGCAACCGCTTCGCTCCGTGGAGGTCCGGACCTTGTGGCAACCCGAGGGGCTCGATCGACCTCGCGTGCCGGTCGTGAGCCTCGAGGAACTGCTGATCGGCAAGTTCCTGGCCTTGCTGGACCGCACCGCCGCGCGTGATGCATGGGACGTCGCGAACCTCTTCGCAGAGGCCCGCGAGCTCGCACAATCAGCGTCCTTTCGCACCCACTTCATCGCAATGGCTGCCGTTCTGACTCATCCGCTCCCCGAGTACAACCGATCGCGACTGGCTGCGCGCGTCTCGGATCGGGCGGTCCGGGAGCAGCTCGCACCAATGCTGATTACCGGAGAGGTGCCGGAAGCCGATTGGCTCGTGCGCGAGTCGTGGCAGGTCGTGCAGCCGCTACTGGCCCTCGAGGAGGCCGAGGAGACGTTCTTCGATGAAGTCGCGCGCGGCAGTCTGCGATTGGATCTATTGTTTGGTCCCGAGTCCGCGGCTGCCGAACGTCTAGCCAGTCACCCGGCACTCCTGTGGAGGATGACCAACGTTCGTCAGCATCTCGAGAAACGGCCGAACAGAACCGATTCGTAACCATGGCCCTGAACCCCATCGCGTTCACCGAGAAAGTCGTCCGCAGCTTCCTGCGCTACCAGCTCACCGCGTACCCCTTCGCCGACGAGCGGCTGTACGCGCAGATGCGCCGGCTCCTGTCGCTCGACGAGACACGTCACTCGCCGCTGATGAAAGGCCCCTTCATCAGCTTGTCGCGCCCGTTTCGCGAGGGCGCGGGAATCGACGTGTTGATCAATGAAGGTGTATTCCATCCGCACATGCGCCAGCGGATTCCTGCCGAGATCACGCACGTCTACGGGCATCAGGAAGATGCCATCCGCGCGATTCACGCGGGCAAGACAACGCTGGTTTCGACAGGAACGGGGTCGGGCAAGACCGAGTGCTTCCTGTACCCGATCATCAGCAAGTGTCTGGAGCTGCGCGACGCGCAGGTAGCGGCCGGCATCAGCGCAGTGATCGTGTATCCGATGAACGCCCTCGCCGAGGATCAGCTCGGCCGCATGCGAGGGCTTCTGGCCGGCACTGGTATTCCGTTCGGCATGTACGTGGGCAAGACGCCGGAGCGAGAGGCAGAGGTCGCGGGCATCAGGCTGCCGAAGAACGCCTCGCGCGCCGACTACGAAGCGCAGGTCGCCGCCGTGCGGCGTGAGAAACGCAGCGACTCGGTCTATCCGCCCGAGGAAGTCTGCTCGCGCGAAGTGATGCGCACGCCGGGAAGCCAGCCGCGCATCCTGCTGACGAACGTGAAGCAGCTCGAGCTGCTGCTGACACGCCAGCGCGATGTGAGCCTGTTTGCCGGCGCCCGCCTCGACTTCCTGGTATTCGACGAGGCCCACACGTTCACGGGCGCGCAAGGCGCCGAGACGGCGTGCCTGATCCGTCGCCTTCGTGCGTTCTGCGGGCGCGAAGCCCAGGACACCGTTTGTGTCGCGACGTCGGCGACGATCGTCGATCGAGAGAACCCCGAGGCGGCGCGCGACTTCGCCTCCAGGTTTTTCGGTGTCGCGCCCATCGACGTCGTCACCGTTGGCGAGGCGTACGAGCGGCACATCTGGGAAGGTGCTCGCGCCTTGCCGCCGACGCCGCCCAAGGACCCGGCTGCGCTCCTCAACGAGTGCGTGACGGCTGTCGATGCAACGGACGAGGGCGCGGCCGTTCGACGCGCGTACCGTTTGCTCGCGGGTGACGGATTGCCGGACGGCCCCTGGTCAGAAGCCCTCGGCGCCCGGTTGTCGAAGAACGAACTGGTGTTCCAGTTGACCGAGGCACTGGCGCAGCCGCGTACGCTGGGCGAACTGCCGGGCGACCTGCAGTTGAAGGTCGGCCGCACCGTGACCGAAGCCGAAATTCTGTGCTGGCTCACACTCGGGGCCGCGGCGCGCACCGATGGCCGTCCGCTGCTCCGGCCCGTGGTCCACGCGTTCGTCCGCGGCATCAGCGGCGCGGTCGTGACCTTCGAAGACGATCGGCCTGGACCGAAGCTGTGGTTGGCGGCGGAGGACGAGATCGGCGCGCACGAAGGCGACACTCCTCGCGCGCACTTCAAGGTCACCACGTGCACGACCTGCGGGCAGCACTACTTCGTGGCGTTCTTGAAGGACTTCGAGTTTACCGGCCCCCGTCCCGGCGGCGGACAATCCGACGGCGACGCGTCCTTCTGGGAGCCGCTCGAAGAAACCAAGGGCGGCAAGCGTCTCCTTCTCGTGGACCACATCGTTGGCGGAGAAGACGATGATGACCTGGACCAGCACGACAGACTCGCGTCGTTGGGGTTCTGCCGAAGGTGCGGGGCGGCGCATCCGGAACCTGGCGGCCGGTGTTTCCAGTGCGGCACGGCCGGCGAGATGGTGCAGCTCTATGCCGTTCGCCAGAAGAAGGACAATCCGGGCGTTCTGACGAGCTGCCTGTCATGCGGCGCGAATGGCCGGCGCATGGTGACGACGTATCGCGAGCCGGCGCGCCCGGTGCGCGCGACCAACGTGGCCGACGTGCACGTGCTGGCGCAGGACATGGTGCACCACTCCGAGCGTCCGCGCCTGCTCGTGTTCTGCGACAACCGGCAGGACGCCGCGTTCCAGGCCGGGTGGATGAAAGATCACGCCCGCCGGTTCCGATTGCGCGCGTTGATGGCCGACGGGATGAACGACGGTCCGATCTCCGTGGGCGATCTCACGCGCCACATCGACGACCTGCTGGAACGCGACGAGACGCTGTCGCGCGCGCTCGTGCCGGAAGTCTGGCAAGTCGTCCGGCGAGAAGGCGGCGGCGGGCGTCACGAGAAAGAGCGGCTGAAGTTCCTGCGGATTCAGGTGCTGCGCGAGGTGGCGATGTCGTCGCGCCAGGCGATCGGCCTGGAACCATGGGGCCGTCTGCGCGTGGACTACCTCGGCCTCGAGTCCGGCCTGGCGTGGATCCAGCGGCGCGCGCACGCACTCGGGATGCCGACCGACGATCTGCGCAACGGCGTGGCGAGCCTGCTCGACTACCTGCGCCGCCGGCGCGTCCTGCACGATCCCGAGCAGGAGATCTTCACGAAGTACTGGCAGGAGGGCGACCTCGAGCGGCAGCAGGGCTACCTTCCAGAGCTCGGCGCCCCGGTGGGGACGAAGCTTCGGCGCGCAGGCACCGAGAAGCCGGAACTGGTCGCGCAGTGGCTGAGCGATCGCGGCGACACGACGGTGCGGCAGATCGTCCGCAAGTGGGGTGTGCCGCCAAATGAGGCCGAAAAGTTCGTCGAAGACGTCTTCGGGTTCGTCGTCGATCAAAAACTGCTCGTGCCGGTTCGTCTGAAGGGAGCGAAAGGCAATCCGCTGCCGAACGTGAGCGGCGTATACCAGGTTGATGCCGATCGCCTGCGCTTGCAGCAGAACCACGGCGTGTGGCGCTGTCGCAGTTGCCGGCGGCGGATCACGCGCCGGACGCCGCGCCAGCAGTGTCCCGCCTGGCGGTGCGTGGGCGAGCTGGAGTTGGTCCGGGAAGACCCGGACAACTACGATCTGCAGCTCCTGGACCAGGGTTACTCGATGCTCCGTCCCGAGGAGCACACGGCGATGGTACCGCACGACGAACGCGAGCGACTCGAGAACTTGTTCAAGGGGGAGTCGGACGCGGTGAACGCGTTCGTCTGTACGCCGACGCTCGAGCTTGGCGTGGACATCGGCCAACTCGACGCCGTGCTGATGCGCAACGTTCCGCCGCTTCCGGCCAACTACTGGCAACGCGCCGGCCGCGCGGGCAGGCGCCACCGCATGGCCGTGAATGTGACCTACTGCCGGCCGATCTCCCACGACCGCGCGTACTTCGCCGATCCGTTGAAGCTGCTCGCCGGTCGGGTCGATCCGCCGGCCTTCAACCTGCGCAACGACCTGATGGTGGGCAAGCACGTGCGCGCCACGGTCATCACGCGCCTGCACCAGTACGCGCGCGACGCGTCGCGATCGGACGGCGACCGGAGGAACACCGAAGAATCCTTAAGGCAGTGCTTGCCGAATCAGGTGTCGGCATATCTCTTCGAAGACGGGCTCCTGCGCGAGCGGTCGTTCGACCTCTCGCCGCTCCAGTTTCTCATCGACGCCAACATCGACGACTTGGTCGCATACGTCGAGCGCGCGTTTCGGCAGGGCTGGCCGCAGTCGGACGCATCAGTGACAACGCTCGAGGAGCTGCGCCGGCACGTGTCGGGCTTCACCGACGGGCTTCGCGAGGTCGTCGTCAGGCTGGAGCGCCGTCTGAAGTGGGCCATGACGCAGATCAAGCGGCTCAACGTGGTGCGCGAACGGCAGGGCGATTTGGATCAGGAGGAAGAATCGCTCTTCCGGCGCTGCAACTCAGTCGTCAAGCGTCTGAAGGGTACACAGCGCCGCACGCGCCGCGAGGCTGAAGGGTACGACGACGTCAATACGTTTGGCGTGTTGGCCGCGGAGGGGTTCCTGCCGGGATACGGACTGGAGGTCGGATCGGTGCTCGGCACGGCCGAGATCCCGTTCTGGCGCACGGGCGCGATGGAGTTCACGCTGCCGCGGCCGCCGAGCGTCGCATTACGGGAGTACGTCCCCGGGAATCTGATCTACGCCAACGGCAACCGTTTCGTCGCGCGCCGATTCCATCGGGACGTGGACGAGCAGCGTATCGAGATGCCGCTGTTCGAGGTCTCGACTGAGCGACAGGCCGTGAAGGAAACCAATGCCACTGCGCCTCCTGGCGCGCTTGGAGCGACGACGCTGCCGGCGATCGCGGTGTGCGATGTCGATCTGGTGCACCAGTCGCACATCTCAGACGACGAGGAGCTGCGCTTTCAGATGGGCGTGGCCGTGTACGGGTACGAGCGCGACCAGCACAACGGCGGTCGCGCCTACCGCTGGGGCGAGCAGGGCGTTCACCATCGCCGTGGGGTGCGGCTGAGGCTGGTCAACGTGGGCTCCACCGCGGCGATGCAGCGGTCGCAGGAATTCGGCTATCCGGTGTGCACCGTCTGCGGGCAGAGCATGTCGCCGCTTGCATCGGACCGTCAGTGGGACCATTTCGAGAAGGACCATCACCAGCGCTGTGGCCGGAAGCCTGTGCCTGTCGGGTTCTACGCCGACGTGGTGGCGGATGTGTTGTCGCTGCCCGCATGTGTCGACCAGAAGACCGCTTACAGCGTCCTCGAAGCGTTGCGCATGGCGGCCACGCAGGTGCTGGACATGCACATGGAGGACCTGCAGGTGCTCGTCGTTGGGCACGTCGATCGAGAGGAGGTTGATGGCCTGCTCTGGGACCCGATGCCGGGCGGATCGGGCCTGCTCGATCAAATCTGCGAGCGTTTCGAGGAAATCGTTGCCGCGGCGCGCGAGGTCGTGGAGCGCTGTCCTTCGGTCTGCGAGACCTCGTGCATCGACTGTCTGCAGACGTTCCGAAACGCGTACTACCACAAGCAACTGGAGCGTAAGGTCGCGTTCGATCGTTTTGCTGCCTGGGGCCCACGGATGGCGGTGTCACACGACATTCCGCCGAAGCAGCCGTCTCAGGAGCCGACCACAACCACGCAACCGGTGAACGAGGCTGAGCGCCGTCTGCGTCACTTGCTCAAGGCCGCGGGGTTCGAAGAGGGCACGCGCAGCGAGCAGATCCGGCTCGATCCCAGCATCGGCACCACCACCCCGGATGTCATCTACCGCGGGCCGCATCACGGCAAGGATGAGGGGATCTGCATCTATCTCGATGGACTCAGCGGTCACTTGCACGGCAACGCGCTCACGCTGGAACGCGATCGGCGGATCCGGACCTGGCTGCGGAACAACGGCTACGACGTCATCGAGATCGCGGCAAGCGATCTCCACGACGAGGGCGCGATGACCCGGCACTTCCGCAAGCTGGCCGGGTATCTTCGGGCGGACGGGTTGCGGAGCCGAGTCCAAGAGGACACCTCATGGTTCGCGCGAGGTGGCGGCCTGACGCCGGAGCCGGCGCGGTTTGTGCCGCGCCTCGTCCGCCCGAAACCGGAAGATCGCTACCAGACCTGCGTGCCGCTCGTACCGCTCAAGGTAGCGGCCGGGGCGTTCAGCGAGCCGCAGCACGTGGACGATGACCAGTGGGAATGGGTCCAGGTCGATACCGGCCGCCGGCTCCGGCGCGGGATGTTCATCGCCCAGGTCGTCGGCAAGTCCATGGAACCCGCGATCCCAGACGGATCTTATTGCTTGTTTGCCGCGCCGGTTGAGGGATCGCGTCAGGGCAGGACCGTCCTGGTGCAGCTTCGCGATTCCACCGACCCGGACAGTGGGGAGCGTTATACGGTGAAGCGCTATTTCAGCGAGAAAGCGGTGTCAGACGAAGGCACGTGGCGACACGTCAGAATCACGCTGAAGCCGAACCACCCTGATTACCGGCCGATCGAGCTGACTGTGGAGGATGAAGGTCGTGTCACCGTTGTCGCCGAGATCGTGGAGGTCTTCGCATAGAGCGGTGGTGACAGGGTCGGCAATAGCGGCGCTCGTCCTGCGATCGCCCTTCACATCGATGGCCGACGTGGGTCAGCATCACTATCCGTTTCTGCCGGTGCGCCTTCTTCTCCGGGATCGATTCGCGGCGATCGATCGGATTCGCCGGATCCGCGTGCCGCTGCTGGTCATCGCCGGCGGGCGCGATCGCATCGTGCCCATCGACCACAGCCGGCGCCTGTACGAGGCCGCCGTGGCTCCCAAGACGCTCCTC
>JBCKZH010000139.1:0-8998 GCA_038919385.1 Vicinamibacterales bacterium | reverse complement strand
CGAACGAGGGATCGCATCGCAGTGTGAGCACGGCGTCTCGTTCGAGCAGACCCTCGCGCGACAGGTCTGCGCTGCGACCCGCAAGATTGACTCGCGATACCGCGCGCTCCGAAGGACCTAGCGCGAGGATCTTGAACGCCGGGGCTGCCTCCGGGAATGCCAGTCCGACCCGAAGCTCGTTGACTAAATTGGGGTCCAGGTCCACGAGCTTGCCGACCGCCCGGATAAACGTCGTCTCACCCGGCTTGACCGTAATCGCACCTGGGGCTCGTGCGACTTCATGGACGCCGTCGAACAAAATCAAATCGTGCGGCCCCGAGAAGATCGGGCCCACGAGCACATCGGCCGAGTTCGGGTTCTCGAACACGAACCCCAGCGCATCTGCATCCCCGATGCGAGCCCGCAACAGCGGGTTGAAGCCCGTGCCCTTGACCTTGAACTTCGCGACGAGGCGGGCTCCGCTGCTGATGCGGCGTTCCTCCTTTGAGATGATCGACGGACTCACGGAATCGATGCGTGGCGTCGCCGGCCTGAAGAGCAGGAACGTCCCGTAAGCGATCGGAATCATCACCAGGCAGAAAAAGACGACGATGCTGTCGATCAGGTTGAAGCGGCCAAACAGCCGGCCGCCGTTGTCGATCATCTTCATGGAACAGGCCTTTCTGGACATGCCACCGCCACTGAATTCCGCGGCCCTGTGCGCCCGGCCGCGAGCGCATCGACAATCGACAGGAAGCCAAGCGCGCCCAACCACAGCACGTATGGGGTTACGAGTCCTCGAAGTCGCAGGAGCGTGCCGACATTACCATTGGTGACGGCCAGGGCTGCTGCCGTCGGGAGCACGAAACCGATCAGCAGGCTCGTGACGAACGGGTCTCGCTTCCAGCCTGCGGCGATGCCGAACGGAAGAAGCGCCAGGAGCAGATACCACAGCAGGTGCTCCGGCAGATAGGCAAGCTCGCCCAGGGATCGCACCTCCCACGGCAGCGGTGTGATCACAAAACTGACGGCTGCGCGCACCAGAAAACGCAGGGCTTGCGGCTCGGTCAAGGTCAGGTCCCACGCCGACGGCGCCTCTGGCGTCATATAGAAGCCATCGTCCATCAGTTTGTAGGCGTGGCCCACGGTAAAGACGTGGCCGGCGTGCGTCTTTGCGGCAGACTCCACGCCATCGATCACGCGGGTGCGAACGCCCGGCAGCGACAGCGTGGCGAGGCCGACGACCGCTGCAACGGTCACCGCCAAGGCGAAGCGGCGTCGATTTGCGCCTGCGAATCGGATGGCCATCCCCACCGCGACGCCAGCGGTAGCGAGCATGACCGCTCCTCGCCGCAGGTCGTTCAGCAGCCACAGGCAGGCCACCGTGAGTGAGGCGAGCAGAATGACGTGGCGCGCCGTGCGCGATCGCACCAACTGCACGACACTGGCAAAGAACGCGCTGGCGGCGAAGAAGTAAAGCGACTCCTTCAGCAGGGACACCGACGAGATGAACAGCGAGGGAAGAAACAGGAGCATCATCAGTCCGCAGAGAGCAGGCGCCGACCCGAAGGCGGTGCGCACCGTGCGGTACAACAACGTCGCTCCCGACAGGAAGAAGAGCGCGTTCAACAGGCGCATGCTGTACGGCGTGGGACCAAACACCACTTGAAGCCACGTGAGCAGGCCCAGGTAGCTCGTGCGGCCGTACTCGTCGGTGGTCACGAAGTAGTCGTAGTTACCGTAGGAGAACCCCAGTAGGATGTCGCGGCTCCGCAACGCGCGCGAGAGGTAGTACGCCTCGTCTCCCGCCAGCGCGCCGATGCTCAAATCGTTGTGATGCGGAAGGCCCGCTAGAAACAGCGCGCCCACGAATGCGACTCGAGCGATGAAGGCGGCGGCGAGGATCCCGACAAGCCGCCGCCGTTCCTCGTGGGGCAGGCCCCGGCCGGCGAGCCGGAACAACACGGCTACGGCCAGCAACACCCACACCGTCAGCGGTGACGCCGCGTAGATGGCGGCCAGCAGGAGTCCGGAGCCGAGGCTCATAAGAGTAAACGTCATGTGCCGCTCGCGTATCATAGCGCCAGTGTTGCGCGCGCTCTGGTGGTTTCCCTGGCAGCCCGTGGTGGCAGTGGCGGCGAGCACCGAGAGGCGCGAGGCGCCCCGAGGGCAAGGCGCGACGACGGAATGTGCCAACAAGCTGGTGAACGCGTTCACCGGTCCGCTCTTCGGCATCTTCCTGATCGCCATGTTCAGCACACGCGCGCGCAGCGAGTCGGCGCTGGCCGGCGGCCTGGCCGGCGCCGTCGCGTCCTACTACGTGGCGTATCACACCCGCATCGGCTTTCTCTGGCCGTCGACCTTTGGCCTGCCTCTCCATCCTCGAAGGGCCGAGACCTGACGTGGCGGGCGGTGATGCAGCGGCCGAATCTGTAGCACCTCATGTAATATTGGGGACTTGTGGCTGATAAGAAGCGCGCGCTGATTACGGGCATCACCGGACAGGACGGCTCCTATCTCGCGGAACTCCTGCTCGATAAGGGATACGAAGTCTTCGGCGTGATCCGGCGCCTCAGCGCTCCCAATGTGGGGCGCATCCAGCATCTGCTCAACCGCATCACGCTGCTGCAAGGCGACCTGCTCGACCAGTTGTCGTTGATCAAGGCCGTCGAGCGAGCGCAGCCTGACGAGTTCTACAACCTCGGGGCGATGTCGTTCGTGCCTGCGTCCTGGGATCAGCCGATGCTGACAGGCGAGTTCAACGCGCAGGGTGTCACCCGCGCGCTCGAGGCCGTGCGCAGCGTCAATCCCAGGATTCGTTTCTACCAGGCGTCCTCCAGTGAGATGTACGGCCGCGTGCGTGAAGTGCCGCAGACGGAGTTGACGCCGTTCTATCCCCGCAGTCCGTACGGCGTCACGAAGGTGTACGGCCACTACATCACGGTGAACTACAGAGAGAGTTACGACCTGTTTGCCGTGTCGGGCATCCTCTTCAACCACGAATCGCCGCGCCGCGGCATCGAGTTCGTCACGCGAAAGGTCACCGATGGCGTCGCGCGCATCAAGCTGGGCCTCGCCGAGACGATCGAGCTCGGCAACCTCGACGCCTGCCGCGACTGGGGTTTTGCTGGCGACTACGTGCGTGCCATGTGGCTCATGCTGCAGCAGGACACGCCAGACGATTATGTGATTGCCACTGGCGAGGCGCATTCAGTCAAGCAACTGGTCGAAGTGGCGTTTGCCCACGCCGGCCTCGACTGGCAGAAGCATGTGGCCGTCGACCCCGCGTTTCTGCGGCCGGCTGAAGTGGATCACCTGATTGGCAGCCCGGCCAAGGCGAAGCAACGGCTTGGATGGGAACCGAGCGTTGACTTCAAGGGCCTGGTCCACATGATGGTCGATGCCGACCTCGCGCGTCTCAGGTCCGGCCAGTTGATCGCCTAGCCGCGAGCGGCGCCCCAGATTTCAGCGACCCGCTCGCCGACGGCCAGGCACGACGTAAGCCCGGGCGAGTCGATCCCCGCCGCCTGAATCACGCGAGGGTTGTCCGTGTCGCGCTGAATCAGGAAATCCGCAAACTGATGTCCGGGCCCGTGGAGCTTCGCGCGGATGCCGCTGCCGCCGGGCTGCAAGTCCGCCAGCGTGACCCACGGAAGTAGACGTCGTGCGGGTTCCACGAAATCCTCCAGCCGCATGCGGCCGCTCTCGTAGTCGTCCTTGGAATCCTGGTAGTGGATCGTTGGTCCCAGGGTCACCGTGCCCCACGTGGTCTTGGCCAGGTGCACACCGAGGCCGGCACCCGACGCATGGGGAAGGGGATACACCAGCCCATTGACCATGTGGCGCTTCGAGGGCGCGAGCTCAGCGTATTCACCGCGGCACGGATAGATATGGAAGCGCATGCCGCCAAGCATTTCTGAAGTGACGCCGGCGTAGAGGCCGGACGCGTTCACCACGGTCGCGGCCACGAAACGCTCGTGCGGCGTCACCAGGATCATGCCCTCGGCGGTCTGCTCGGCACCAATCAGCGGGCTGCCCACAACCATCGCGACATCGTGATCCTTGCACAGGTGCTCGAGCGCCTTCACGAGCGCCTCGGCCTCGACGATGCCCGTGTCGGGCGACCATAACGCGGCTACGGCGCGGACGTTGGGTTCCTTTGTGCGGACGAAGCCCGCGTCGACCTCGACCACCGACGTCACCCCGTTTGAGTGCGCCTTGGCCAGTAGCGCCGGTAGTTCGGTGGCCTCGTGATCGTCGGCCGCGACGATGAACTTTCCGCAGCGACGATGGGGCACGTGGTGAGCCGGACAGAACTCGTACAGCCGATCGCGACCCTCGACACAGAGCTGGGCTTTGAGCGAGCCGGCCGGGTAATAGATCCCGGCGTGGATCACGCCGCTGTTGTGCGTGCTGGCGGCTCGTCCCGGCTTGCCTTCGCGCTCGAGCAGGCAGACCGATGCGCCCCTCTGCGCCAGCGCCCACGCCGACGCCAGTCCCGTGACGCCGCCCCCGATTACCGCTACCTCGACGCTGACCATGCGACCAACTATACCCAACTTATTTGTCATTCTCAGGCCGGCGGGCGGACGCTATACTTCAACGGCCATCCATGAACGTCAGTCCGGAAGTCGAACACCCACATCGACCGGGATTCGGCCTGACCCGTTTCCAACGGATTGCCTTCGGCGTTCTCGGCGCAGCGGTGGTCGCGACCTACCTCGTCGACCTTCAGGGCACACCGGTCTATTTCGGCGGTGACGAAGCGCACTTCGCGGTGATTGGCCAGTCGCTGGCCGACCACGGCACCAGCCTCGTGGGCGACCGCTGGCCGCTATTCTTGCGCCTCGACGACCCGGCCGGCCCGCAAGAGAACCTGTTGTGGGGCACGACCTGGTACCAACCGCTGCTGTTCTACATCGTCGCGTTGGTCCTGAAGGTGCTGCCTCTCACCGAAGCCACGGTGCGGCTGCCGATGGTCGTGGTCGGCGGCATCATCAATCCGCTCCTGATGTTCGCGGTGGGCCGCCGCCTGTTTCGCCACGACGGGTTGGCCGCCCTCGGAGCCGTCATCCTGTTGCTGTCGCCGCCGCATCTCATCCTGAGCCGCCAGGCGCTCGACTACATCGCGCCGTTGCCGTTTGTGCTGGCCTGGTTTTGGTGTGTCCTGGCTCACACCGACAACCGGCAGGCCCGCTACGCGTTCGCCGGTGGCCTCATCCTGGGACTAGGGTGCTTCAGCTACATCGCCTCGTGGGCCATGATGCCGGGCTTCCTGCTGTTGTCGTGGCTCGCCTATTGGTGGAACGGCGGGCGATGGCTGCGCGCGATCGCCTTGTCCGCGGCCGGATTTGCGGCGGCGGTTGTCCCGGCGCTCCTGTGGCTGTGGCGCAACCCGGCCATGCTGACCGACACGATCAGGCGCTACCAGATGGCCGACGATGCCAACGTGCAGGTGCTGGGCGCCACGCGGTTCGGCCTCAACCGCCTCGCGGAACTCGTCTCCATTTACTGGGACTACTTCGACCCCGCGTACCTGTTCCTGATCGGCGGACCGAGCATGACCACCTCGACGGGCCGTGTCGGCGTGTTCCTGCTGCCGATCGCGATCCTGCTCCCGCTCGGCGTGTATGGATTGTTGCGCGACAAGGACGGTGCGATCTGGAAGTTCATCATCCTCGCCGGCTTCGCGGCGGCGCCGCTGCCGGCGGTGTTGCGCGGCGTGCCCATGATGGTTCAGCGTGAGCTGCTGATTCTGCCGTTTGCTGCGCTGATTAGCGTCTACGGCATCGCCTGGCTTCGCCAGTCGGGCGGGCCATGGCGCGCCGTCGTCACGGTCGCGCTGGCGGTGATGACGCTGCAGTACGGTGTGTTCGTGCGCGACTACTGGACGCACTACAAGCTGCGTTCGGCGTTCTATTACGACCCGGCCGCGTTCAGCGAGGTGGCCCAGGCGCTGCTAGCCGCCGACCGCGCGCGCCCGGTGCCTGCCGTCTATTTCAGCGACGACCTGGATGACGTGGCGCCGAAGTGGCGCTTCTACCTGGCCAAGGCGAGCCGCAGCGAGCTGCTCGACCGGACCCGCTATGTCTACGCCGAGTTCGACGGCCCCGACGATGCGCCGCCGGGCAGCCTATGGGTGCTGTACGAGAAGACCGCGCGACTCCAGCGCGTCGCGGAGCGCGGGTTGTGGACCCCGGTGGCGGCCGTGGCCGACGTCGACGCGCGGCCCGCCGCCGTGATTCTGCAGCGTAACGACCGCCAGCCCTGACCCTTGCGCCAACCGGCGCGAGGCATGTACGATAGGTTGTTTGTGACTGTCCCGTTGCTCGATCTCAACGCACAGTACTCGCCGCTCCGGACGGCTCTGCTCGACGCCGTAACCCGTGTCTGCGATAGCCAGCGCTTTATCGGCGGCCCTGAAGTCGAGGGGCTCGAACGCGAAGTCGCGGCCTATCTCGGCACCCCGCACGCGCTGGGCATGTCGTCAGGCACCGACGCGCTGGTGGCCGCGCTCATGGCGCTCAACATCGGGCCCGGCGACGAGGTCATCACCCCGACCTATTCGTTCTTCGCGACCGCCGGTTCGGTGGTGCGGGTGGGCGCCAAGCCGGTACTGGTTGACGTCGACGCCGACACGTTCAACCTGAATCCCGCGGCCACCATTGCCGCCATCACCAGCAAGACCAAGGCGATTATTCCGGTGCACCTGTTTGGCCAGGCGGCCGAGCTGGCGCCGATTGTCGCCGCCGCGAACGCGAAGAACATCGCCGTGATCGAGGATGCAGCCCAGGCGATTGGCTGCCAGTATCAAGGCAAGCCGGTTGGCAATTGGGGCGCGATCGGGTGCTTCTCGTTCTTCCCCAGCAAGAACCTCGGCGGCTTTGGCGACGGCGGGCTGGTGACGTCGACCAGCGCCGAGCTCGCGCATAAGCTCAAGTTGATTCGCAACCACGGCATGGAGCCGAAGTACTACCATCACCTGGTGGGCGCGAATTTCCGCCTGGATGCCTTGCAGGCCGCGGTGCTGCGGGTCAAGCTGCCGCACCTCTCGCAGTGGAGCGAGGCGCGCCGCGCCAATGCTGCCCGCTACCGCGCTCTGTTCGCGGACGCGGGGTTGGCCGATGTCACCCTGCCGATCGCGGCGCCGGATCGGACGCACATCTACAATCAGTTTGTGATCCGGGTGCCGCAGCGCGACAAGTTACGCGCGCACCTCGACGCCGCCGGCATCGGCACCGAGGTGTATTACCCCGTGCCGTTCCACCTGCAGACGTGTTTCGCCGGTCTCGGCTACCAGGCGGGCGCGTTCCCGGTGGCCGAAGCCGCCGCCCTCGACTCGCTGGCGTTGCCGATCTATCCCGAACTCACCGCCGCGCACCAGGCGGCCGTCGTCAACGCGATTCGGACCTTCTTTCGTGGATAACAATCGAATGGAACTGATCAAGAAGATCGAAGCAAGGCAGGCTCGGCTCGGCGTGATCGGCCTCGGCTATGTCGGCTTGCCGCTCGCCGTGGAGTTTGCCCGCGCCGGGTTCGGCGTGGTCGGCTACGACGTCGACGAGCGCAAGGTCGCCGAGCTGAAGGCGGGCCGCAGCTACATTCCCGACGTGCCGTCCGAGCATCTCGCGGAGGTCGTCACGAGCGGCAAGTTCGTCGCCACCACCGATCCGAAGCAGCTCGCCGATGTCGACATCATCGACATCTGCGTGCCGACGCCGCTGCGCAAGACCAAGGATCCCGACATGACCTACGTCGTGCAGGCGGTCGACGCGGTTGCGGCGGTGCTCAGGAAAGGGCAGCTCATCATTCTTGAGTCGACCACGTATCCGGGCACGACGGTCGAAGTGGTGCAGCCCTCCCTGGCGGCCAAGGGCTTCAAGCCTGGTGTTGATTTTTACCTCGCGTTCTCGCCCGAGCGCGTTGATCCGGGCAATCCGCAGTACCAGACCAAGAACATCCCGAAAGTCGTCGGCGGCATTAACGAAGACAGCACCAGGGTCGCGGTCGCGTTCTACAGCCAGGTGATGGATTCCGTGGTCCCGGTCAGCTCGCCGAGCGTGGCCGAGATGGTCAAGCTGCTCGAGAACACCTTCCGCGCCGTCAACATCGGCCTGGTCAATGAGCTGGCGCTGATGTGCCACCGCATGGGCCTCGACGTGTGGGAAGTGATCGACGCCGCCAAGACCAAGCCGTTCGGCTTCATGCCGTTCTACCCGGGCCCCGGCCTCGGCGGGCACTGCATCCCGATCGATCCGTTCTACCTGTCGTGGAAGGCGCGCCAGTACAATTTCGAGGCGCGGTTCATCGAGTTGGCGGGCAGTGTCAACGGCGCCATGCCCGAGTTCGTGGTGCAGCGCATTATCGACGCCTTGAACTCGTCGAAGAAGGCGCTCAACGGCTCGAAGGTGCACATCCTCGGCGTCGCTTACAAGCGCGACGTCAACGACCTGCGCGAATCGCCCGCGCTCGAGGTGCTGGAACTGCTGGCACATCGCGGCGCGATCGTCTCGTACACCGACCCCCACGTGCCCGACTTCAAGCACGCGTCACTCGACCTGCGCAGCGTCGACGAGACAATCGCGCACCAGGGCGTCGACTGCGGCGTCATCATCACCGACCACAAGGTGTTCGACTATGCCGCCATGGTCGATCGCTTCCCGCTGCTGGTCGATACCCGCAACGCGCTGAAGGGCGTCAAGAAGCCCCACGTGTTCCGCCTGTAACGCCTGGCGATGGAGTTCACGGAGTCACGCATCCCCGGCGCCTGGATCATCGACGTCAAGGCGATCCACGACGACCGGGGACTCTTCGCGATGACGTGGCTCCCCGAGGAGTTCCACGCCCACGGCATCGATCCCACACTCGCGCAGTGCAATCTCGCGTTCAGCCACAAGCGCGGCACACTGCGCGGCATGCATTTCCAGAACGATCCCCACGGCCAGCAGAAGATCGTCCGCTGCACGCGCGGTAGCCTGCTCGATGTGATTGTCGATCTCCGGCTGGCGTCGCCGACCTA
>JBCKZH010000138.1:0-9007 GCA_038919385.1 Vicinamibacterales bacterium | reverse complement strand
CACGCCACGAACAGCCACGACAGGTGCCCGGCCATCGCCACAGCCGACGCATTCGGCGGTGGCGGCCCGTAGATCGCGGCGACGTAGATCGCTGACAGGAACGCGATCGGCGTCCACAAACCGAGCGAGCCGATGCGATCTCGCGCGCGAGTAACGACGACGTAGGTCGCGGTGCCCGCCGCGAACAGGGCCACTTCGATCGATACCGTCGCGATCGGCGAGTTCCACAACCCAAGTCCAACGCGTCGCGACCCGGTGAGTGTCAACGGCAAATCGGGCCGGTGCGTGATGAAATCCAGCACGAAGTGGCTGAACACAAGCGTCGCAACGGCGGCGATGGCATTGGGCTGCCAGCCCTTGATGGTGCGATACACGAGCGCGAACAGCGCCGACCAGATCACCAGCATCACCATGCTGTGTGAGTAGGGATAGCTGATGAAGTTGAGCGGGGTGACCACGGTGTTGCCGGGATCGACTTCGACGCGCTCGATCCCGAGCACCACCAGCGTCGGCCACAGCAGGTCGGCGAACTGACAGGCGAGAAACAACGTGCCGAGCGACACGGTTGGGGCGTAGCGTTTCGCGCCGAACGCGAGCGCGTAGTGTCCGATGAACACGGGCGGAATTATACGAGCCCGGACAGGCGGTCGACAATCACCCGCGCCATCCGTTCGGCCGATCCGGGGACGATGCTGAAGTAGAGTTCGGGTTCGATCAGCTCCAATTCCATCAGCAGCGGCCCGCGCGCGCTGTCCACGACGTCCACCCGCGCATAGGCGCAGGATGCAGGCACCTGCGCCATCACCGCATCGCCGAAGGCGAGCATCTCCCGCGATGGCGCCATCACCTCGACCGCGCCGCCGAAGTCCTTCTGCACGTGGAACTCGCCATTGGTTGCGCGCTTCACCACCGCGTGGCTGAACTGCCCGCCCGAGTAGACCAGTGACACCTCGCCGCGGTCGCGAATCTCGGGGATGAACTCCTGGACCAGCGCTCCCGATGAGCGCGCTGGCGCGAGATCGTCTTCGGAGGGCAGCGCGTCCGAACCGATCAGGAACGTGCCATGCGCCGTAGCGCCGATCCGCGGCTTCAGGACCGCCTGCGCCCACAGTTCCTCACGCAAGATGGCGTCGAGCGAGGCAGGGTCTGGCGTCTCAATCCAGCGGGTCCTGGGGATGGCGATGCCGGCGGCCTCGAGGCCTTGCAGGTAGATCTTGTCGATGTTGCCGCGAGCCACGTCGGCGGGGTTCAACAGCGGCCGGCCCGAGTCGGCCATCGCCTCCAGCCAGGCCGCAAACATGGTCGGGACGCGGTGATAGTCCCACGTCGACCGCAACACGACCGGGTCGGCCACCAGGTGCGTGTCTGGATCGATATCGGTCCACGGCTCGGGCTCAACCTGGTAGCCGAGCGCGCTCAGCGCATCGGCGAGCGGCTGGTCGTCGGCGGTGATGAACGGCTGGTGGGCACAGGTCGCGAAGACAATCACACGAGAAGCTTACAACCGGAACAGCCGGCTGCTCGGTGATGCGCGCGATGGTGGAGTGGGACATTCCCCCTCGCATCCTGACCGCGCGGCTCGAGCGCCCGCCGCCCGGCCGGTGGGGTCAGCACCCGGCGTCGGTTATACTTATTCAGCATGACTCAGATGTATTTTCAAAAGGGTTTCGGCCTGAAATCAGAGGTCGGACCGGTTCTGAAGCGTACCTACGAGAGCTCGACCATCGAGAAGCTCAAGGCGCTTGGTTACCAGGCCGAGGCGGGTGGCCTGCGGATCCGGCTCGCCCGTGAGTTCGGTTTTTGCTACGGTGTCGATCGCGCCATTGACTACGCCTACCAGACCCGGCAGAAATTTCCTGACCGCCGTGTGTTCCTGTCGGGCGAGATTATCCACAACCCTGACGTCAACAAGCGCATTTGCGACATGGGGATCCGCATTCTCGAGGATTCGCTCGATTCCGAGTCACGCTTCAGCGAAGTGACGGCCGGGGACGTGGTCATTCTGCCGGCGTTCGGCGTCAGCGTACCGGAGCTCAATCATCTCAAGGCCAAGGGCTGCGTGCTGGTCGATACCACGTGCGGCAGCGTGCTCAACGTGTGGAAGAAGGTGCACTTCTACGCCCGCGACGGCTACACCGTGATCATTCACGGCAAGCACCACCACGAAGAGACGCGGGCGACGGCGTCCCAGGCGCTCACGCACCCAGGCGGCCAATACCTGTGCGTGCGCGACGTCGCCGAAACCGAGCGGCTGTGCGAGTTCGTGCTGGGCAAACGGTCGGCGGCCGACCTGATGGCCGAATTCCGCGAAGCCGCCAGCCCCGGCTTCGATCCCGATCGCGACCTGCGGCGGATGGGACTTGCCAACCAGACCACCATGTTGATGAGCGAGACGCTGAAGGTCCAGGAGACGCTGCGCCGCGCCATCGTCGAGCGCGAAGGCCGCACCGACATCGAGTCGTGCTTCCGCGCCTTCGATACCATCTGCTCGGCTACGCAGGAACGGCAGGACGCCGTGCTCGACATGCTCAAGGACGGTGGCCTCGACGTGATGGTCGTGATCGGCGGCTACAACAGCAGCAATACCCAGGCCCTGGCGCGGATGTGCGCGCCCCGGGTGACCACCTTTTACATCGACAATCCCACCTGCATCGAGGACACTTCCATTCGACACCGGCTGGTCGGCGCGGCTGCTGAAAGCCGCACCGATGGCTGGCTGCCCCCGGGACCCCGGACCATTGGGATCACGGCCGGTGCCTCGACTCCTGACAGCGTGGTCGGCGAAGTGCTGGAGCGCATTCTCGCCCTGCGGGGATCTACGGCAGCCGAGCTGGTCGCCCCGAACGGGGCCGCGGCCGGCGCGCAGTTGAGCTGATGGTGACGATACCGCCGACCGAACTCACCCTGACCCTCGCGCCGCAGCGGCGTTTCGAGGCCATCGACGTCAACTCGCGCATTAGCCAGGAGGCCGGAGATCTACTCCGCCAGCACCGGCACGCGTTCTACACGTCGTTCCACACGACGGCCGGCTATCTCGACCAGAGCCTGTCGCTCCGCCTGCACCATCGTCCCGATCTGTTGTCGCAGTTCTTCGGCGCCTTTCACGCCCTGTTTCCTCAGGGCGGCGAGTACCAGCACGACCAGATGGAACTGCGCTCGGAGTTGACCGAGGAGCAGAAGGTGGTGGAGCCGCGCAATGGCGACTCGCACCTCACCTTCATCGGCGCCGGCATGCGCAACTGCGTGACCTATCGCACGCGGCCGCACTCGCCGGTCTATTTCATCGAGCTCGACGGCAAGAGCGAGGCACTGCGGCGCAAGCGCAAGACCACCGTGGTCGCGTACGATCACGAAGAAGTGGTGGCGCGGACGTCGATCGCGATTCCGGTGTCGAAGCATCCGATCGATTCGGTCAACCTGGCCGACCCGCGGCTGGGGGTCCTCGAGCGCATCGACCAATTAGTCAAGCAGGCCGGCATTGACCGCGCGCGCGTCGACCTGGTCTTGGGCCCCGCGGAACGCAACGTCGGCATTACGGTGAACGAGTACGAGACGCTGCTGATGAAGCACGACTTGGTTGAGGTGCTGCGGGATCCGCTGCGCTTTGCCCGTGCCAAGGCCAGTCACATGGTGGCCGACCCGTTCTCGATTCCGGGCAAGACGCTGAACTACGCGAAGTACGACGCCGTGCGCGTGCTCAACTCGCTGATGGAGGCGCTGCGGCTCGATGCCGGATCGTTCGAGCGGTTGATTGCGAAGGTGATGTCGCTGCCGGCGCGCCGCTTCCTGCGCTCGCGCCGCGTGAGCTTCCTGGCCGGCACCGATCGCGAAACCGGCCTGCCGCACGTGCTGCGCGGTACCTATCAGAGCCCCATCCTGGTGCAGTGGCAACCGGCCGAAAAGCAGGAACGCCAGATCGATATCATCGTCACCCAGTTCTCTTAGTGCCAGGAGGGCGGCTCCCAATCGTGGTCCCTTCCTGGCCGAAAACCGACCGGCGTCAGCGAATACGTGCCCAGGTGAGGGTCCCGGTCACGCGGCCGGCGTCGGTCTTGATCGAGAGCTTCAGGGTGTTGTCATCGTCCGAGAACGCGAAGTAACGGATGAGTGCCGTCTTTGGCCAACCCGGGTTGGTCGAGCCTTCGACGTGGTGCGTCACCTTGTTGGCCGCCGCGTCGATCTCGTAGGCGCCATAGTACGCGACATAGCTGGCGTAGGCCGCCGCGCGTTGTGCATCGCCGGAACCCGGCGCCAGCGGCGGCCGATTCGCGTGGGTCAGTTGGGCTGACATCTGCCCGGCTGCGTCATACATGAGTCGTCCGCCCGTGAACGAACTCGGACTAGCGACGCCATTCCCGTCGACATTTTCGAAGGCCACCAGGCGCCAATTGCCGACAAACCTGGGGTCGCGCGGCGCGGCCGATTGTGCCGTGAGCAAGGGGCCGCTCGCGAACAACATAACAGCCAGAACAATGGTCCGGATCATGAGCCGCTCTCCTCAGACGCGCCGCCGCGCCGTTGAATGCCGAGTGACCGCGCGCGCCGCTGTTGCCATGCCGCAAGGTCGTCGGCGTCCACGGTGTCGGCGTGATGCAGTGTCCAATTCAGTGCCGCGATGACATCGTCCGCATCTTCCATGCCCATGGCGAGCCGAATGAGGCGATCGAAGCCGTTGCGCTTCAGTTGCTCCGGCGCCGTGAAGTACTCCGACACGGTGCGGTGGTGATTGACCTTGGTAGCGAGCCCATCGAATGAGAGCGCGTAGCGCACGATGATGCAGGTCGCGAGCACGTCGGCCAGGTGACGCGTCCGCGACTCGTCCGCATCCTTCACGCGAAACGAGAGCAGGGATCCGTGACGAACGTAGTGTTTCGCGATGGCGGCCGCATCGACGTGTCCGGTGAGTGACGGGTGGAACACCTCGCTGACCTTGGGGTGAGCGGCCAGGAACGCCGCCACCTTCGAGGCGGACGCCGAGCGGTGCGCGTGTGCGTCACCCGCCGCGTCAAACGTCCTTAGAATGGCCTCGGCCCTCCGCCAGTCCAGAATGCCGCCGCGCATGGCGATCAGATCCATCACGCCGTTGGCAAACGGCGAGTCGTTGGTCGCCAGATAACCCCACAAGTCGCGATCGTTGCCGCCCAGTGACTTGGTGCCACTGGCCACCACCACGTCGACGCCGTTCTCCAGAGGCGGCACCGCAAACGCCCAGGGTGACGCGATGGAGGTGTCGAGCACCAGCCGGATGCCCGTGGCGCGAACGCGGGCCTCGGTCATGATACGGCGAAGCATGTCGAAATCTTGCGCGCGAACCAGCGGGTTGGTGAACGTCTCGGCAAAGACGAAGCGGGTGGCCGGCGTAATCGCCGCCGCTAACGCGCCGGCATCGCCATCGTCCACCACCGTGACCGAGCCGCCGGTGCGCGCGGCCAGCAACTCAAGGTAGCTGCGCGTCTTGTTGTAGACCTGCCGCATGAGCACGGCGTGGCTGCCGGGTTCCATCAAGACATCGAACGCCAGTGCCGTGGCCTGCATGCCCGAGTCGCAGACGATCGCGCTGGTCGCATGCTCCAGCGCTTTCAGTTTCCCGATCAGCGTCGTGGTCGCGGTGGTCCCGTAGCGGGCATACAAGTGGGGCAGCTCCGACCAGCAGCCTTCGCTCGCGAACAGGAACGCCGCCTTGCCCTCCTGCCACTCGATGACCTGCGCCGAGCCCAGCAGATCGAGTTGAACCGTCGGCTCGTCGGGATGGAGATAGGGAATGCCCGTCCGCCGCGCGTGGCCGTCGATGGCGAGGTGAATGGACTGCGTCGCCGCGCCCATGGTCTCAAGCGGAGGACGCTCGGCCGGACAGGCGTGAGGGTTCAACCACTCGGCAATCTTCGGGTCCCGGGTCACGTCAGTCTTCAATCCATGACCCCGAGGCACAGCCGCTGCTCGACGCGTGCGAGATGCCCCACCGCGTCGGTGACCTCGGCAATCTGCGAGTCTGAGCTGGCGGAGATCATGAAGGCGACGTGCACGCGATCGGCCTCCGTGCGCGAGGCGCGATTCTGCACGGTGAGGCCATGGCGGCGCACGAGGCCTTCGAACTTCCTCTCGAGACCTGGATGCGGTTGACCGGTGACGCGCAGGTAGTGACGTCTCGGCGCGGGTGACACGGCCGTGCCGTCTCGCGCCACGGGGAGGGCGCGCGGCACCGGCCAGCGCACCGAGTTGTCCTGCGCGAGGTCGATCAGGTCGCCAAGGATGGCGGTGGCCGCTGGCAGTGCGCCCGCGCCCTTACCGAACAGGCTCAGGTCGCCTGATGACACGCAGCGCAGGTAGACCGCGTTGTATTCCTCCTCGACCGACGCCAGCAGATGCCACGTCGGCAGCAGCAGCGGCTCCACCGCCATGTCGAGGCCGCCGTTGATGCGCACCGCACGCGCGATCTGCCGGATGCGACAGCCCATCGACTCGGCCAGATCGCAATCGGCCGGGTCGATGTCGCGAATGCCGCGGACGAGAAAGCCATCGGGTCGCACCCACGCGCCAAACGCGCGATACGCGAGGATCGACAGCTTGGCCGCCGCGTCATGTCCGTCAAGGTCGGCGTCGGGCTGCGCCTCGGCAAACCCGAGCTTTTGCGCCTCGGCCACCGCGTCGGCCAGGGTCAGATCCCCCTGCTCGAGCCGCGTCATCACGAAGTTGCAGGTGGCATTGACGATGCCCCACAGGCTGTCGACTTCGTCGGCGCGGTGGCTCAAGTGCCGCACGATGGGGATGGCGGCGGCGGCCGCGGCTTCGCAGTAGAGCGGCGTCTCGGTGCGCTGCGCCAGTACACCCAGGTCCGCCAGCTTCGATGCCAGCAGCGCCTTGTTGGCGGTGACCACCGGCTTGCCCGCCGCGAGCGCCGCCCGCAGGATGGGCTCCACCTCCGTGCCCCCGGCCACTTCGACCACGACATCCACTTCGGGATCGCTCACCAGTTCGAGCGGCTGGTTGCTGATGGGAATGCCCGCGGCGCGCGGGCCGCGATCCTTCGTCAGATCGCGCACGGCGATGCGCGACACGCGAAACTTGACGCCGTAGCGCTCTGCCACGGCCTCTCGTTGCCGCTCGATCATCTCGAGCACGCCGCGTCCCACCGTGCCGCAGCCGACGAGGCCAATGCGGATCTCGCGGACCGGCTCGACGCCCACGCCTTCGAAGCGGGGTCGCGCCGCGAGCCGCAGCTCGCCCTCGAACGCGCCCGCGCCGCGCAGGACATCAGCCAGCTTGTCCTGGTCGGCCAGGAACGCGTCGTGCCCGAACACCGATTCCAGCTTCCACAGCGACGAATCGGCGCCCGCGGCCTGCAACGCGCGATGCAGCTCGACCTGCAGCGCCCACGGAAACAGCATGTCGCCAGGCACGCCGATGACCAGCGTTTCCGCGCTGATCTGCTGGATGGCCTCGCGCATCGCCTGCGGATCGGCCAGCCAGCCGCGATCGATCGCCTCGCTCAGGATCAGGAACGTCTTCACTGGAAACCGCTCGGCGAACCGCTGGCCGTGATAATCGAGATACTCGGCCACCGGCGGCCGGTCGAAGCCCGGCTCCATTTTGCCGAACCGCGTGTTCAGCTCGTCGCGCCCGCGATATGTGAGCATACCGAGCTGTCGCGCGCGGCTCATGCCGGTGGCGACGTCGCCGTTGCGAATGCCGTCCCGCACCAGCTCGCGTTGCAGGTGACGCGTCGCCGTGCCCCAGCCGTCGGGACGCAAGCCGCCAGAGATCGACACCAGCTTCGCGCAGCGCTCGGCATGACGTGCCGCGAACGCCACGCCCACCATGGCGCCCAGGCTGGCACCCACCCAGGTGACCGGCGTCGCGCAGCCGCAGCCATCCAGCCACGCCGCCACGAGATCGGCGAGGCCGGCGATCGAGATCGATTCGATCGCCCCCCGATCGTCGAAGCCCTTCCACGTGGATCCATTGCCCGGCCACGACGGGCACAGCACGGTGTGCTTCGCGGGATCGATCAGGTCGGGTGCGCAGAGGGCCGGCCACCACGCCGCGCGCGCGTCATCGCCTTCGGCCTGCCCATCGCCAAACGGAAACGGCGACGCCGTGATGCCGCCGACGATGACCACCACCGGGGCGGTGCCCAGTTCGGGTCCATAGACCCAGCCGCCCAACTGCACGTCGTCCAGGGCCCGGCCCTCGATGGTGATGGAGAGATGCTCAATGACCAGCCGGCGCGGGCGCAGGTCGGTGGCCGCCAAGGTTGCCATCGCGGCATTGTGCCTCGAACCAGGCGATGGTTACAAACATATCCACATAAGTGGATATAGATCTCGGATCGCCGTCGCCAGTCCGCGACGCCCGGTTCCGCCTGGACGCTATACTGGCCCATCACCGAGGTCGTGACGTGAACGCCTTCCGCACCATAACGCATACCGACGCCCTGGCCCTGATGGCTGCTGACGGGGCCGTGATTCTCGACGTGCGTTCCCCGGGCGAACACGAAGAGCTTGGCCACATTCCCGGATCGTGGCTGACGCCGGTGGATCTGATTGCTTCCGCGCCGTCCGTGTTGCCCGACGACGGCCGGCCGGTGCTGGTCTACTGCGAGCACGGAGTGCGAAGTGTGGCGGCGTCGCGCCTGCTTTCGGAGGCCGGTGTGACTGGCGTGCTGAATCTGTCTGGCGGGCTTGCGGCGTGGACGGGACCGCGCGAGTTTGGATCGAGTCCGCTCCGCGGCCCAGCCGCGTGGCTGATCGAGAACGCCGATCTGCTGCCGCGCGGCGGCACGGTGCTGGATGTCGCGTGCGGCCGTGGCCGGCACGCGTTGCTGCTGGCCAGCGCCGGCTTCGACGTGCACGCGATCGATCGCGATTCGGACGCGGTGGATTTCGTGCGCGCGACGGCCGAGCGGTTGCGTTTGTCGCTCGGCTGCGAGGTCGTCGATCTCGAGACCGATCCTCCGCCGGTGTTGCCCGATGGCTGCGATGTCGTGCTGGCCTTCAACTACCTGCATCGC
>JBCKZH010000137.1:0-9016 GCA_038919385.1 Vicinamibacterales bacterium | reverse complement strand
GGTTAACCCGCCGTCGCCGACTGATACGCGGCGAACACTTCACGCGCCATGTGGTCACTGGTGTAGCTCGCGCGGACGCCAGCGGCGCCGTTGCGGCCCAACTCAGAAGCCCGTGCTGGGTCGCGCCAGAGGCCGTCCAGCGCGTCGGCGATGTCGGCACCGGATTCCGACGCCGCCAGCACGCCACCGCCAGTGCGATTGATCATCTCCGGAAACGCGCCGTGGTTCGGTTGCACCACCGGCACGCCGCAGGCCATGGCCTCGAGCAGGAACAGGCCCTTGGGCTCGTGATAGTCGGTGGGTACCGAGAAGACGTCGATGTCGTGGAAGAACTCGACCTTCTTCGCTCGATCCAGCGTGCCGCGATAGACGAACTCGTCGCCCAGTCCGGCGGCACTCAGTCGGGCGCCGATGCCCTCGAGATAGGGACGATGTGCGGGCGGCAGGTAGCCCGCTGCCACCAGGCGCGACGGCGGCAGGCCCTTCTCGGTCCGCAGAATCCGATATGCCTCGGCGAGATTGTGCAGGCCCTTCTCGGGCGCGATGCGGGCGAAGAAGCCGATGGTGAACGGGTCGCTCCGCTGCCGGGTCGTCACCGTGAGGTCGTTGACGTTGACCCCGAGCCGAGCGACGTGCATTTTCTGCGCAGGGATGTTGAGGTAGTCCTGCATAAATCGCGCGTAGTACTCACTGACGGCGATGAACCGGTCAACATTGGCGACCTGTGACCGCACGAGGGCGAGTGCTTCGGCGCGATACGGCTCTGGCAGCGCGTCGAGAAACAGGTCCTCACCCTGCAGCGTGACGACGACCGGGCAGCCCAACTGACGCTTCAGAGGCGCCGCCAGGCTGATCAGCAGCGCGTAGGGGATGTTGACGATGTCGTAGGCCGGCTCGTCGCGCAGGAACTCGAGCAGCTTGTCGATCTCCTGCCTCTGGTAGCCGTCCTCACCGCGCAGCGTCGACACCGTGAGCGCGCCCAGTTCCTTGGGATCGACGGAGATCGATCCGCTGGTGAATGCCTTGATCACACTGGGCGCGTCGAGCATGCGGCTGAGAAAGCGCGGCGCCTTACGGAAGAACGCGGAGTGCTGTTCCAGGAACACGCTGATCCCGCCGAAGAACACCTGTTGCTGGCGGCTGACATTCTCCTCGTCCGTGAGCGTCGGCGTGTAGAACGGCAGCAGCGTGACGTCGTGCCCGAGCTTGATCAGCCGCGCTGCCAGCGCGTTATCGCGCATGCAACTGCCGCAGTACATCGAGGCCGCGCCGGCGGTCAGGGACAGAATGCGCATGAACGCGATTCGCGGTTCGCCATTCGCTATTCGAAAGAACTACGCGAGCCTCTGGATCGCCCGGCGCGCGTAGAGATGCTCGAACAGATTTCCCTCATGCGGTTGATCCCACCCAATCTGCGTCGTCGCCAGCGGCCCGAAGTTCAGGCGATCGACGTGCGACGAAGCGACGAAGCGCGCGCGGAATGCGGGATCGTTCGAGATGCAGGTGACGACCAACGATGGTCCAAGGCAATCCGGCAGATCGGCGGCGGGCACTTCCACCACGCTGGCGAACGGGAACAGGAACTCGCGGTTGGCCAGCGGATGCGCGGCATCGCAGCGGATGATGGTCGGTAGCAGGTAGGTGCCGCCATGAGCAGAAGCGACCCGATCGGCGTCGCGCACGGCCGCGGAGGCGTCCCGCGCCGTGCCGCTTTCGCCGGTCATGTCGGCATCGATCGTCTTCGAGATGCGGCGGGCGGTGTCGGGATCGGCAAACGGTGCGAGCACCGCTTCCGGATCATCGGCCGATCGCGGAATGACTCGCGACAGCCTCTGCGCGAGGGCGTCGGCAATCCGGTCGCCGTGCTTGGTGACCCAGACTCCAGAGGCGTTGACGCACGAGCGGCCGCCGTTGTTCGAGATCGACTCGGCGATCACGTCGAGGTATTGCTCCCACTGATCCGCGACGTCGGGCCCGATCACGACCTTGCTGTAGCCGGGGCCGTGCACTTCGACGCGGCCCTCGGCCTTCCAGCGCTTGGTGGAGCCGAGATCGCCGAACACCATGCCTCGTCCGGTCGATCGCAGGATTTCGTTGCCGCCGGCGTGATCGGTTGGGTAGTACGCGAAGACATCGGCGGGAGCGCCGGCCTTGACCCACGCGTAGATCATCCGCAGCGGCGTCCACGGCTCGGCGCTGCCGGGCTTGAGCACCAGCGGCATCTTCAGCACCGTCGCCGGTGCCCACAGCGAATGCACACCGGGGGAGTTGCTCGGTAGCACGACGCCCATGGCGTCGCCACGCGCGAAGAAGCTGAGCATCTGGCCATTGACGACGCCGTAACCCTCGTCCAGGACACTCAGATCGAGGCCGCGGGTCAGGCCGGCGAGGACCTCGGTGACCTTGCTCAGCACACCGTGCACCTTCAGCATGTTGCGCTTGACGTTGCTGAACGGCATGCCGGTGGTGGCCGAGACCTGCTCGATGTAGTCCCGCGGCGATTGCATGGTGCCGCTCTCGGGATCCAGGGGCAGCGTGTCGTGAAGGAAGTGCTCCGCGGCGCGGCCGGCCATGGCGACGAGATCCGCGACCGGAATCTTCTGCAGCGTCGCGCGGGCATCGGCCTGGCGCAGCAGATCGCGCCGAATCAGGCCGGCGTTGGCCTGGCTCATCGACACGAACGGTTGACGCGTGCGGAAGTGCGGCGTGACCACCTGGTTCACGCTGCGATACGGAACGCCCCAACGGAGAATCGGCAGGTGCAGCATCAATACACCCCTTCGACCACCGACTTCTGGAAGCGCGAGAAGGGCCGCACGTTACGGACACCGTCCCAGGGATATTGCTCGCACGGCGCTTCGCGCTCGCACTCATCGCGCTCGAGAAAGCGCGGCATGAAGAACTCCTTGGTGAGCGTTGTCAAACGGACGCGACCGGTGTTGCCGTAAGCAACGAGCGTGGTGGGATCGTCGGGATCCACCACCTCGATCATCGCGCGAGGCGCGGGTGGGTAATAGATGATCGCCCAGTGGTCGTCCTTGGTCGGCGCCTTGTGTGGGCCCAGACCCATCAGCGTGTTGCCGTAGGTGGGCGCGAAGTGCGCGCCCTCCATCAATTCCTCTACCGCGAAGCGGTGGAACTGCGGCGTCATCTCGGTGCCGCCGCAGAACACGCCGGTGATGCCGGCCTTCTTGAGCGAGATGCGCTCGCACAACGCCTCGAGCAGCTTGGGCGTGGTGAACAGGCACTTGATGCCGTCGTGCGCCTTGAGCAGCGTCAGCGCCTGGTCGATGACGTGGCGCTTGTAAAGCTCCATCATCTCCATCTCGCCCATCTTGATCAGCTTGATGACCCAGCGCGGGTCGAGGTCGACCATGAAGCAGATGCCGCCGCGATGCTGCGCGAGATGCTCGATGGCCAGGCGCAGGCGGCGTGGGCCGCTCGGGCCGATGTGCAGCCAGTCGGCGCCCTTCGGGAACTTGTCGTCGGGCAGGGTCTTGCTGAACTGCTCGTAGTCGATCCGGAAGTCCTCAATGTTGATACGCGACTTCGGCACGCCGGTGCTGCCGCCGGTCTCGAAGATGTAGATCGGCTTGTTCTGGTACGCCTTGGGCACCCACCGCCGCACCGGCCCGCCGCGCAGCCACTGGTCCTGGAACGGTCCGAACTTGTCGAGGTCGCTATACGCGGTGACTTCTTTACGGGGATCCCAACCTGCCTTCGTGGCCCAATTGAGCCAGAAGTCACAACCGGTGTCGGGGGAGAAGTGCCACTGCATCAGCTCACGCACCCACGCATCGAGCGTGGTGCGGGCCTGATCCAGTGCGGGGGCGGCGACGGACATAGGGAGATTGTATGACAGGGGTCGCTCGCTACGCTCACTCCTGGGACTCGCCCTTCGACTTCGCTCAGGGCTCGTGGGACTCGGCGCTCACGCGCCTCGTGGGGTCCGGGAACTGGCCGCCTCATAGCTCGGTGCTATCATCCGCTCTGACCGGGGTTGAGTCGCGGCTCCTACAGGTCCGGTCGATTCTTGACGCTATATTGCTTTCGCTCCTGTCGCCAGTAGACGCAGTAGGCTCCGCCAAACAACAACACTTCATATGGCGAAACTAGACCAGAGTGCACCACAGTTCGTGAAGTACGTCGGACCGGTTCTCGATGCGCTGCGGCAGCTCGGCGGATCCGGACGTCCCAACGAAGTGCGTTCAGTGATTGCTGCGCAGCTGAAGCTTTCTGAGGAAGAACAGTCCGAGCCGCTCCCGAGCAAGGCCCAGCCTCGATTCGACAACCAGGTTCATTGGGCACGCTTCTATCTATCGAAGGGCGGCTTCATTGATGCCTCCAAGCGAGGGGTGTGGGCCCTGACAGAGAAGGGGCGCGCGGCACTGCCTGTTTCCGATGCAGACGCTCGGCGTATCTTCCGCGAAGTTGCCGCGACGTTTTCGAAGACTAAAGGTGCCGGTCAAGAATCTGAGAAGACAGCCCCCTTAGACGACGCTGCAATGCCCGCCAACGACTCACTCGCAGTCCAGCAGTCATACAGGAGCGCAGTCGCAGCGAAGCTGCAAGCCCTTTCGGGAAGCGCGTTTGAGCGCTTTTGTCAGCGGTTGCTTCGGGAGTCCGGTTTTCAGGAAGTGTCGATAACTGGTCGCTCTGGGGACGGTGGTATCGACGGAGTCGGCATCCTCCAAGTGAACCCACTGGTGAGTTTCAAGGTGTTGTTCCAGTGCAAACGATACGTTGGCAGCGTGACCGTGGCGCAAGTTCGGGACTTCCGTGGCGCGATGGCGGGTCGTGCCGACAAGGGCATCATCATCACGACCGGTTCCTTCACGGCCGATTCACGTAGGGAAGCGGTTCGCGATGGCGTTCCGCCGATCGAGCTCGTTGATGGCGAGAAGTTGATAGGCATGCTCGAACAGCTGGAGCTTGGGCTGAGGCCGTCGACCACCTACACCCTTGATGCTGCCTTCTTCGAGAGCTTCGATTGAATCAGGCACGCTTGTCCCCAAGGAGGGCCGAAGGCCCGACCCCACGAAGGGCGCAGCCCGAGCCCTACGCGGGGCAAAGCCCCGAGCCCCAGGAGGCGCGTAGCCCGAGCTCCAGCGTGGCACCCTAATTGCTGCCACACCCTCATGCTCAAACATCACACCCTGATCGCCTGGCAGCGCGCGGATGATCTGTTCATCGAGATCCACTGCCTGACGCAGAAATCTCTACCTCGCGACGAGAGGTACGAGCTTTCGTCACAGCTCCGACGGGCGGCGTACTCAGTTCCTGCGAACATTGTGGAGGGATTCGCGCGACAGTACCGGAAAGAGAAGTTCCACTTCCTGAGCATTGCTTCGGCGTCGCTCGCGGAGGTCGGGTATGGCCTACACGCCGCCCATCGACTGGGGTATCTCACACCCGAGCGATATGACGAACTCGAACTGAAAGTGAGGCAAGTCGCCGCCCCACTCAACGGCTTGATGGACAGGTACCGGAGCGCCGACCCTGTGGAAGGTGTGCCGAGTCCGAGATCCCCACGAGGGCCACAGGCCCGAGCCCCACAAGGCGCGTAGCGCCGAGTCCCATGAGGCGCGTGAGCGCCGAGTCCTACGGGGTGAGAATCCTTTCGAACACGCCCTTGGCGCCTGTATAACCGCCTGGCGCATCATTCTTCGGCAGCGACAAGAAATACTCGATGACCGGCTTGTCGTCGGTCAGGATCGGACCGTCGCCCACGAAGGCCCGCACCTCGTCGGTGCCGGCAATGTAGATGCGCTTCAGCGTCGGCAGGTCCCAATTGAACAGATCGAACCCCGGGCGACGCGCCTCGTAGGCGCGCTGGCTGAGCGCGAACGGCTTCAGGCTGCCCAGCATCAGGCTGCCGTCGCCCCACAGCGTGGTGTAGGGGAACACCGAGAGGAACGTCCGCATCAGCAGCTTGTACTCGGTGGCCGAGTCGCCGCCGTTCCACTGCATCACCAGCCCGCCTTCCGCCAGCGAGTCGCGCACCAGTTCGTAATACTCCTTCGAGTAGAGCGCGCCGGCGCCGGCATGGCGGGGGAGGATGATATCGGCCGTGATCACGTCGTACTTCTTCCGGCTCATCATCAGGAAATTCCGCCCATCGTCTACGCGCAGGTGCGCGTTGGGACGGGTCAGCAGGTCGAAGTTGATGTTCTTGAAGAACTCGGATCCGGCCACCACCGCGGCCGACAGTTCGACGACGTCGACGTCGAGGTTGTAGCGGGCGACGGCACCTGGGGTGGCGCCGCCGCCGAGGCCCACGACCAGGGCCGTGGTTGGCGCCGGGTGCAGCATCACGGGCAGGGCGCCAATGCGATGGTGGACGAAGGCTGTCGCGGGTGAGTCGTTGGCCTGGTGGTTGCCGTCGAGATACATCACGCGCATGGGCGGATCGCCGCGCCGGTCGTGCACCGCGACCGTGGTCTGCACGCCCTCTTCCCGCCAAACCAGTGACTCACTGCGGTGAAAACGCTCGAACGCCACCGCGAACGGATCCACGGAATAGTAAGCTCCGGCCGCAAACAGGACCGGGGCCACGACGGCCACGGCGTAGGCAAACCGCGGACGCGTGGATCGCAGCGACCAGGCCAGCACCATGCTGGACGTGGTGGCGAGAGCCGAGACGAGGATCAAACTGCCGCGCGTGCCGATCGCCGGCAACAGGACGAACCCCGCAAGCAGCGACCCGAGAATGGCGCCAAACACATTCAGCGAATAGAACACGCTCACCCGCCGGCTCGTTTCGTCACTGGTATCGTCGCCGGCCCATAGCGACAGGCCGATCGGAAAGGCCAGGCCCAGCAGCAGGGTGGTCGGCAGCATGGCGACGACACTCGATGCGACCAGCGGCGCGAGATAGGTGTTCAGGCCCAGACGATCGAACCACGGGGTGGCGACGTCGATGGCGGCCTGCGCCCGCGTCAGGGCATTGAACGACAACACGGCAGCGACACCGATCAAGGCCTGAATGATCGCGAGCACGGGCATCCAGCGTGCCCTGCGCCGCAACACTGGCGCGGCCAGCGCGCTGCCGAGCGCGATGCCGCCCAGCACGCACGCCAGCATGATGGTGAAGGCATAGGCGGTCGGCCGCAGGAACACCACCAGCATGCGGAACCAGATGATCTCGAGCGCCAGCGACATCAGCCCTGACACAAAGAACGTCCACAACACCAACTGCTGCTGGCCGGGGGTGATTGACGGCGGGTGTGGCGGGTGGGGCTGGTGGGGCTGGTGGGGCTGGTGGGGCGCGCTCTGCGGCGGCATGGCATACGCTGCGACCAGCGCCACGACGCCGATGGCGATGTTGCCAATCGCCGCCATCCGGAACGACAGCTCGACGCCGACCTCCGAGATCAAATAGAAACCGGCGACCAGTGCGCCAACGATAGCGCCGGTGGTGTTGATGGCGTAGAGCAGGCCGATGCGGCCGCCAATGCGATGCTCGCGCGCGACTGCCGATTTGATCACCAGCGGCAAGGTCGCGCCCATCAGCGACGCCGGCACGATCAGGACGAGGAAGGCGACGCCGAAGCGGATGATCGTGATCGCCGCGAGCGAGTCGGGCAGCGACGGGTGGACCGTGATCCAGAGCCGGGTCAGCGCATCCAGGAGGAGCGGCGAGAGAAAGGCTGTGATGCCGACCAGGATCTCCGCCAGGCCGAAGGCCGCGAGCGGTCGCTGAATGCGGACGGCCAGGCGGCCGGCGACGAAGCTGCCGAGGCCCAGACCCGCCATGAAACCGGCGAGCACCGTGCTGGCGGCGTAGACCGTCACGCCGAAGACCAGCGCGAGCAACCGCAACCACATCACCTGATAGACGAGCGCACAGGCGCCCGAGCCGAAGAACAGGAGGAGGAGGAGCGGGAGAAGCCAGCGGGGCTTGTCCACCGAAGCTGGAACAGCGAAGGTGGAGGAGCGCTGAGCGTCCAGCGTTTCTGTCAACGCCTAGGAGTCTAGCAAAGGCGCGCTACTTCGGCAGCCATGGAAAGAATGCCGGCGTGTTCGTGACGTACTCGGCGTAGCCCGTCTTCGTAGTCGTCAGCGTCTTCTCGAGCATCGCCACGCCCGAGACCTTGATCAGCAGGAAGGTGATGATCGCCGGCCCGTCGAGGCCGACCCATCCACCGGGCGTGGCCGCGCCGATCAGGCCCAGGCCCCACCACAGCACGGCTTCACCAAAGTAGTTGGGATGCCGCGTGTATCGCCACAGGCCGCGGTTCAACACGCGGCGGCTACCGTGGGCCGTAGCGCGATGACAGATAGTCGATCAGCGGCTCTTTCTCGTCCGCGCTGATGGTCGCGCCCCATCGCATCATTTTCTCGACCGACCGGGTCCAGCCCGTTCGCGACAGCTTCTGCTGCTCGATGATGTCGGCGTCGTGGCAGGTCAGACATGCTCGCTTGTAGGACGCGCCTCCCGCGTCACTGGTGGCATGCGAGGCCGCCGGCTTGGGGCCAAAGTTCGCGGCCAGGTACGGGTGCAGCACCTCTCGCTCGGCCGGAGTGACGGTGGCGCCCCAGCGCACCATCTTGTCGACCGACCGCGTCCACCCGGTCAGCGACAGCCGCTGCGACGTGATGATGTCGCTTTCGTGGCAACTGATGCAGCGCTGCTTCAACAGATCGGCGCCAGGGCCGGCCGGCAACGCCTGAGCAAACACCAGCTGGGTGCCCAGCACCCCAGCACCGAAGCACCCGAGCACCCCAGCACCCCAGCCCCTAAGCACCTTTGACCTCGACCCTGACGGAATCGTACTGATTCCACAGATAACCGGAAGGGTTCCATTGCGACACGGCCGGCTGTATGGTGCCCTTCGAATCGGTCGCGCGCGACAGGATCAGCACTGACTGGGGCGAGCTCGCGGTGAACGTGTGCTCGAAGCGCCGCCAGGTGTACTTGGCCTGTTCACCGACCAGCCTCGCCGGCGCCCACGTCGAGCCGTTGTCGATCGAGACGTCGACCTTGGCGATGTCGGTCTCACCCGCCCACGCGAAA
>JBCKZH010000136.1:0-9031 GCA_038919385.1 Vicinamibacterales bacterium | reverse complement strand
CGTGGACATGGGCTGGAATCGACACAAGGCCCCGCACGACCCCGCGCTGCCGGCCGTTCCGGAGCAGCCACCACACGCGTTTGGCCGCTTGCAGTACGCCGACAGGCCACATCCACACCGGATAGCGCAGGCATGTCAGCAGCGCGATATTCGCGATGCTCGCGGCGGTCACCTCGGCGGAGCCATGATGGGAGAGGTCGGTATCGTGCTCGACTCGCAGATTGTCGGCGTGAAGAATTCGCTCCCCGCGCGCATGGAGCCGAATCGAGAGGTCAACCTCCTCCATGCCGTAGGCCGTCGCCAGCGGTACGTAGCCACCGGTCGCCACGAACGCTTCGCGGCGATACGCGCAACCGGCGCCCACGAAACTGGCGCACCGTTCCACGTGGTCGACCGCATCCCGGCGGACCTCGCCCCGATGAAACAGGGCCGCATTAATGACGGCCGCCCGCGGATGACTGACGAACAGAGTGCGCAGGCGTAGGAAATAATCCACATCCATCGGCCATGAATCATCGTCAAAGCTGGCGACGACGTCGTGTTGGGCAGCAGCAATCAGGCGGTTGCGCCCACCGCCTGGCCCCACGCGCGTCGCGCTGAGCAGCACCTGATCTGCCAGTCCGGAGTCGCGCACTGTCCGCGCGCAAGCCTGCTGGTCAGCATCGGCATGCACGAGCACTTCGGCCGGGCCAGGCACACAGGCGCGGATCCGCTCGAGCGCGGTCAGTGTCTGGGCAATTCGATCGTCGGCCGTCACGATCGCGGTGATCGGTTCGGGGCCTGGGCGAGAGGCGCCGATCTTACCAGGCATCGAATGCGGTACCTGCGAGCGTCGCCTCCAGCCACGGCACATCGATGACTTGGCCGTCGGGGACAAAGAAAGAAAACCCGTCGACCGACGCGCGGCGCCATCGATACGGATCGTAGTCCGAGAAGGTCGCCAACCAGGCACGGGTTTCTTCAGGCGTCTGGCCGTTGAGTTCCGCGATGACGACCATGTTCGGTACACGCCCTCCCCAGGCGGTGTGCGCCGACTCCGCCAGTCCGTCTGACGTTGCGCTCGTCGGCAGAACGCGCGTCCGCGAGAACTCGAGGGCCAACGATGGAATCGGCACGACCACCAGGCTGTCGGGCGGCAACGCGCTGTCCAGCGTGAGGAGATGTTGCACCACTCGAGGTGTCAACGTCATGTGGGCAAGGCCGATGCGGTCGGAATGCGAGGCCCGCTGCTGAAAGTGGCGTCGCCAATTGGCGCCGAACGACAAGATGCCGTATGCCGCCGGAACCGCGAGGACCAGGAGGAAGGCAACTGTCAGCCATCGCGAGCGACTCGCCATGACGCGCTGGAACAGCAGCGGCAACAACAGCGCGCCCGGGATCACGTAGTGGCGCGACAGGTTGAGGCTGGCGCCCGATCCGGTCGCGAACATCACCGTGAAGACCGCGACGACCAGCGCGACAAAGGTCACCACGATCAGTCGCGTTTCGCGGCGGGCGGGATGCCGCAGTTCGGCGCTCGCCCACGTCACGACAACCGCGGCAATTGACATCAGCACCGGCAGCGAGTTCTTGTAGTCGAAGGTCACCCGGTCCGGATGATCGAACAGCCGGCTCAACACATCGTCGACGCCGGTGCCAGCGAGCACCGGCAATACCGAAGGCAGCAGGTACGCCGCCGGATTGCGGCTCCACGATGGTTCGTACGCCACTGGCGTCCAACCGCGGGCTACATAGGCCCAGTCGATGAACCACAGTGCAGCGCCAACCGTCACGGCGACGGCGGCCACCAGTGGAATGGACCTGCGTGACCTGGCTTGACACCACTGGCCGACCAGCGCCGCGGCGACGATCCACGCTGAAACCTGGATCGCCATGCTGTTCTTCAGAAAGAAGCCGGCGAGCACCGACGCCGGAGCGACCAGAAGCAGTGCCCAGCTGACGCGGGCGGCATACACTGCCCAGGCGAGATATGGGAAGGCCGCGAAGGCCAGTTGGTCGCTGCCGACATAGGCCAGAAAGGAAAAGCTAAAGGTGCGCGACGCCGCGATCGCCGCACAGGCGAGCAGCGCCGTCGCGCGGTCCCATTGCAGCGCCTGAAACAGGAGATACCACCCGGCGAGCCCGAACAACGCCGACAGGATGTTGCCGGCCGACACGGCCTGGCCGAGTGTCAGGCCCGGCCACTGCAATATCGCGGGTACGACGTGTTGCCCCGGTGACCACACGGTAAAGAAGTAGCTGTGGTCTTTCGCGATGTCCACCGGCAATGGCTCGGTGACGAAGTTCCAGGCGGCGCCGGCACGCATGCTCTTCTGAACGAGCAAGCCGTAGGCGGGGTCTGGGAACAGCGAAGGATAGATGGTGAGGGCGCCGGCCGTGTAGATCGCGCACAGCCCAAGCACCGCCCGCGCCAGATACCGCGCTGCGCGCTGTTCCTGATACTGGAGGCTGATCACTTGATGCCGGCCGGCAGAGCGGCTGGGCGTGTCAACGCCACGGAGAAGGTGGCCCACGCCGTTTCGTGGCTGAACATCCGTGCACCGACCTCAAGAGCTCGCGTGGCAAGACGGACGCGATAGTCAGGGTCGCCAGCCAGCCGGTCAACCGCTGCAGCCAAGTCTTCGGGTTCCAGGGTCGCGACCACGTCGGCGACGCCGGGATTCTCTCTGGCCCACTGCACCGCCGAGGAATCGGGCGGCCCAATGATCAGGATCGGTATGCCGACGGCGGTGTAGTCGGTCAGCTTGCTTGGAAAGTTGAATCTCGCGAGCTCGGCGTCATGCGATGCGAAAGGCGTCGGAACGAGCAACGCATCGGCTTCTGCGCGCAGCCTGTTGATCAGTTCCGAAGACGGTATCAGTCCGCAAAACTCGACGTTGTCCTCCCGTAGTCCGCCCAAAGCGGCGTCCCTTGCGCCGACGGGACCAAACACTACCATTCTGCCGTCAATGCGCTGCAGCGCCCTGGCTACCGCCGCAAGAATCCGGTAAAAGTCTGGCGTATTGATCGACCCGGCATACGCGAGCGTCAAGCCACGCCCACTGCACCGAAGGCGCTCAGGCGGCGTTTCGTACACCGGGGCCTGACGCGCGCGCGAAGGGTACAGCACATCACCGGCTTCACCGTACCGCTGGCGATACTCGGCGACCATCGATGGCGACACACACAAACGGGAAGCCGCGGCGCGATAGGCGGTTCTGAATTGACGGTCCACGAGTCCGGAGAAAGGCGCGGGGAGGCTGACGATTCTCGGCCAGTCGTCGTGAACAATCAGGTGCAGCGGCAACCGGTGCCGCCTGGCAAACTCCGCCGCCGTCACCCATTGATGCCCATGGGCCACCGTCATGACTGCTTGCGGAGAAAATCCCTTGAGCAGCGCGGGAATACCTCCGGCCCATGCCGCCGATCGGCATGACATCCAGAGTGCTCGCCACGCGTGAAGTCGTGTGTTCTGAAGGCGGCGACCGGCCGGCGATACAGCTTGATAGTTGACGCCCGGGAGGCGCCGCTCGGGCTTGGACGTGATATCCCCACCCTCAATCACCCTCAATCGGTCGGGCTCGTAGCCCTCCAGGAGTCGGTAAAGGAGCGCCGAGCCGTGGTAGCTCGATTCCACCGGTACATCGCCGAGATATAAGAGCCTCGGCAGTGCCGCTCCATCCATTGAGGTGCTCGGTTGAGGCGAAGTCACAAGAGACGGTGAGCCGGCACGGCAGAACGGCGCGTCGCCACGGTCTCACGTAATTCCGTGCAGAAGTGGGCGCCCGCCGCGTGCCAGTTCAACCGGCAGGCGGAATCCCGATAGGCCTCGGCGCACATTGCCGCGTAACGCGTCCGATCGGTCAGCAATGGCTCAAGCGCCTGGCAGTAGTCGTCGGCACCGGCGTGCGGCGACAACAGCAATCCGGTCTTGCCGTGATGCACGGCGCTCGGCACTCCCCCAACCGCCCCGTGCGACCGAGGGAAGAGCGAACGCAGAGGCCTCGGCGAACACCAGGCCGAAGCATTCGGCCAGGCTGGGAACCATCAGAAAATGCGAGGACGCCAGGATCTCGCGCAGCCGCCTGGTATCAGCGGGGTTCTTCTTTGACAGGAATCCATGGCTCTCCACGTACGGGAGAGCGCGCGCCTCCGGTGGCGGTTCGCAACCAATGACCGACAGCACGCCCCGGATTCCGCGCTGGTTCAACTGCTGCACCACAGCAACCGCCAGGTCGCCGCCCTTGCGGTGCCAGTCGACGCCGACGAATGCCAGGCGAACCAGCGACCAGTCGCGCTGCTCCACCTGCAATGCCGCTTCGGACTCGTCGGCGAATGGCGACTCGCAATTCGCCCCGAAGGGGATCATCCGGGTCTTGCTGCGGGAAATGCCATAGTAGTCAACCGCGTCGTCAACCGCCCATTGCGAGGCATAGCAAACGAGGCTGGCGCGGTTGAGTGCAGCATGCTCGACCAAGTCACCTCCGCTGACTGAGGCCCGAGAGTAGCTCGCGTATTCCGGGTAGGTGGAACGAAGGCTGTGAAAAGTGGCATCCGTCCAGATCGCCAGCGGAGTGGCCCGATCGAGAAACACTACGGGGAGCGTTCCGGTCGACACCACGGCATCGACCGGGCCAAGTCCCGCGATTCGCCGGTCGACCGTCCGGGACCACGCCGCTGCTGCCGCCGGGCTGCGTTCCAGCGCGTAAGTGGTACCTAACAGTGCCGCCTGAACTCGCTTGCGAGCTCGTTGCGCGAGCGAATACGGTGCACCCAATTGGTCCACGTCATCGACGATGCAACCCTGATGGAGCAGCGCCGCCCGAATCGCGGCATTCAGTCCCGACCACTCGTGGATGTCGTCGGCCTTACCGATCGTGACGTACGCGATGCGGAGGGCCGCACTCACGCCCGCCGTTCCCACGCCTCGACAATCTCGCGAACGGTCGTTTCGAGCGATTTCGTGATCGCCCAATTGGGGTAGTGCGCGCGCATCTTGCGCAGGTCGGAGTAGTAGCAGATGTGATCGCCGATGCGGTTCTGATCCACGTACGTGTAGACCTGCGGCGTGCCCGTAAAGCCCTCGGTGATGGTGAAAGCCTCGAGCACCGAGCACGAGTTGCCCTTGCCGCCGCCGAGGTTGTAGACCTCTCCCCGCCGGGGCGCGTCAACGAACGCGGCCACAAACCGCGCGACATCGAAAGAGTGGATGTTGTCGCGGACCTGCTTGCCCTTGTAGCCAAACACCGTGTAGGTCCGGCCCTCCAGGTTGCACTTGACCAGGTAGGACAGGAACCCGTGCAACTCGACACCCGAATGGTTTGGCCCTGTCAGACACCCCCCGCGCAGGCAGCAGGTGGGCATATTGAAGTATCGGCCGTACTCCTGGACCATCACATCGGCGGCCACCTTCGACGCGCCGAACAACGAGTGCTTGGACTGATCGATCGTGAAGGTCTCTGGAATGCCATGCTCGTACGCCGGGTCGGCGTAATCCCACCGGGTCTCGAGTTCCTCGAGGGCGATGCGATTGGGCGCGTCGCCGTAGACCTTGTTGGTCGACATGTGGACGAACGGCGACTCGGGACACGCCTGGCGCGCGGCCTCCAGCAGATTCAGCGTGCCAGTCGCGTTCGTATCGAAATCGTCGAACGGGATCGCCGCGGCGCGGTCGTGGCTGGGCTGCGCGGCGGCATGAACGATGGCGCTCGGCCGGAGGCGGGCCACCAACTGCATGACTCCGTCACGATCGCGGATGTCCAGCTCGTGATGCTCGAACGCGGGCAACTCGCGTTGCAACCGTTGCTGATTCCACCGCGTATCGCCCTGCGGCCCGAAGAACACCGCGCGCTGGTTGTTGTCCACTCCGTGAACGGTGTAGCCCAGCACGCTTGCGAAGTAGTGACAGACTTCTGAACCGATCAGGCCGGACGAGCCGGTTACAAGAAGGGTTTTCATCAGGAGCCGGACGCCACAGGTCGGCTGAGTACCGCAACGACGTGATCGCGGGTACAGGTGAGCGCTGGCGCATTGGCCCACCGTGCAGCTCGGTTGAGGACAGGGATCGCGCGCAGCACGCGCGCCACGGGGCCAACAGTAACCGTCTGGAACAGGAAGTACGAGAGGGATCTCGCATACTGAACCGCCCGCTCCGAAACGGGGGTGTCATAGTGGCTGCAGAGATGGCAGGCTTCCACGGCGATACCGACCCGCGCCGCCAACCAGTGGAAATGGCGCATGCTCGCCATGATGAGGTGGGCGGGCGTACGGAAGTACCAAAATTCGGCGATAAAGTCGCGCATGCGAATCGCGTCGGCGTTGCCAGTCACGATCAGCAGTCGTCCACCGGGCGCTAGAAGGCCGGCGAGCAAGTCGACCACTCGACTCGGCTCCAGCAGGTGTTCGTAGACATCGGCGAGGATGATCGCGTCAAATCCGGCCACATGACCAGCTCGCAAGTCTGCCTCGGTCACGATCCGCGTACCGCCGGCTCGCGCGATGCGAGCCGCCTCCGCATTCGGTTCGACTCCGTAGCAGACCAGGCGCTCGGTGTGGGCATTGAGCACTCGGCCGGTGCTGCAACCGAAATCGAGCACCGTGCTGCCCTCGGGCAACCGGGTCAACAGTCGAGATAGATGACGGTCGGTCGGGAAACTGCCCTCCGCATACGTCGCGCACTCGAGCTTCGCGTAGTACTCATCGAGCTGGTCCAGCGACAGTGTGTGCGACTTGAAAATGAGGCCGCAGGTGGCGCACTCCCCGACCGTATAAGGGCGTTGCTGAAACGGAGTGCCGCCGGCCAGCGAGGTAAACCCAGTGGCCTCGCGGCCGACCTGAGCGTTATTCGCCGATCCGCAGGCTGGGCACGCCGAGACCACGCGTTCCGAAGCTGGAGGTGGCTCACCGGGTTGCACTGGCCGCCCCTTGGCTGCCGACACCCATCAGCGTGAATATCGGGCCGCCATCCGACAGCAAGGCGGACGCGCCGTAGCCAAACGACTGCCTGAAGTCCCAAGACCGCTCGCCTGGGTTACTGAACAGCACGTCGAACTCGACGGCCGACTCGACGTAGTGGTCCCAGTTTGAGTTCACGACCGAGGTCGTCACGTCGAAAGCGTATCTCCCCGACGCCAGCCACGGCGGCCTGAGCGCGACGCGGCACGCGTACCGGCCTGGCAGGGTCGGGAGCATCACCCCATCGAAATGGTGGCTCGACGCCAGCCCAATCTTCACGCCGGACTCGTCCAGCAACATCGCGTCCAATGATAGGCCGGAAGCACCGTCGGTCTCGAGTATCACCTCGAGGATCAACGGCCGAGCCGGCTGCCAGTGATGTATCTCGACGCCATCGGTGTCAAGCAGTCGCACGTTCTGAATGATTGTGTGTGCGCCCCGTCCCCACTGTCGCTGGGCCGGTGCCGCCATGTCCCGACGGCCGGTCTGCAAGTAGGAGGCAATCGCCGCATCGGGTGACCCGACATCCGTGATCCGACCACCGCGTAGCACCACGCATCGCGTGGTCAGGCTCTTGATCGCGGCCATGTTGTGACTCACGAACAGCACAGTCCGGCCACCGCGGCTGACATCGTGCATCTTGCCCAAACACTTTTTTTGAAACTCGGCGTCCCCGACCGCAAGGACCTCGTCGACGATCAAGATCTCGGGCTCGAGGTGCGCGGCGACGGCGAACGCCAGCCGCACGTACATGCCTGAGGAATAGCGCTTGACCGGCGTATCAAGGAAACGCTCGACCTCCGCGAAAGCGACGATCTCATCGAACTTACGCACGGTCTCCGCGCGCGTCATGCCGAGGATGGCGGCGTTCAGAAAAATGTTCTCGCGACCCGAGAGCTCCGGATGAAAGCCGGTGCCCACTTCGAGCAGGCTCGCAACCCGGCCGTGCAAAGTGACGCGGCCTTCGGTGGGCTCGGTGATGCGGCTGAGGACCTTCAGGAGCGTGCTCTTGCCGGCGCCGTTGCGGCCGATGATGCCGATCACCTCGCCGCGCTGCACCTCGAAGGACACGTCCTTGAGCGCCCAGAAGTCCTCGCCAGTGCGGTCGGCGCGCGCGAACGGCGCCTTGATCCGCTGGGCGATGACATCGCGCAGCGCGGTGTACCCCTTCGCCGCCTGCTGGTGACGAATGCGGTACCGCTTGCCGAGGCCCTCAACCGTGATCATTCGCGACCCGCGGCGTCAGATGATGTCTGCAAACGATCGTTCCATTCGGCGGAAGTACCACACCCCCAGCAACAACGACGCCGCCGTGCCGACGGCCGAGGCGGCGAGTGCTTCGGGCACCAGCGGTGTGCCCGGCCCCAACACGCTCCACCGGAACCCGTCGATGATGCCGACCAGCGGGTTGAGGATATACAGCGACTTCCAGGGCTCGGGCACCGCCGACGTGGTAAACGCGATCGGCGACACGAACAAGCCAATCTGCATCACGAAGGGCACCACGTAGCGAAAGTCGCGGTACTCGACGTTCAGCGCCGCGAAGAACAGGCCCGCGCCAAAGGCCAGGGCGGCGGCGAGCAGCGCGAAGGCCGGCAACGCCACAATCGTCCACGCCGGCGCGAACCCGTACCACGCCATCACCACTGCCAGCAGCACCAGCGTGATCAGGAAATCGGCGAACGCCGTGATGACCGAGGCGACCGGCACGATGAGACGTGGAAAGTAGACCTTGGAAATCAGGTTGGCGTTGCCGATCATGCTGCCAGAGGCGTCCTGCAGGGCGGAGGAAAAGAACTGCCACGGCAGGACCGCTGCCAGCACGAGGATGGCATCGGGCACATCCGACGCGGGGTTGCCCATCAACCGGCGAAACAGCACGAACACCACCATCGTCAACGCCGGGCGAATCAGCGCCCACGCCACGCCGATCGCTGTCTGCTTGTAGCGGACGACGAGGTCGCGCCAGGCGAGGAAGTACATGAGCTCGCGATAGCGCCAGAGGTCGCGCCAGTAGTTGGCCGAGGCGAGGCCCGGCTCGATGACAAGACGCATGAAGGGGTGAAGACCGCGACGGGCGCGGCTAGATGAGGCGCTG
>JBCKZH010000135.1:0-9064 GCA_038919385.1 Vicinamibacterales bacterium | reverse complement strand
GGCGGTCAGCATCGACCTCGCGGCTGCCTACCCCCTGGCGGATCCGGGCTTGTTCACCATCGGCCTGTTACACACGAGCCTCGACGGTCGACCGGGTCACGCGTCCTACGCACCGACCACCATCGACGTCCTCCGAAGTCGGGGCTATCAGTACTGGGGCCTCGGACATGTCCACCAGCGCGAAGAGGTCCTCACCGACCCGTGGATCGTCTTCCCCGGCAACCTGCAGGGGCGCCATGCCCGCGAACTTGGTCCGAAGGGTGCTTCGCTCGTCACGGTCGAGGGGAATGGCGTGCAGTCGATCGAGCATCTCAGCCTGGATGTGGTCCGGTGGCACGAGAGCCACGTGGATGCCACCGAGCTCGATGATGTGGACGACGTGCTCGCCGCCGTCGGCCGTTCCCTCGAATCTGCCGTCACCACATCGGTCGATCGGCTAGTCGCAGCGCGGGTCCGGATCACCGGCCGGTCGTCCGCTCACCCTGCACTGTGGCGCGATGTTGCCCAACTCGAGGCCGAGATCCGCGCACTCGGCGTGAGGACGGGCGGGGTGTGGGTGGAGAAGGTCAAGGTGGAGACCCACCGGCCCGTGGAGCTGGCCGACCGCGAGGATGGCGACACCATCGGGGGCATTGCTGCCCGGGTGAAGGCAATCCGACAGGACCCTGCGGCCCTCATGGAGTACGAGAGCCTCTTCACCGATCTTCGTAACAAGATCGCCGCCGATGCCCGAGGCGGCGAGTCCGCAGCCTTCGACACGACATCCCTGGGGAGCGCAGCGCACATCGCCGACACGCTCGATGCCAGTCTGGAACTGATCATGTCGCTCCTCGATGAGGCGGACGGGTGAGGATTGAACGCCTCGAACTCACGCGCTTCGGCATGTTCACCGACGTGACGCTCGAATTGTTGCCCACCGGAGTGAACGTCATCGTCGGCGCCAACGAGGCCGGCAAGACCACCGCGATGGCAGCGATCCATCAATTGCTCTACGGCATTCCCGTGCGCTCTGAGCACGCCTTCGTTCATGCCATGCAGGACCTGCGCGTCGGCGCGGTGCTAAGCGATGAGACCGGCACAAAACTCCCGATCGCTCGGATCAAGCGAAAGTCCGGTACCCTACGGTCCTCCGCCGGCGAGATGCTTGACGAGAGCATCCTGCGAGCCATGCTCCACGACGTCGACGAGCGCGTGTACCAGACACTCTTTTCAATCGGTCACGAGGAGATCGCCACTGGCGGCAAGTCACTCCTAAAGAACGATGGTGAGTTAGGTCAGGCCCTCTTTGGCGCCGGGACGGGCCTGACGCGACTGAACCAGGCGATGGCCCATCTCGAGTCAAGAGCTGACAAACTGTTCAAGGCGTCTGGATCTGTTTCCTCGATCAACACCGGGATTCGCCAGTACAGGGATCTCTCCAAGGAGGTTCGTGAACTGTCGAAGGGCACTGCCGAGGTCGTGAAACTCGACGACGACCTGCGCCAGTCCGAGGCGGACCTCGAACTGGTCGCCGCGCAGTTCCGGGCACTATCCGAGAAGAAGCACCTAGCCGAGCGCGTCCGGGCAATCCGGCCGCTGGTACAAGCTCGACGACAGACCCAGGCCGACCTCGTCACGCTCGAGGGACAAGGTCCACGTGTCACGCCCGATGTGCCCGCTCGGCTAGCCGCAGCACAGCAGCTTCGGCACGACGCGCAGTCGAAGCTCGCCGTGGCGTCCAGCGACCTCGAACGCTTGAACGAGCAAATGTCACAACTCGACGTTGACGAGCCGCTGGTCGCTCAGGCTGACCTCATCGGCGGCCTAGTAAAGGAGATCGGTGCCCTTCGGCAAAACATGAAGGATCTCCCCTCCCTCAACAAGCAGGTCGGCGACCTGGAACGTCAACTTGAGACCCTGCGACGATCCCTTCCGGAAGGCTGTCCTGTCGGAGCGGACGGTCTCCCCACGATTTCCGCTGCGATACGTGCAGCGATCGACCGCCTTGCCCAGGAGCACGCCGGCCTCGCCAGCGCGTCGAAGTCTGCGCGCTCCCTCCTCAAAGACGCGTCAGGGCGATTGGGCCGCGCGCGCGATCAGTTGCGCGATTCACCCACGCCGCTCGACGTCGCGCAGCTCCGCTCCGCGGTGGGCCGCACCCGAGGGGAAGGACGGGTCGAGGCTGCGCGGGATGCGACACTGCGGAAGCTGGTCGAAATGGAGACTAGACTCACAGCAGCTGTCACCTCCCTCGGGATCACGGCCGCGCCCCGCTCTATCGACGCGTTGCAACTCCCAGCACCGAGCCGGGTGACGGAAGCCGATGCTCGTGTCACTGCCTCGGCAACCGGCGTCACCAGATGTGAGACGGAGATCCGAAAGTTTCAGGCGCAACAGAAGGTCAAGCGAACGGACCTCGACGAGCTGCTTCGAGGAGCACCCCCGTCCGAACAGGAACTCCGCGAGGCGCGGGCGCGACGGGACGAGGGCTGGCGCTTGGTGCGTGCCGCCTGGCTCGGCGGCGAGGCAGACGACGAAGTCCGTGCGCGGTGGACAGAGGGCGCCCCGCTCGACGCGGCATATGAGGTTTCCGTCGAGCGCGCAGACAGCATCTCCGATCGCTTGCGTCACGACGCGAGTGCCGTTGAGCGACGGAGTCTGTTCGAGCGCGACCTTAAGATGATCGAAAGCGCCCTCGTCACACAGTCGGAAGAACTCGAGGGGGCACGGGCGAAGGCGGAGGCGGCCCGGCAAGGATGGACCGAGCTCTGGGCTCCTCTGGGCGTCGAAGCTGGCGGCCGGCAGGAGATGGACGACCTTCTCGATCGGCTGCGCCACGCTGCCGCTGATGCAGCGACGCTGCGCGGTTTGGATACCGAAGCATCCGCACAGCAGGCTGCCATCGAGCGCCACCGGCGTGATCTGTGCGTGCTCCTCGTCGGGCTGGGTGAGGAGATCGGCGAGGATCTCAGCCTCGCCGCACTGCTCGATCTCGCAGAGATCGTCTGTAACGGGTCTGATAAGGCGCGTGAAGCCCGTGCAAGCCGCCAGAAGTCTGTCGACGACCTCACGGACAATGTCCGGGATCTCGAGGCCAAGGTCGTGGCTGCCGGGGGCGAGATGGCGGTCTGGACGACGCAATGGGCCGCTTCCGTGGCCGTGCTCGGCCTAACGCAAGAGACAGCACCATCCGATGTCAAAGCGGTCATGTCGACAGTCTCCGACATGGAGACTGCATCGGAATCGCTCGGTGACAAGCAGCGGCGAGTTTCAGGCATCGAGCGCCGCAACACTTCGATTGAGAAAAAGCTCGTCTCGGTCGTTCAGGCGCTCTCGGGCCATGCCGACATCGACGTGTCGGAGCCCGAGGTCGCGATCGGCATCCTCAGTGCGCGGCTCAGCACTGCGCAGCGCGACGCCACGACGCATCGTTCGCTCCGGACTCAACATGACGAGAAGTTGGTCGACGTCGACAAGGCCCGGAGACAGGTCGAGGCCAGCAACGCCGAGATCGTTGGGATGACCTCCGCGGCCGGGCTCGCCGAGGAGCAGACGCTGCTCGACGCAGTGGCCCGTACCGGGCAATACAGCGCATGGACGGAGCGCATCGCCGAAACTGAGGCGCAACTTATCGCCACCACGGGATTACCGCTCGATCGTCTAGAGCGCGATGTGGACGACTTCGAGCGCGTCGACCTGGAGACCGAGATCGAGGAACTCGGACGCCAGTTCAACAGCCTCGATCAGTGCCGCGAGAAGCAGGCGCTGCTCGTCGGCGGGCGGAGGAAGGAGCGCGCCGGCATCGACGCCTCCGACCAAGCCGCGGCGGTCGCAGAACGGGCACAAGAGACGCTTGCAGACGTCGTCGCGCATACCGAAGAGTACGTCCGTGTTGTGCTGGCGAGAACGCTCCTGCAGAAGCAGATCGCGGAGTACCGCGAACGCAACCAAGGGCCGATCCTGACACGTGCGAGCCAGATCTTCCATGACCTTACGCTCGGCCGGTACTCCGGTCTGGACACCGATATGGACGACAAGGGTGTTCCATTGGTCCTCGCCAAGACCTCGACAGGCCGATCCATCGACGTCGCGAGGCTCAGCTCCGGTACGACGGATCAGCTGTACCTGGCGCTCCGACTGGCCGCTCTCGAACACTTCGTTCAACGGCGCGGCTCACTTCCGCTCAAGCTCGACGATCTCTTCGTGCACTTCGACGACGACCGCACCGAGGCTGGGCTCCGGGTGCTCCAGGGTCTATCGGATCACGTCCAGGTGCTGCTGTTCACCCACCACGAACGAGTTGTGGCCCAGGCGCAGGCTGCGCTTCCCCCGAGTGCCGTGCGGATTCATCGCCTCGCGACTCCAGGGAACGTCCCACTGCTGTCGACGAACAACGCGCCTTCGTAACGCGGCACCGGCGGCCGGAACGGTCGCTCCGCTCATGCTGGCGGCGCTGCAAGTCGCCGTCTCAGGCTGCACACCGTACCCGGGCATCCGCGAGCACAGCTGTCCTTCGCCACACCTGTGGTCCGCACAGATGCGCGCGCTGCGTTTCTGGGCGTCACGCGGCCTCTTGCGCGAGGCGACGCTCGTGGTGCAGACCTCACACGGATGTAACATTTGCGGACTACAGCTGGTTGATATGATTCACCAGCAGTTCAGAGCGGACAAGCCCAGGCACCGACCGTAGACAGCCATGCGAGAGTTCTTGAAACGTCTTTTTGGCCGATCGGCAGACGCCCCTCCGGCGTCGGCTGCACTCGTGCCGCCGGACAGGCGCTCCCGCCCGCTCACCGACCACGATGCCTCTTGCCCGAAGTTCATGTCTATGCCGCCATGTTCGCGGATCGCACCATGACGCTAACCGCTGGCATCGCCGATGCGGTCGCCATCGATGAGATGGGGCGTATCGAAGCGGTAGTTGATTGGAAAAGCGACGTCAACCCGGTGCCCGCCCAAATCGATATCTACCGAAATCAAGTCCGCGACTATTTGACGGCTACCGGTGCGCGGCTCGGGCTCATCGTCTTCCTGACCTCGGGACGCATAGAGCGCGTCCTGTCACCCGACTGATCCGAACCCCGCATGGGCGGCTTCCCAGAATTGGAACGGTCATCGAATGAGTTTCCGGGCTTCGGGATCAGTGCTTGATCTGCACGTCTGGCCTGCCTGGTTTTATCGCGGATCATTGGGCCGACGAGAAGGTCGCTATCTGATCACGCCGAGACGCTTCAGCTCGAAGAAGCAGCGTGCACAGGTCCGCGCATCGGTCGCGGCATCATGCGACTTCTCTGGCCGCTCATCGAATAAACGCTCATAGAGCTCTTCAAGAGTTGGCCACTTGTACCCGTATGGTCCAGGTATCTGACAATAGTCTGTTGATACTTCCTTGGTACACACTCGGATCAATCGGCTCAACGGATTCGCAAGGCGGGTTCGAATGAATTCGGCCCCGAGCACGCTTTCATCGAAACTGATGTTGTGGGCTACTCCGATTGATCGGACTGCGGTAGCCGCCGAGAACGCAGTGAGTGCTTCGCTCAAAGGCACACCCTGCGTTGTCGCCTGATCGGTTGTGATGCCGTGAACGCGCGTGGCCTCTGCCGGGATTGAGAAGCCGTCAGGCTTGACCAGGACGCTTGCTTCACGGACAACCGCGCCGTCTTCATCACACTCCAGCCAGGCCAGCTGAACGATGCGGGGCCAGTTGGTGAGGTCGGTTACCGGCGCTCGCCAATTCCGAGGAATGCCTGTCGTTTCTGTATCGAAAAACAAGTACACTCCGCCCTCCCCACTACTTGGTACCTTCCACACTCTCAGAGAGGCGCATCCTGCGAGGCATTGAGCTTGATCCAGAAACATCTTGGAGAGAAGTCAGACAACGCCACGGCCCGGCTTCACCTTCCCCCAGCCGCAACCAATGCCCTGCAGCTTGCCTGCAGCCCCTCCCGACTTCACCCTTCGGCCGTCTTGCTGCCTCTCAAGCGATTTCAGAACTCGGTCCAGTGTTGCTCCAGATATGCGTGGATCCCACATCCTGGTCTATAGAGCGAGTATAGCCGCACGAACTCGGAGGCCGCCCTGGCAAACGATGTTCCGTCGATATTGAGCCTCGTATAAATAATGGATATCCATTGTAGAAGTCGCTATCTTATGGGGCATGAGACCCCCTGGAACCCCCCAGCAGCTCCAGACGCGAAGGGGCTGACACACTCGCCGTGCCGGCGCAGTCCGCGTCCGCCCCGCAACGGCGCTCGCGCGCCAGGAAGAGCGAGCCCACCCTGTTCTCGTTGGAAGACGAACCCAGCTAACATGCTGGCTGAGGACATGACGTGGAAAAGCTCACTCGGTTGAAGGTTTCCGGTTTCCGATCGATCCGCGAGATCGACATGGAGTTGGGCGACCTGACCGTGCTCGTCGGCGCGAACGGATCGGGAAAGTCCAACTTCGTCGCCTTTTTCAACTTGCTAAGCTTCATGGTGGAGCCGACTACGCGTGTACCCTGGCTCACGCGTCGCCGGACAGATTGATCTTCACCGATGAGCATGTCGCCTTTCAGCGACCGGGTGAGGAAACACCGTTCAGGGGCGGGTCTAACCGCGGATCGAGATCGAGGTCTTCCTGGTGCTGCAGCTTGTACTTCCCGACAGCACGACTAGCATCGAAGATGAGGTTCCAGCTCCGGCGCGATACCGCGCTGGGAATCGCAAGGAAGTCGTGCGTGCTCAGCCACCGATGCCCGAATTCCTGTTGGGCGGCGCTGAAGGCGCATGGATATCGCCAAAGCTTGTTGGGGATGTCCTCGGGTTGCACAACGTGGACCTGGTCCCAAGGGATTTCCAGAGCGGCCGCAGAGAGCACGTGGGGAACGGCGTTCAGGGTGCCGAAACCCTTGTGCACAGCGACTTCAAGGATGGCTGTGCCGGGGTCGAGCGAACAGTAGACGGCCGGCACGCCAACCGGACTCCACCGACCGCCCTTCTGGTGCGCCCCCTCGCCGCCGTCCCACGTCTTCTCGTACCGCTTGTCGTCCAGGCGCCAGAAGACGACTGCTCCGGTGTGGCCTGGCAGGGAGGTCATTGATACACGCCGTGGCGCATCCGCTCGATGACATCATCGACCAGCCGCGCGCCCACCCGGGTCGTAAGCAGTTCAATCGGCCGGCGGTTCTCGAGCGCCATCGCGGGCTCCAGGATCCAGTCGACGGCCCGCTCTCTCGACCCGAAGACATCCTCTGCTTTCGCTAGCAGTTCCATGAACTGCCAAACGCGGCCGCTCTGTTCAGCGTCCAGCAGCTTGTCGGGTTCAGCCTTCAGACGCATGAACGTGCGTACGCTGATGCCAAAAACCGGGCATAGCCTCGGCACGGGAATGCCGGCCGGGATTGCCCTGAACAACGCGCGCCGCGGTAAGCCGGCATGAAGGGCTTCATGTACCGCTACTGCTGAACCCAGGCCACCCTTAAAGATCTTCGCCACTCCAAGCATCCTTGCTACGCGATGCTCATGCACCGGCACGCCGCCGCTCTCAACGGTCGTCTTCATTGGCCGCTCCTGTTAATCACTGCCATGTGACACACAATATAATGCCATATGACAGATCAGGAATCAAGATCGTCGCGTGGTCACCGCACGGCCGGCGTTAGCTCGCGCGAGACGGCGCAGGGACGAAAGGCCGGTGAAGCTGCCGGTGACGGACCTGGGTGGGTCAAAACGATCGTCGACACCGGGACGGCGGCGGCCGGGATCACGCACGGCGCCGTTACAAGATCGGCATTGAGCCAGAATGCGTGGCGTGGCGCATTCAGAACGCCAAGGGCAAGGGCGGACCCGACCGCCCTTGGCGACTTATCGCGGGTAATACCATATCAACCCGGCAGCCCGCCGACTTCTCGGGCACGGATCGCCTCGGTCCGTGCCCACCGCATGCCATTGGGTGCCGGCTGCAAGATTCTACTCAGCCCGCGAGGATACCGACACCGACTGACCAATTGACGCTAGTTCGCAGTTGGCCGCAGTGCGCCAAACCACCCGACGACCGACGCTCGAAGGCGCAGGAAGGCTTCATCCCTGCAGCGCGTCAGGCTGATTCTCTGTGCGACCTGTTCGTAACGCGCCGATGAGCGCGGAGTCCGAGCGCGCCTGAACGCCGCCTCGAGCGCTTCCTTGGGGCGCGCCGGCTTACCGTCAGCAGTGAAGGCGAAGGACTGAGACACCAGCCACGGCCTGATACCCTCGGGAAAACGCCAGTTCACCATCGAGCGAAGGTGGGTCTCAGCTCCCCACATCCACACGTCCACCTCTGGATCGATGACGATGGCCTTGGCGCGGTCACCCCACATCCCGGACAGGGCGTTATCCAGATGCGAACATCACCCCGAGGTCGGGTTCACCACGCTTCCAGTCGCGCAACGCCGGGTGCTGATCACCTGACACGATGTCCGTGGCTCCTGACGCATCCTTGGCAAAGCACAGGACGTCGCGTGGTTCGACCATGTTCAGGGCGATTGCGCTGTGAGTCGCAAGGAGAACCTGGCCCGAGTACATCGATGACAGCGACTGAACGACGGTCTCTATCGCGCGCGGGTGAATGCCGTTCTCGGGCTCTTCGATCAGGAACGTTCCGGTCAGATCCGGAAGGTACGCCGGAATCGTCAGCGCCAGCAACCGCAGGCTGCCATCCGACACAAGCCACGACGGAACGCGCGCGCCGTTTGCGTAGGTCAGGACCAGGTAGCGGTGACGATCTTCCTCGCGCTCAACGGTCTCGATGTCAACGACGTCGGCGAGCGCCGTTCTTACGTGCTCGAGCCAGCGCCGAAACGCGGCTGGGTTCTTCCGGAGACTGTCAACTACCCACGGCAGATTCGACCCATCGGGGAGAAACTGCATACCCACACCCGGCGGACTGGGCTGCCGAATCGCCAATCCGTTGAGGGCGAAGGTCTGCACGCCTTTCTCCAGCAAGCCCTGAAACCAGGTGCTCACGGGGAAGCTGTCGAGATCCGCGGGCACGTTGGCGAGCGCGGACTTACCGCGACCCAACCGAAACGACGGCATGTAGGACTTCTTGCCCTCCGTGTAGT